>NZ_CVTK01000051.1:57875-140042 GCF_900004785.1 Pseudomonas sp. 28 E 9 | reverse complement strand
CCGGCGTCCTGCCGGGTTGCCCACGGATTCAAGCCTGCGTTCGGCCAGCGTGGTTTAACGGGGCGCCTGAGATCAAAAGCAGATCAAGATCAAGGGCGACTCGCTTCGCATCGTGGTTACCGGCGACTCGCTGCGCATCGTGGTTAGGGTTGGGCGCTGCGGAGTTGTGTAGATGCCTATGGCCCATTAGGCCGGTATGGGCAAGTCAGATACCCTTGAACACGCCCGGGCGCTTCTCGATCATCGCCCGCACGCCTTCCTTGGCATCCTCGCTGTTGAGCAATTTATCCACCATCGGCGGCAATGCGGCCGCCGCTACGGTCTCACCTTCCCTGTGTGCCAGTCGCGCCGACATCAGCGTTGCCTGCACCCCAAGCGGCGCCTGGCGTGCGATGCGATTGGCCAACTCGATGGCGCGCGGCAGCAGGTCTTCGCTGGCCATCACTTCCTGCACCAGGCCCAGACGCAGGGCTTCATGGGCGTCAAATTCATCGCCGGTCAGCAACCAGCGCATCGCATTGCCCCAGCCGGCGATCTGATGAAAGCGTAATGTCGCGCCGCCGAACGGAAAGATCCCACGCTGCACTTCCATCTGCGCGAAGCGAGTGTTGCTGGCGCAAAGGTTGATATCCGCCGCCAGCATCAGTTCGATGCCGATGGTCAGGCAGTAGCCGTGGACGGCAACGATCACCGGCTTATTGACCCTGGGGCCGGCGAACACGCCCCAGGGATCGCAGCCACCCAGGGGCGGTTGCCAGCCTCCGGCCATTACGCCGCTGACGTTGGCCAGGTCGAGCCCGGCGGTGAAGTGGTCGCCATGGGCAAACACCACGGCAACCCGCGCGTCATCGTTTCGATCAAATTCGCCATAGGCCATGCTCAGTTCGTTGAGCAGATCCAGGTCGAAAGCATTGCGCTTGGCCACCCGGTCCAGTCCCAACAGCAGGACATGGCCCTGAAGTTCACGGCTGACGCGGCTGGTGCTGGCTTGATTCATCGGGTGTGCCCTCGGGCGCGGGTAAGGTTTCAGACCAAAGGGCCGGTCTGGACAGGTGAACCGTTTAAGCGTGATGACCAACAGGGCCGGGCTTGTGAAAAATAGACCCTGGCGCAGTTATCTGCAAAGGCTGTGTCGCAGCACGGTTTCTCAGTGCTTTTCGATAAAAAAAGCTCCCTTTTTCAGCTATTTCCGGTATAGTGCGCGCCGGCCTTTAACCGGGCCGCGTTTAGGTAGCGCAATTCCCCGAAGTCAGCTTCGGCTGCACGTCCGCACAGCGGACTCTTCCTTGACGAATCTTTTTCATTCATTCGTTTTCGCAAATCCCCGCCGACAAAGCAGCCAGGGCGACTCTTGAGTCTCAACACGGCATGCGCAGCTTTGGAGCATGGGTCTTTGCGGATGCACTTAGAGGCAGACCCATGACCCAGGAAACCGGCGGCTTCGCCGCTTTTAATCTTAACCCGAACATTCTCGCCGCTGTCATCGCGACTGGCTACGAAGAACCTTCGGCTATTCAGCAGCAATCGATCCCGATCATCATGGCCGGCCAGGACATGATTGGCCAGGCGCAAACCGGTACCGGTAAAACCGCCGCGTTCGCCCTGCCTATTCTGCATTGCATCGATCCTGCCAAGCGCGAGCCGCAAGCCCTGATCCTGGCGCCAACCCGTGAGTTGGCGCTGCAAGTAGCAACCGCTTTCGAAACCTACGCCAAGCAAATGCCAGGTGTAACCGTTGTGGCCGTTTACGGCGGCGCGCCTATGGGCCCACAACTGAAAGCCATCCGTAACGGCGCACAGATCGTTGTCGCCACCCCGGGCCGTCTGTGCGACCACCTGCGTCGTGACGAGAAAGTGCTGTCGACCGTGAACCACCTGGTTCTGGACGAAGCCGACGAAATGTTGAAGCTGGGCTTCATGGATGACCTGGAAGTCATCTTCAAGGCACTGCCACCGACCCGTCAGACCGTGCTGTTCTCGGCCACCCTGCCGCAGTCGATCCGTGCCATTGCCGAACGCCACCTGCGCGATCCGCAACACGTGAAGATCCAGACCAAGACCCAGACCGTCACCGCGATCGAACAGGCTCACCTGTTGGTTCACGCTGACCAGAAGACCTCGGCTGTATTGAGCCTGCTGGAAGTCGAAGACTTCGACGCCCTGATCATGTTCGTGCGCACCAAGCAAGCGACCCTGGACCTGGCCAGTGCCCTGGAAGCCAAAGGCTACAAGGCCGCTGCGCTGAACGGTGACATTGCCCAGAACCAGCGTGAGCGCGTGATCGACTCCCTCAAGGATGGCCGCCTGGACATCGTTGTGGCGACCGACGTTGCTGCCCGTGGCCTCGACGTTCCACGTATCACCCACGTGTTCAACGTTGACATGCCTTACGATCCGGAATCCTACGTTCACCGTATCGGCCGTACCGGCCGTGCCGGTCGCGAAGGTCGTGCGCTGCTGCTGGTCACGCCACGTGAGCGCCGCATGCTGCAAGTGATCGAGCGTGTAACCGGGCAGAAAGTTGCCGAAGTCCGCCTGCCGGATGCCCAGGCCGTTCTCGATGCGCGCATCAAGAAACTGACCAACAGCCTGGCGCCACTGGTGGCTGACGCTGAATCGACCCACGGCGACCTGCTGGACCGCCTGACCGCCGATATCGGTTGCACCCCCCGTGCCCTGGCTGCAGCGTTGCTGCGCAAAGCCACCAACGGTCAGGCCCTGACCCTGGCGGCCATTGAGAAAGAACGCCCACTGGTACCGAACAACGCGCCACGCGGTGATCGTCCAGAGCGTACCGGCGACCGTCCGGACCGTGGTGATCGTGAGCGTCGCGCTCCGGTTCCATTGGCTGAAGGCCGTGCCCGTTGCCGTACCGCGCTGGGCGCGCGTGACGGTATTGCGGCCAAGAACCTGCTGGGCGCTATCCTCAACGAGGGTGGCCTGGCACGTGAAGCCATCGGTCGCATCCAGGTGCGTGACAGCTTCTCCCTGGTGGAGCTGCCGGAAGACGGCCTGGAAAAACTGCTGGCCAAGTTGAAAGACACTCGCGTTGCCGGTAAGCAGTTGAAGCTGCGTCGCTACCGCGAAGATTGATCCGCCGTCAGGCTGATTGATCGCACATAAAAAATCCCCGACTGGTTCGGGGATTTTTTTTGTTTGAAATTTAGTAACAGTACGTCGGATGATTAACAAGTTACAGGTGTAATGTCTGAATAAGTCAGGAAGGTTTTTGGGCGCTCTTCGGAAAAAGCTTATACACGTCGGATAGACTGGAAAAGTACTTTCGCTCTGGTTAACAAAAAGAGCGTGTGGAAATGAGAATACAAAATAATCAGCTGGCACAAAGTTATGAGTCCATGAGCAGGTTGGAGGCGCGCCCCATGAATAAGGGGGGGAGCCTTTATGAGAGTTCCCCGAATAAACGATCACACCCGATGCAGAGAGCATTGGATCAGCTCAATGTCGATATAAATCTTAATGACCGCTCGGCGCAGTGTTCTCAGGGAGAGCGCACGGTGTTCGCTCACAAGACCCCTGATGGTTATAATTTAAATACCGGCTTGTTCATCAATGATACTGCTCAAGGCGATCGATATGGAGAGTTCAGGTTTTATTCGGGTGTCGGAACGAAGAAGTATCAAGCGCCCGATTGCAATGTCTTGAGTTTTGATAGAGAAAGCCTTGGGAAGCTGAAAGATACTTACCACAAGGTCGAAGGTGTCACAAAGTTCCTGCATGATTTTCTGAATTTGACACCCTGCAAAGACAGTGCTGGTTATCAGCTCTCTCCAAAAAGATTCGAATATTTTAGTCCTCTGGACAAGGCGTTAAATGGCTTTTTGATATTTCCCAATCTGCCCTATATTGATATGAAGGAATACTCCGAAAATGAAAAGACGCTCAAGGATAAAAAAGGTGGCGTTACCTTGGGCGCCTGGGCGATTCATCCGAACCAGCAAATGCCTCTGGTAGATAAAATGACGGGCGAGGCAGCGACCAGCGCTCATCAACTCAAGGGCGACTATAAGAATAATTCAAGAACGCTGGATCAAATCGAGGAGGGTACCCATGTTAAATACCTCTCCTCCATTCTGGATTTGAATAAAAGCGATCTGCCAATGCTGCAGAAACTGAGGGACGATTCTCTGCATCATCTTTCTGAGGTCTATGATGTCAATGCTCAGAAAGACAAGGTGAAAATGTTTTTCCATTTTCCGGTTGCAGAAAAAACAGCTACGTTACATCTTCATGTTTGGGCAAATAAGGCGGATCACCCACTTAACAACGCGCGTTCATTTGAGCTTGATGAAGTGATCAAGACCCTCTCGAGTGGACGTAATATCGAAGATCTGATTCTTCAGCGCAACGACGGGAAATACTATGTGCCGACGTCCGACACAATTGGTTCAATAGAGGGGATCCCCAATGGCGGAGCGAGGAAGAATCCTCATATCATGTCTTTCTCTTCTTCGCCTGACCTTACAAATCTGCGCCGTATGACGCTCGAAGCCACTGGCTGACCCAGAGTACGGCCAAGACTTTGACCAGTGTATTGACAGACAGCTTGTCGAGTGGGTGTCAAGGACAGTGAGCGTGATTGGCTCAACAGTGAGTTGGGCGCGCTGGTCATATGATTCACCACTGCTTTAGTATGCGGACAAACCAGTCCAGATAGTTATTCGCGAGCAATTGACTTGCGATGAGTTAATCAAATCGATAAATATCCATGCCTAACGCTCCCATCGTAAAACCCTGATGCGTGACGCTGAATAACTTTCCGGCGCCTTGTGCAAAGAACAATGGCAGAAGATGTTCATCGCTGGGATGGCTACGCACCGCATGGGGAGCCTCGCGACGATAGTCGTGCAAGGTGGTTTCATCGTTGATCTCCAGCTTTTCCACGATCCAATCACGGAATTCCTGCGCCCAGGGCTCAATGCTCTCAGGTCCTGCATGCCAGTCCAGTTCGCTCAGGTTATGAGTGATGCTGCCGGAGCCAATCAACAACACACCTTGTTCACGCAACCCGCCGAGAGCACGTCCAACCCTGCTCTGCAGGGCCGGGCCCAGGCGGCTGGGCAACGACACTTGCACCACCGGGATATCCGCCGCCGGGTACATCAGCGACAGGGGCACCCAGGTGCCATGGTCGAAGGGGCGGTGCTCATCGATGTGCGCACCCAGGCCATCGGCATGCAGCAATTCGACGATTTCAGCGGCCAGCCGTGGGTCGCCCGGCGCGGGATACTGCACGGCAAACAGCTCGCGAGGGAAACCCCCGAAGTCATGCCAGGTCTCGGGTGCGCTGGCGCCACTGACCAGCAACTCCTGGCTTTCCCAATGCGCCGATACCACCAAAATCGCCTTCGGGCGCGGCAACTCGGCCGCCAGGCGTTGCAACGCCGGGCCGCTCGCGCCGGGTTGCAGGGCGAGCATGGGGGAACCGTGCGAGATAAACAGGCTGGGGAGCATAATAGGGGTCCTGAGAGTTAACATAGGCCCATCTTCAGTCAGATCATCAATCAAAATCTAATATAAGTTTTAGTGCTTTTTGATCGAATTTTCGAGGTGATTTATGCAGCCTGAGTTTTGGCAGGAGCGTTGGGCCCGCAACCAGATTGGCTTTCATTTGCCAGAGGTCAACCCCTATCTGCAGCGGCATTGGCCGCAGTTGGGGCTGGTGGACGGGGCCAAGGTGCTGGTGCCGTTGTGTGGCAAAAGCCTGGATCTGGTATGGCTGGCCAGTCAGGGTTGCCACGTGGTGGGGGTGGAACTGTCCGAGCAGGCGGTGGAGGCGTTTTTCAACGAGCAGGGGCTGGCGCCGCAGATCAGCCGAAGGGGCGACTTCAAGGTCTACCAGACGAGTCAGATCGAAGTGTGGTGTGGTGATTTCTTCGCGCTCGATGCACAGGCAGTCGCTGGTTGCAGCGCCCTGTATGACCGTGCAGCGTTGATCGCGTTGCCGCCGTTGATGCGTGCCCAATACGCCGAGCGCCTCACTGCCTTGCTGGGCCGTGGTTGCCAGGGCCTGCTGGTTACGCTCGATTACGACCAGGTGCAAAAGGCCGGGCCGCCTTTTGCCGTCAGCGATGCTGAAGTGCGCGTATTGCTGGGCGAGCACTGGGCATTGGACAGGCTCGAAGAGCAGGACATTCTGGGCGAAAGCTGGAAGTTTGTTCAGGACGGCGTCACCCGCCTTGACGAGCGGGTTTACCGGTTGACCAGGGTCTGAATCACGCCCGCAAAAAAGGGGCGATTCAATCGCCCCTTTTGTCTTGCCCGATGCTGTCAGCCGCGACGACGCAATGCGTCAATCCGCTCTTCCAGCGGTGGGTGGCTCATGAACATGCGTGCCAGGCCTTGCTTGATGCCGCCGTTGATACCAAAGGCGGTCAGGCTGTCCGGCATATGCACCGGCAGGCCTTGTTCGGAGCGCAGGCGCTGCAGTGCGCCGATCATCGCGCTGGTGCCCGCCAGGCGTGCGCCGGCTTCGTCTGCGCGGAACTCACGTTTACGCGAGAACCACATCACGATGGCGCTGGCCAGGAAACCCAGCACCAGCTCGGCGAAGATGGTTGCCACGAAGTAGGCGATACCGCGGCCTTCTTCGTTCTTGAAGATCACCTTGTCGACGAAGTTGCCGATGATCCGTGCGAAGAACATCACGAAGGTGTTCACCACGCCCTGTACCAGTGCGAGGGTGACCATGTCGCCATTGGCCACGTGGCCGATCTCGTGTGCCAGCACCGCTTTGACTTCGTCCGGCGAGAAACGCTCCAGCAGGCCCTGGCTGACGGCGACCAGTGCGTCGTTCTTGTTCCAGCCGGTGGCAAAGGCGTTGGCCTCGTAAGCAGGGAAAATCCCCACCTCGGGCATTTTGATGCCTGCTTCTTGAGACAACTGCTCCACGGTTTGCATCAGCCATTGTTCATGGCGAGTGCGTGGTTGAGTGATGATCTGGGTGCTGGTGCTCATTTTCGCCATCCACTTGGAGATGAACAGCGAGAACAGCGAACCGGCAAAACCAAAGACCGCACAGAAAATCAGCAGCTGATTGAGGTTCAGATCAACCCCGTTGGCCGCCATGAACCCATTGAAGCCAAAAAGGCTCAGGGTGACGCTGGCAATCAGTACGACTGCCAGGTTAGTGGCCAAGAACAGCAGGATGCGCATCATGGTTGTAGAATTCTCCTCATGCTTAATATGTCGCTTACTGCGGGGTATATAAGGTGCGGCCTGGGGTGATTCAACCGGGCGACTATTTCAAACTGTGTCCTACAGCAAAAATGTAGCGCCTTGAAGGGATTTTCCCACATCCAATCCCCTGTCGATTAGCCGCCAGGCGTGTCGAACAGCCCGTTAACACTGGGGCAGGGCGGCTGGCGCGGTGCCACCGTCGGCGCCGAGCCTGCCCTTGCCAAAGAAGTGTTGCCAGATAATCGCTGTACGACCAAATGAAGGTCGTACAGCCACATTTCCCTTACTGGCGATAGGACTTGAGGAAGTTGCCGATGCGACCAATGGCCATATCCAGCTCATCCACGCGCGGTAGGGTCACCACGCGGAAGTGGTCCGGCCACGGCCAGTTGAACGCGGTGCCTTGCACTACCAGCAGCTTTTCCGACAGCAGCAGGTCGAGCACGAATTTTTCGTCGTTGAGGATCGGGCAGACTTTCGGGTCAATCCGCGGGAACGCGTACAACGCCCCCATGGGCTTCACGCAGCTGACGCCCGGGATGGCGTTGAGCAGCTCCCAGGTACGGTTGCGCTGCTCCAGCAGCCGACCCTGGGGCAGGACCAGGTCGTTGATGCTCTGGTAGCCGCCGAGGGCTGTCTGGATCGCGTGCTGGCTCGGCACGTTGGCGCACAGGCGCATGTTGGCCAGCATGTCGATGCCTTCGATATAGCTCTGGGCGTTGTGCTTGGGCCCGGAGATGGCGATCCAGCCGGAGCGGAAGCCCGCGACGCGGTAGGACTTGGACAACCCGTTGAAGGTCAGGCACAGCAGGTCGGGTGCCAGGGAGGCGGTGCATACGTGGACCGCGTCATCGTAGAGGATCTTGTCGTAGATCTCGTCGGAGAACACCACCAGGTTGTGTTGGCGTGCCAGTTCAAGCATGCCCAGCAGCACTTCCCTGGAATACACGGCGCCGGTGGGATTGTTCGGGTTGATGATCACCAGGGCCTTTGTGTTCGGGGTGATCTTGGCCTTGATATCGGCCAGGTCAGGGAACCAGTCGGCACCTTCGTCGCAGAGGTAATGCACCGGGTGGCCACCGGCCAGGGTCACGGCGGCGGTCCACAATGGGTAGTCCGGCGCCGGCACCAGCACTTCGTCGCCATTGTTGAGCAGGGCCTGCAGCGACATCACGATCAGCTCGGACACGCCATTGCCCAGGTAGATGTCCTCAATCCCGACACCTTCCACCTGCTTCTGCTGGTAGTACTGCATCACCGCCTTGCGCGCGCTGAACAGGCCTTTGGAGTCGCTGTAGCCCTGGGCCGTGGGCAGGTTGCGGATCACGTCCTGGAGGATTTCGTCGGGCGCTTCGAAACCAAAGGGCGCCGGGTTGCCGATGTTCAGCTTGAGGATGCGGTGGCCTTCCTCTTCCAGGCGTTTGGCGTGCTTGAGCACCGGGCCGCGAATGTCGTAGCAGACGTTGGCGAGCTTGTTCGATTTGCTGACCTGCATGGCGATGTGATCCTGAAAATGAACGTTCCAGACGGCGTGGGCACTACCGTACTGTGAATCCTGCGCGGCCCGCACCTTAAATACGTTTGAATGCCGGTGGCGCGGGTGCCAGACTGGTGTTTTAAAGAGGCGCAATCATACGTGCCGCCTGATCCACGGAAAAGACACAGATCAGGGTTTTTCAGTTGCCGAGGTGTACCCATGGAAAAGCTGCAGAAAACCGTTGAAGAATGGAAAGCCATGCTCGATCCGGAGCAGTACAACGTGTGCCGTCTCAAAGGCACCGAGCGACCTTTCAGCGGCAAGTACAACGAAACCAGGACCGACGGTGTGTATCACTGCATTTGCTGCAATGAGCCGCTGTTCGATTCCACCGCCAAGTTTGACTCGGGCTGCGGCTGGCCCAGCTTCTACGAGCCGATTGCCGACAGTGCCATGGTCGAGATCCGCGATGTCAGCCACGGCATGATCCGCACCGAAGTCACCTGCGCCAAATGCGATGCACACCTGGGGCACGTGTTCCCGGACGGCCCGCCGCCGACCGGGCTGCGTTACTGCATCAACTCGGTGTGCCTGGAGCTGGTGCCGCGCTGAGAGAACACGTGTTCGGCCACAATGTGGGAATGCCAGTCCGTTAAGCGTACATCGCCCTTTGTAGGAGCGAGCTTGCTCGCGAAAAATGTCGACGATAATGCGTGCTTTCTGAATGAGCGCGGTGACTGTGAGTTTTTCGCGAGCAAGCTCGCTCCTACAAAATGCCTTGGGGGCTGGTTGATGGCACGTCATCATTCCCGCTTATTAGTTTGTACACAATTCAATTGCGTACTATCTTTCTGCTTCCCCTTTGCCAGAGTCACTGCCATGAGCGACAACCTGCTGAGCATCCCTTGCACCACCATCAAGGGTGAGCAAAAGACCTTGGCCGATTTTGCCGGCAAGGCCATCCTGGTGGTCAATACCGCCAGCAAATGTGGTTTCACCCCGCAGTACAAGGGCCTGGAACAACTCTGGCAGCAATACAAGGACCAGGGCCTGGTGGTGCTGGGTTTTCCGTGCAATCAGTTCGGCAAGCAGGAGCCAGGCAACGAAGGCGCGATTGCCGAGTTCTGCGAGCTGAACTTCGGCGTCAGTTTTCCTTTGTTCAAAAAGATCGACGTCAACGGCAGCGACGCCCACCCGCTGTTCGTGCAGCTGAAAAAGCAGGCGCCGGGGCTGCTGGGCTCAAAGAATATCAAATGGAATTTCACCAAGTTCCTCATCGGGCGTGATGGCAGGCAGGTCAAGCGTTTTGCGCCGACCACCAAGCCTCAGGATCTGAGCCAGGAGATTGAAGCGCTGCTCAAATGACCGATGCCGGCCCAAGTCATAGGCTTGTCGTCTCAGGCACCCACAGGTCCAGCAGGGCCTTGAGTTCTTCACGGCGAAATGGCTTGGCCAAGTAGTCATTCATCCCCGCCGCACGGCAACGTTCGCGCTCTTCGGCGAGGGCGTTGGCGGTCAAGGCGACGATCGGCAGGTCTGGCCAGCGGCCGCTCCGGCGAATCTGCCGGCTCGCTTCGTAGCCGTTCATGACGGGCATGTTGCAGTCCATCAACACCAGATCGAAACGCTGGTCCTCAAGACACTTGAGGGCTTCGCCACCATGGGCGGCCACAATGACCTCGCAGCCAAGCTTGCCGAGCATGCCCTTGGCCACCAGTTGATTGACCGGGTTGTCCTCCACCAGCAGGATGCGCGCGCGATGGCTGAGTGACGTGGCGTCGATTCGCACCGGGTCCGCCATCGGTTGCGTGTCGCTGTGCAAATTACGCTGCAGGATCTGATAGAGCGCGTTACGGCTCAGCGGGCGGGCCTGTTGCTGCAGCGGTGCCAGCGCCGCGACTTCTTCGCCGGGCATGAAATTGCCATAGGCCGTCACTACCAGGATCGGCGCGGTAATGCCCAGTCTCAGGCGGAACAGGCACTCCGGGCAATCGGTGATCAACAGGTCGGGATGCTGTCCGCTCAGGTCGTCTTCCATGGAATAACAACGCGGCGCCAACCCCCAGTGGGGCAGCAGCAGGGTGAGCAACTCTCCCAGGCCACTGCTTGGGTTGGTAATGACGATCACGTCTCCGGCCAGTGGGACTTGAGCCACCGCCGGCAAGTGGGTGGGCAGCGGCAGGTCGACGCAGAACTGGCTGCCGAAGCCCACCTCCGAACTGATACTCAAGCGGCCCTGCATGGCCTCGCACAGGTTATGGGTCAATGCGAGCCCCAGGCCCGTGCCGCCAAATTGGCGCGTGATACCGGCGCCGGCCTGGGTAAACGGCTGGAAAATCTTCACCTGCGCGTCCTGGGCAATGCCGATGCCGGTATCGCACACCTCAATGCGTACGCCATCGCCGTGTTGGCTCAGGCGCACATCGACGCGGCCGAAGCGGGTGAACTTCAAGGCATTGGACAGCAGGTTACTGACGATTTGCCGTACCCGCGTCGGGTCGCCAATCACCTGGGCAGGAAACAGCGGGTCGATCAGGCAGGTCAGTTCCACGCTGGGTGCGGCGTTTTGCGACAACAGGTTGGCGGTGTCTTCCACCAGTGAGCCCAGGTCGAACGCGATACGCTCAAGCTCCAGTTGACCGGCGTCGAACTTGGACAAGTCGAGGATATCGTTGAGCAACTCCACCAGGACCTTGCCGGAGTCATGGGCGATGGACAGTTGCTGGCGCTGCTCGGCATTGAGCGAGCTGTCCAGCGACAGGGCAATCATGCCCAGCAGGCCATTGAGCGGGGTGCGGATTTCATGGCTCATGTTGGCCAGGAACGCCGCGCGCGCCTGGGCCATTTCCAGGGCGGTCAATCTGGCAGCCTCCAGTTCATCATTGAACTGGCTCAAGCGTTGGTTGCTGGTCTTGAGCTCGAGGGTGCGCGCAGAAACGATGTCTTCGAGCTGACCCAGGTATTCGGTGAGACGATCCTCGGCATGGCGACGCTGCTGAATCTCGGTTTCCATGTTTTCGAACTGCTGGTTGGCAACGTTGACCAGCACACCGATTTCGTCATGCTCATGCCCCGGCGGGCAGTCCAGGCGCGCCTGTCGGCGCGTGCTCAACGCTCGAATAATGCGCACCAGCGGTTGGGTGAGCATGACGTAGAACAAGCCCAGCAGGATCCCGGTCAACAGCAGGCTGCGAATAAAACCGTTGAGCAACGTGACCTCGGCGCGGCGCAGGAAGCGGCTGCCAAACGCATAGGTGTCTACATCAAGGCGCAACACGCCGAGGGATTCGTCGGGCATGTGGCTGAGGTACAGACGGTCCTCGAATGGACGGTTGGCGCCAAACAGAAAATCGCTGACGGGCCGGTAATGGCTTTCCTTGCGCGGCCGGTCGACGTCGGCCAGCACCACGCCGTTGTTGTCGATCAACTGGGCGTGAACAATGGCAGGGGAGTGCAGCAGGCCCAGGGTCAGTTCCTGGGCGAGTTCGGCATCGATGTTATAGGCGATGCGCGAGGCGGGATTGTGGCTGATTTCGATCAGCGAGCGTATTTCACGGTTGATGGATGCGTCTTCGCTGGCATAATCAATGCCGATTTGGATAAGACTGAGCAAGGTTCCCAAGACGAAACCGACCAGCACAGTCAATCTGGCTTGTTTATAAGACAAGCGGTGGGCGAACTTGATATCCATCGAGTGTTGAACCACTTCACGTTTCCCTTCGCCCGGCAAGCATAGCTGAACATCCACCAATGCTGACTTGCCCGGCATGAATCGAATTTCGCAGCCTTGTGCGGTCTGCCGCTGGTTGCCAATACGCCATCTTTTACAAGAACTTGCCAGAGGAATAGACATGGATTCTCGATTGAATGCCTTTCTTGAGCGGGCTGACGCAGTGCTCGCGCGCCTGGAACCCCTGTTACCCGCTGCGCGCCAAGCCATTGACTGGAATCACTGCCTGGCTGCGCGCTGGCAGCGCGAAGGCCGCACAGGCTTCCTGTTGCCGCTGCAAGTGAGCCTGGACATGCGTTTGTCGGACCTGATCGGCGTCGACAAGCAACGCGAAACGCTGGCGCGCAACACCCAGCAGTTTCTTGACGGCTTACCCGCCAACCATGCGCTGCTATGGGGTTCGCGTGGTACCGGCAAGTCCTCCATGGTCCGCGCCTTGCTCGCCCAGCATGCCAAGGCCGGCCTGCGCTTGATCGAAATCGAGCGCGACCACCTGGCCGACCTGCCGCGCGTGGTCGAGCAACTGCTCAAGCTGCCGCAGCGTTTCATTCTGTTCTGCGACGACCTCTCGTTCGAAGCAGGCGAAGGCGACTATCGCGTGCTCAAGAGTGTACTGGATGGCTCCCTGGAGCAGGCGCCGGAAAACGTATTGCTGTACGCCACCTCCAACCGCCGTCACTTGGTGCCGGAGAACCAGAGTGACAACGACAATTGGAAGCGCGTGGATGGTGAACTGCACCCGAGTGAGGCGGTGGAAGACAAGATCGCCTTGTCCGACCGTTTTGGCCTGTGGCTGTCGTTCTACCCATTCACCCAGGAACACTTCCTGGATGTGGTGGAACACTGGATCGGTGAGCTTGCAGACAAGGCCGGCCTGCAGTGGCAGCGCGATGAACAACTCGACATTCTCGCCGTGCGCTGGGCTACCGGCCGCGGTAACCGTAATGGCCGTTGTGCCTATCAGTTCGCCCGTTACTGGGTGGGTCTCAAATTGCTGGAGCGTCAACCATGATCGATTTGCAACAGACCGGCACCGGTCTGGATGGCTATGCGCTGCTGTGCGCGCAACTGGAATCGCTGCTGGCCGATGAGCGGGATTTCATCGCCAACAGTGCGCAATTCTCCGCGTTCCTGTTCAATCAACTGGACGACCTGAACTGGGCGGGTTTCTACCTCAATCGCAATGATGAGCTGGTGCTTGGCCCATTCCAGGGCCAGATTGCCTGTGTGCGGATCCCTTTCGGTCGTGGTGTGTGCGGCGCCGCCGCCGCGACCCGGCAGACCCAGCGAGTGGAAGACGTGCATGCGTTTGCCGGGCACATTGCCTGTGACAGCGCCTCAAACAGCGAATTGGTGGTGCCGCTGGTCAAGAACGGCCAATTGATTGGCGTCCTTGACCTCGACAGCCCGTCGCTGGCTCGTTTTACCCCCGAGGACCAGTTGGGTATCGAACAGCTGGCGGCTATTTTCCTGCGCTTGACCGATTGCTGAGCGAGCGAGGCGGGGAACGCCAGTCAGTTAAGCGTATACCGCCCTTGTAGGAGCGAGCTTGCTCGCGAAAAATGTCAACGATAACGCGTGCTTCCTGAATGAACGCGGTGCCTGTGAGTTTTTCGCGAGCAAGCTCGCTCCTACACTGACTTATTGGCTGTCCAGTTCATGCAGTTGAACTTGCAGCGCCCGTTCCAGCTCGAGCATGAGCTTTTCCAGGGATTTGATCCCCGCCTCGACCACTCGCCGATCATCGTCGCGGGAACAGGCTTGTTCCAGGGCTTCGCATTGCCCGGCCAGGGCATTGGCTTGGACGATGCGTGCGGCCCCCTTGATCTTGTGGGCTTGTTCGATGATGTCCATGGGCGACGCCTTGCGCTCCAGTAGCGCGGTGAGTGCCTGACGATCATGAACGCTGCTGGTCAGCAGTTCTTCGAGCAACCGTCGACTCAATTGCGGATCGCCTCCCGTCAGCGCGTCCAGGCAACTCAGGTCCAGGCGCTGGCTCGTGGGCTGCGGTGTGATCTGCGCCAGTTGCCGCTCCAGTATCGTGAGACTGATGGGCTTGAACAGGCAGTCGTCCATGCCCGCTTCCAGGCAGCGTTGTCTTTCTTCCGGTTGGGCATTGGCGGTGAACCCCAGTACCACGCAGGGTGCCAACTGTTCGCGTTGCTCGTACTCACGAATGGAACGGCTTAACTCGTAGCCATTCATGATGGGCATGTTGCAGTCGGCGATCACCAGGTCGAACTGTTCCTGGCGCCAGGCCTGGAACCCGGCGGCACCGTGCTCGGCGGCGGTGAACTGATGGCCCAGGTAGCCCAGTTGCTGGCACATCAGCAGGCGGTTCGCCGGGTGGTCGTCTACCACCAGCACATTGAGTACCGGGGTAGAGGCCGGCTTGGCAGGTGCATGCTCGCCCACGGTCGTGACCGGGTGCAGGCGCGGCATTTTCAGGTTGACGTGCACCTGGGTGCCGACCATGGGCACGCTGCTCAAGCTTAACTGGCCGCCCATCATTGCGCAGAGGCTGCGGCAGATCACCAGGCCCAGGCCGGCGCCACTTCTGGCCAGGTGCCCGGAGTTGTCGGCCTGGGCGAATGGCTCGAACAGGCGCTGCTGGTCTTCCCGGTTGATGCCTATGCCGGTGTCCTCCACCACCAGCTTCAGTTCGACCTGTTCCGGTGTCTGGCTCGGTTGCACCTCAACCTTGATCTTCACCTGCCCATGTTCGGTGAACTTGATGGCGTTGCTCACGAGGTTGGACAGCACTTGCTTGAAGCGCAGCGGGTCGATCAAGACTTCGATGTCGCTCGGATCGGGCTTGAATTCCAATAGCAGGCTGAGGGTTTTCTGGCGGGCAAGCCCATCGAAGACACGCACCACCGACTCAATCACCTCCCGCAGGTTGACGCGCTCCGGGGCCAGGCTCAGGCGCCCTGACTCAATACGCGCGATATCGAGAATATCGCCGATCAGCTCCAGCAGATCCCTGGCCGAGTTGTACGCGACTTCTATCGCCGGCCGGTCGAGATGGCCCTGGTCGGCGCGCTTGAGCGTCAGTTCCAGCATGCCGATTACCGCGTTCATCGGCGTGCGTATCTCGTGGCTCATGGTGGCAAGGAAGGTGCTTTTGGCGCGGTTGGCCTCATCGGCGCGTTCCTTGGCGGCACGCAGCTCATCAAACAACTGGCGCCGTTCACTGATGTCGATCCAGCCGCCAATGATGCCCTGGACTTCGCCGATGGAGTCGCGGTAGGGCAGGATCCAGTGGTAGATCGTCAGCTTCCTTTCATGGATATGCAGGGTGCGGTCCAGGATCAATGGCGTGCCCTCGGCCACCACCCGCAGGTAATCGGCATGGTACTGCGCCGCTTCGGGCGCCAGGGCCATGTTCATCTGGGTCACGCTTTTGCCGATCACCTCCTCTCGCTTGACGTCGAATGTCTGCAGGTAGCTGTCATTGCAGGTTTGCAGCAAGCCGTTACGATCGCGTACATAGATGGGGTGTGGCGTTTCGTTGACCAGCGCGCGCATGAACTCGAACTGGTCGTTGAGGGCGCGCTCGGCCATTTTTCGTTGCCTGATCTGGCGGCGCATGTAGGCGTTCCAGGTCAGCGAAACCAGGAGCAACAACCCGGTTCCGATGACGATCCTGGCAATCAGCTGGTTGTAATTGCGCCAATAGCTGTCGGACTCGACGGTGTAGCCGCGCCAGCGACTGTTGATCACGCCCATTTCATCCGGGGCGATACTGAGCAGCGCTTTGTCGAGGATCGAGCTCAATTCGGTGGCATGGCGGGATGTGGCCAGGGCGAACGTCGCCGGGCTGGTGCCGATGGTGGTAGTGATCTGCAACTTGTCCCGGAAAACCTTCGAAGACAGGAAGTAGTTGGCGATCAGCAGCGTGTTCACAGCGCCGTCCACTTGCCCTTGTGCGAGCAACTCGGATGACCTGAAGGTGTCGCCGGTTTCCACCAGTTGAATCCGGGGATAGTCCTTGCGCAAGGTATCGGCCAGTGGGGTACCTTGGGTCACCGCCAGGCGCTTGCCCGTCATCTGCTCCAGGTTCAGGGGCGCTCCAGGCTCTTTGCGGGTCAGCAGCACATAGGAGTTTTCCAGGTAGGGGCGGCTGAAACTCAACTGCGCCTCCCGTTGGTTGCTCGGCACGATGGCCCCGATGATGTCGACATTCTGTGCGGCGACCTGCTCGATCATATCGTCGACCTCACGCCCGCGCTGAACCGCGAAACGCAAGCCGGTACGCAAGCGAATGAGTTCCAGGAGGTCGGCGGTGATACCGCGAAAGTTGCCCTCCGCGTCGAAGAAGGTGAGGGGGGCAAAGGTTTCATTGACGACAACCTTCACAACCGGATTGGCCTTCAACCAGCGTTCTTCGCGCGGGGTCAGTTGCAGTTTCTTGTCGGTCAGCAGGATGTCGCTGCCGGCGCTCCAGCGCTTGGCGATGCTGTCGCGTTCGTTGATGGGCACAGCCGCCAGCACCGTGTCGACAATGCTCAAGAGAATCAGGTTGTCGTGGCGCAGGGCAAAGCTGAAACCGTAAGCCTCATGTTTGCCGAAATTGGCCATGCGAATGTTCTTGAGGTAGCCCTTGTTAATCATGAAATGGGTGGAAATGGTGTCGCCGAGAAACACATCCGCCTGGTCGAATGCCACGGCATTCAGCGCATTCTGATAAGAGGGATAGGGGCGGATATCCGCCTTGGGGTACAGCTTCTCCACCTCTTCGAGGGGCAGGTAATGGTAAACCAGGCTCAAGCGCAACCCTTCCAGGCCATTGCCGAGACTGCGGGTTTCTCCTTCGCGAGTGACCAGTACCGGCTGGTCCACGGCATAAGGGGCCGACAGTGTGAGATGGGGGTTGGCGGCCTCAAAGCCATTGGAGGAGCCCAGCAAGTCAATGTCGCCGGCTTCAAGGGCTTCAATGGCGGACAAACGGGAAGGGTAACGCAGGACCTTGACCGGTATGGCGAGCGCCTTGGCCAGCAGACCCGCATAATCTGCCGTGAGCCCCTCGTAGTCGCGGCCACTGGAGGTGAGGTCGAACGGCGGGTAGTCAGGCGCGGCGGTACCCAGTACCAGCTCGCGCTTGTACTGCAGCCACTGGCGCTGGGCCCTGTCCAGTCGAGTGTCCAGTTGAACGGTTCCCGCGCGACTCAATAGGGTGAAATGCTGTGGGGGGATGGAGGAGTCCGCGAGCACGGCAGTGCTGAAGTACAAGCTGGCACTCAATATGATCAAATAGTCCTTGATACGGCTGGGCATCCGTTTTCTCACACTAGCGCGTTTCGTTTTGCCATCTCGATAAGCTCAACTAAAGATTGGGCTTTTAGTTTTTGCATTAAACGCTTTTTATAGGTGCTGACTGTTTTATTGCTCAGGAACATGCCTTTGGCTATTTCCTTGTTAGTGCGACCTTGTGCAAAAAGTTGCAGGACCATGAGTTCGCGGTCGTTAACGGCTTTGAATAGTTCCAGCTCCTGAGTGTCCGCGCCTTCCGTTCCATTTGCATTCAATGCCTGGCTGGGGAAGTAGTTGTAACCGGATAGTACGGCACGAATGGCGCTCAGCAGTTCGGTCAGGTCGCCTTCCTTGCAGACATAACCGTCAGCGCCGGAACGCATGCAGCGCGTGGCGAACAGGGTTGGGCACTGGGCCGTGAGCACCAGGGTTTTCATCGAAGTGTTCATGGCGTTGAATCGGCAAAGTACTTCGAGGCCGTCAAGTTTCGGGATGCTGATATCCAGAACTACCAGGTCGGGCAGGCATTCACGGACCATTTGTATGGCATCGCATCCGTTATCCGTTTCTCCAACGACTTTGTAGCCTTCGTGTTCCAGTAACATTCTGATGGCAAGCCGTATAACGGGGTGGTCGTCGATAATAAAAACGGTGTTCATAATCAAATTCCATGCAGGTGCAAATAAAGCGGTCACATTAGCTCAGAAGAAGCGACAGCAGCATGAAGCGAGGGGCGAACAAGTACAAAACAGGAAGTTTCCTACGTCAAAAAAGGTAGAATCCTACAAGTCGATCGGTAATTGTGAAACTTGATGTTTGGGCTTTCAGGGTGTCTGGCATGGCCAGCGGTCAAAAGCGTTTTGCGGCGATGATTACGTTATTTTTCGCAGTTGATAAGGTTAAAGTTCTTACTTTGACAGGGGTTAAGTCAAGACCATTAAACTTGCAAGTTCATCTCTGTTTAACGGTTTTGACAAACAGCCCAGCAGTGGAAGGTTGCGCTGCGCAGCTTGTGTGGTCAGTTTGAGCAATTCCGTCGCTGGTAGGCTGCTCAATAAAATCGCACTGGTAATAAATTGACCGCGGCTGGCGATCTCCACCAGTTCCAGACCGGGCAGGTCGGGCAGGCATTGGTCGCATAACATCAAGTCGTAAGAGAACTTGCACTGAGTCATTGTGCGTATGGCCTGCTCCGCATTTTCCACGGGGGTGAGTTGGTCGAAACCGAAGCTTCTCAGCAAGCACTGGGTGGCCAGGAGTTGAAAGGGATGATCCTCCACCAGAAGAATACGAAGGGGGTGTCTGGGCATAAAGAGCACACAGTAAGTCAAGCATCGATGGGAGCGTGGGGGTTGCTCGTCTGGTTCACGGCGGCGTGCGTGATTATTCCTCGGGAATATGTACGAATTCGATCAGGCCGCTCTGTTCCCATCGTAGGGCAATTCCTTTAGGGCGCAGGGCGGCGTGGTCAGGACGTTATTGTGGACTGGAGCGCCCGGTCATTTCCCGCGCCATCTCGGTGGCATAGCTGTCGGTCATGCCGGCGATGAAGTCGATCATGCGCAGGAACGAGGCGTGCAACGACCAGGCGGGGTCTGGCGCGCTGTTGCCCAGCAAGTCGAGGATGCGCCGGTTCTTGAACGACGGCGTACGCCCACCGTGTTGCTCCAGGGCCGCACCGCAAAATGCGTTCAGCAGAATCTCCAGGGTGGTGTAGGCGCCGATTTCATGCAGGGTCTTGCGCTTGTCCTGGAAGATTTTCTTGCGCGCCATGTCCTTGGCATCCAGTACGCAACGCTTTGCCGGACCGTGCATGTGTTCAACCAGATCGCCAGGCAGGGTGCCGGCGAGCAGCGCGTCCTGCTGTTCGACGAAGGCACGCGCCGCCGCGTTGGTCAGGTGCTCAATGGCCTTGCCGCGCAGGATCGCCAGCTTGCGACGGCGGGAGTCCGACGCGCCCAATTGTCGATACGTCTGCGGCAGGTCATCACCCACCAGGTCGAGCAGCAGTGACTCGACTTCGGCGTACTCCAGCAACTCCATTTCCAGGCCATCTTCCAGGTCGATCAACGCATAGCAGATGTCGTCGGCGGCCTCCATCAAGTACACCAGCGGGTGGCGCGCCCAGCGTTGTTCCTCCAGTTGAGGCAGGCCGAGTTTTTGCGCGATCTGTTCCAGAATCGGCAGCTCACTCTGGTAGCAGCCGAACTTGTGTTTCTTGTAGCCCAACGAGTCCGCGTGGCGGGCAGTCCAGGGGTACTTGAGGTAGGTGCCCAGGGTGGCATAGGTCAGCCGCGTGCCGCCGTCGAATTGATGATACTCAAGCTGGGTCAGTACGCGGAAACCCTGGGCGTTGCCTTCGAAGTTGAGAAAATCATTGCGCTCGGCGCTGCTCATGTCATCCAGCCAGCCGCGCCCGGCGGCCTGCTGGAACCAGTGGCGAATCGCGTCTTCGCCGGAGTGCCCGAAGGGCGGGTTGCCGATGTCATGGGCCAGGCAGGCCGATTGCACCACCATGCCCAGATCGCTCGGATCGCACCAGTCGGGGAGGGCACCGCGCAGCGTTTCGCCGACGCGCATGCCAAGGGAGCGCCCCACACAACTGACTTCCAGCGAGTGGGTCAGGCGCGTGTGGATATGGTCGTTGCTCGTCACCGGATGCACTTGGGTCTTGCGGCCCAGGCGACGGAAAGCGCCAGAGAAAATAATGCGATCATGGTCTTTGTGGAAAGGGCTGCGGCCCAGTTCTTCAGGGCTGTGCAGCGGCTTGCCAAGACGTTCGCGGGTCAACAGGGTGGGCCAATCCAAGGCGGGTACGCTCCGTACGGTAAATGACAGTTGCAGCTTCCCGTTTCCACGCAGGCGGGGCAAGCGCAAATGTTGAAGTCGATTGTTTCGATAGCGATGAACAACAAGTCCTGGCCGCCGTTGCGCAAATGGCCCGGCGGTCAGGACGTGGTGTTGAACGAGCGGGGCTTATCGTTTGCGCGAGGCGCCTTGCATGGCCAGCTTGATCAGCGGAATCAACCCGGCCCCCAGCCGTACCAGGCGCGTTACGCTGCTGATACTGCCGCCCTTGGCGCCTTTGCCGGTAAAGAACCCCATCAGGGTCACCGCCGCCACGCCCCACAGCGGCGCGTGCTTGATGCCCAGGCTGTCCTGCCAGTTGTGACGCATGTCGCGCACTCTGTGCAGGGGCGCCATGAGTTGCTGGGATTCATGCCGGATTTCCTGACGGTGCATTTCCATGCGCAGGCGAATCAACGCCTTGCGCATTTCCCGACGGGACGTGTTTTGCGGTTCAGGCAGGCTCATGGCAACAGGCGCTCCCGGTCATTGGCCAGTTCTTCGAGGGTGGCATGGAAAGGCGTGGACTCATCGAACACCGCCGCTTTCAAGCGTACCCCGCAGAACGCTGCGGCCAGGGTGTAGAACACACACAGACAGATGATGCCGGTGAGGCGGTAGCCGGTGTCCCACACCAGGATCATCACCAGTGTCGATAACCCTACCAACAGCAGCAGGGCAAACACCAACGCAAGGCCGGCGAACAGCAGCAGGCTGACGGTACGTGCCTTCTGCTCCTGCAGCTCGATGCCAAAGAGTTCGACATGGCTGTGCAATAAGCCGAGGACGGCAGCGCCCAGTCGGCGGGAAGTGGTACCTGCGCCCTTTGACGAGCTGGATTCGTCGATAGCCATGATATTAGCGCCTGGTAGCCAGCAGACCGATCAAAAAGCCTACGCCGGCAGCGATGCCGACGGACTGCCACGGGTTGGCCTGCACGTAGTCTTCCGTTGCAGTGATAGCCGCCTGGCCGCGCTCACGCAGGGAGTCTTCGGTCAACTGCAGGGTTTCGCGAGCCTTGAGCAGGCTTTCATGGATCCTGGTACGCAGCTCATCGGCCTGGTCACCGGCCAGGACGGCGGTGTCGTCGAGTAACCTTTCGGTATCGGCGACGAGGGTCTGAAAATCCGCCATCAGTATTTCTTGAGCAGTCTTTGCTGATTTACCGGCCATGGTTATCTCCGTGTGGCTGTTCTGTACGTGTGGTTTCGAGTCGCGGGGTTTGCCGAAGGTTCACTGCGATTGTGTGGTACCGCTTTTGCTTTGCCCTGGTGCGCACGCCCTAGGGCTGCGCTCAATCCGGGCGGTCGCGGCGCAAGCCTTGAAAAACCTTACCCTAATTAACTCAAACTCGCGCAAATAGGTACCGCCCTTGGCGTCGCTGTCGCGCTGGTCGGCGGCCTGCGGGTATATAGCGTGCTCAAGCGCCTTTGCGGGCCGCGTTGGGCTTAGAATGGTGAGGTGTTTTCCATCCGAGTGCATTTGCCATGCTTGCTGAATGCCAGCTGTTCGGCACCCTGGGTTGCCATCTGTGTGAAATTGCCGAAGCCGAAATCATGCCGCTCGTCGAGCACGGGTTGCTCGTGGAGCTGGTGGATATCACCGATCCCGACGACCTGACCGAGGTCTACGGCCTGCGGATTCCGGTGCTCAGGCGGGTGGACACGGGGGCTGAGCTGGACTGGCCGTTCGACACTGAACAGGTTGTCGCTTTCCTGCGCTGACGTTTATGCGATGGCGAGTTTCCGAATATTACGTTACTGTATGTTTGTACAGCGATTGAATAGAGGGAACGCCCGTGGTGAATGTTGAACAACTGAAAAGCAGCGTCAATCGCATGTCCGCCGACATCGTGCGCGATGCGGTGAACGAGCTGCGCCTCGATGGCCTGGTCACGGAAGGCAAGACGCCCTTCAACAAGGTGCATTTCAACACCTGTTTCGCGGAAATCGAAGCGCTGTTCCAGCGTGCCGGTTATCACAAGCAGCTGGACGTGGTGGGCTATCAGGGCCTGCTCTACGCACTGTACGACCCGGGCCGTTGGGAGGCCGTGGACGTACTGCGCTGGCTTAAGGAGTTTACCGAGGCGGCGAGCGCTTCACCGGTTTTGCGCGTGCAACTGGCCAAGGCCTGAGATCTCTCCTAGGCTCAATCCCGCGCCATGCGGGATAATGCCCGCCTGTTTATTTCCAGGCCTTGAGCATCTGCATGTCCACTTCCGGTTTTTCCCCGTCACAGCACCAAGCCAGCACCTTGTACCTGCCGCCTGGTCCGTGGGCAACGGTGCTCGATTGCCTGTGCGAGCATTTCCCGGCGATTGCCCGTGAACAATGGCTGGACCGCATTGCCCGTGGCCGGGTGCTCGATGGCAATGGGCAGCCCATCAGCCTGGGCCTGGCTTACAGGGAAGGCCTGTGCATCCATTACTTTCGTGAAGTGCCCAACGAGAAAGTGATTCCCGTACAGGAAACCATCCTGTACGCCGATGAGCATCTGGTGGTGGCCGACAAGCCGCATTTCCTGCCGGTGACCCCTGCGGGCGAGTATGTCGAGCAGACGCTGTTGCGTCGTTTGATCCGGCGCCTGGACAACCCCGCCCTGGTGCCCCTGCATCGCATTGACCGGCATACCGCAGGGCTGGTGCTGTTCTCGGCCAATCCCGCCACCCGCGCGGCTTATCAGCAACTGTTTCCCACGCGGCGCATCGATAAATTCTACGAAGCCATTGCCCCGGCCTTGCCTGACCTAACGTTCCCGCTGGTGCACAAGAGCCGGTTGGTGGACGGTGAGCCTTTCTTCCGCATGCAGGAAGGCCCCGGTGCCAGCAATACCGAAACGGCGGTGCAGGTGCGCGAAAAACAGGGCGATCTATGGCGCTACGGTCTGTTCCCGGTCACCGGCAAGAAGCACCAGTTGCGTGTGCACATGACCGCGCTCGGGGCGAGTATCTGCAATGACCCGTTCTATCCCGAGGTGATCAAGGACGCCAGGGACGATTACGCCAACCCGCTCAAGTTGCTGGCCCAGGGCGTGCGTTTCATCGACCCGGTCAGCGGCCAGGAACGCAGCTTTCGCAGTGAACTCACCCTGGACTGGTAAGCGCCGCAAACGACAAGGCCCGCGCGAGGCGGGCCTTGTGGGCAAGCGGTAAGGCTTACAGGTCTTTAACGGTGCGAACCTGATCCTTGTTGATGCGGGTGCGCTTGCCGTCAAGCTGTTGGAATTCATAGAAGCCCGAATCTTCGTCAAATTTCGGGGTGTCGACGGCCTGGATTTCGCGACCGTCATTCAGGGTGATCACTGTCGGCGAGGCGCAACCGGCGAGGGTGGCGAGGCCCAGTGCAAGCATGAGAGCGGCGATGGTCCGTTGAGTCATGAGTTTGTCTCCGAGAGAATACTTTTAAAATGCTGACCTTGTGACGTGTGCAACGCCGGCAAAGTTCCTGATGCAAGGCTCATTCTGACACGCCAGGCCTTGTGTGCAACAGGTCCGGTGTATTGAGGTTGGCCAGGCGCGGTTCATCGGCCGGGCATTCCAGGCCCACGGCGCCCAGCTGCAGCAGGATTTTACGCGGGCTGCGTTCGCCCCCTTGCCAGGCCTGCTCCACCTGATCCTTCAAGGCGACAGGGATGATGCACAGCAAGGGTTCCCAGAACTCGCCATGGCGGACCATCACCGGAACCTGCCGGTTGAGTCGTGCTGTCGCACGCAGGTCGGCCAGCAGTCGCGCATCGAGGTGCGGCACATCGCAGGGCAGGATCAGCAAGTGCCCATGGCGTGCGGCGAAGAGTCCCGCACGGATACCGGCAAGTGGTCCGGGAAAGTCCGCGCTGTCGTCGCTCACCAGTTGATCGGCATAGGCTGCATACCGCCCATGGTTGCGGTTGCACGAGATGATCAGGTCGTCCGTGAGCGGCCGTGCCAGGCGTTGCAGGTGCGCAATCAAGGGCTGGCCGTGCCACTCCAGCAGGCCTTTGTCCTGGCCGCCCATGCGCTGGCCACGACCGCCGGCCAGCAACAGAATCGAGCAGGGCAGGGGTAAGGATTCAAGAGGCATGAAGGTTCCGCTGCGGCAGGTAAACAGAGGCTTGTGATATAACATCGGGCTGTTCCTTCGACAACCGGACCGTGCCATGAAAGCCAAGGCTGATGCGCCTTTCGTACCTCTGAATATCGCTGTATTGACCGTCAGCGACACCCGCACCCTGGACACCGACACCTCGGGCCAGGTCTTCGTCGACCGCCTGACCGCCGCCGGCCATACCCTGGCCGAGCGCGTGCTGCTCAAGGACGATCTTTACAAAATCCGCGCCCAAGTTGCCCACTGGATCGCCGAAGACGTGGTGCAGGTGGTGCTGATCACCGGCGGCACCGGCTTTACCGGCCGCGACAGCACACCCGAAGCGGTGAGCTGCCTGATGGACAAGCAGGTCGATGGGTTTGGCGAGCTGTTCCGCCAGATCTCGGTGGCCGATATCGGCACCTCCACCGTGCAATCGCGCGCCCTGGCCGGCCTGGCCAATGGCACCCTGGTGTGCTGCCTGCCGGGCTCCACCAATGCCGTGCGCACCGGTTGGGACGGTATCCTGGCTGAACAACTGGATAACCGTCATCGGCCGTGCAATTTCGTGCCGCACCTGAAGCAGGCCCAGCCCTGTGAAACCCGTGGATAAGCCCGGCAAAACCGGCGCCTTGATGCCGGTGGAAGCGGCTTTGCAGCGTTTGCTGGACATGGCCGACGCCGCGCCGATCCGCGAGCGCGAAACCGTGCGCCTGGCCGAGTGCGATGGCCGCGTATTGGCACAGGACCTGATCTCCACCCTCGACCTGCCACCCTGGCCCAACAGTGCCATGGATGGCTATGCCCTGCGCGTCGCAGACTGGGCCGGCGCGCCTTTGCCGGTCAGCCAGCGTATTTTTGCCGGCACTGCGCCTGAGCCGCTGGCGCCCGGCACCTGTGCACGCATCTTCACGGGGGCGCCGGTGCCTCAGGGCGCGGACTGCGTCGAAATGCAGGAAAACGCGATCATTCACGACGATGAGCGAGTGAGTTTCAGCGAGCCGTTGCAAGCGGGCCAGAATATCCGTGCGCAAGGCCAGGAGACCACGGTCGGCGAGTTGGTGTTGCCGGCAGGTACGCGCCTGGGCCCGATCGAACTGGGCCTGGCCGCTTCGCTCGGGCGTGATCGCCTGGACGTGGTGCGCCGTGTGCGCGTGGCGGTGCTGTCGACCGGCGATGAGCTGATCGAGCCTGGATTGCCCCTGGGGCCGGGCCAGATCTACAACAGCAACCGCCGCGTGCTGTGCAGTTGGCTGACGCGCATGGGCTGCGAAGTGATCGATGCTGGCATCCTGCCGGACGACCTGGAACAGACCCGCACGCGGTTGGCCGGACTGGGCAGCGTCGACTTGATCCTGTCCACGGGCGGTGTGTCGGTGGGCGAGGCGGATTTTTTGGGCATTGCTCTGCGTGAAGAGGGCGAGCTGGCGCTGTGGAAACTGGCGATCAAGCCGGGCAAGCCGCTGACCTTCGGGCATTTTCGTGGCGTGCCGGTGATCGGCCTGCCCGGTAACCCCGCGTCGACCCTGGTGACGTTTGCGTTGTTGGCTCGGCCTTACCTGCTGCGCCGCCTGGGTGTGGAGGATGTGCAGCCATTGCGTTTCGACGTGCCGGCCGGGTTCGTCTGGGCCAGGCCCGGCAACCGTCGCGAGTACTTGCGCGGACGCATCGAGCAGGGCAAGGCGATCATCTACCACAACCAGAGCTCCGGTGTGCTGCGCAGCGCAGCGTGGGCTGAAGGATTTGTGGAGGTGATGGAAGGGACCACATTAGCCGTCGGCGACCGAGTCAATTTCATTCCCCTGAACGAAGTCCTGAACTGACCTGGATCTGAATGTGGGAGGGGGCTTGCCTTAAGGCTTTTTGTAGGAGCGAGCTTGCTCGCGAAAAACTCACAGGCGCTGCGTTCATTCAGAAAGCACGCGTTATCGTTGAGGTTTTTCGCGAGCAAGCTCGCTCCTACAGACGGCGATGTACGCTTGACTGGCCGGTAGCTTGTGGATTACTCAGTAATCATCCCCACGCTCGGTGACATCGCGCTCCACCGGCCCCGCATCCGGGTCGTATCCCACGGGGAACTTGCCTTTCAGGGTCCACGCGAACGCAATGATCTCTGCGACTGTGCGGTACAACTCCTCTGGAATGCTGTCGCCCAGCTCCATGCGCGCCAGCAGCTTCACCAACTCGGCATTTTCATAGATGGGCACTTCGTTTTCCCGCGCCAGCTTGAGGATCGCTTCAGCCAAGGCCTCGTCGCCCTTGGCGGTCAGGGTGGGCGCTTGTTGGCCATCGTACTTGAGGGCAATCGCCTGGCGGGGAGGGGTAGCGTTCTTCATGCGGTTTCATCCACCCAGCGTTGTTCCAGTCCGGTTTTTGGCCCGCGCGGCGGGCTGCCGAGGTGGCAATCCAGGTCGCCGACGTCGAGCCCGGATGCCACCAGACGCTCGCGCAGGCTGCCCAAGTGATTTTCGATCAGGCTGGCGGTGAAGGCGCGGGTCGCCCACAACTGGCTGGACAGTTTGCCCTGGGTCAATTGCGCCTGCACCTGCAACGGCCCCAGCGGTTCCATATCGAACGCCAGTTCGACGCGCCAGAGCATGTGTTTGGCGTCTTTGCGGTCTTTGTGCTCGGGTTGCTCCTTGTCGGGCGCCGGCTCCTCGCGCTGGAACTTCACCTGCAAGGGGACGATGTCCTGCAGGCTGCGCATCGGGATTTCCAGTTGCCAGGTGGTTTGCAGGCGGCCGTCGGCGGTGGTGCCGGTCTGTTCCAGGCTCGACAGCTGATGGCTCTGCAATCGGGCAATCGCCCCGGCGGCCAGGCGCAGCAGGTTTTCCAGGTCGCCTTCGCCTTCAAGCTTGGCCATCAGCCGCTCGGGCAGTGGAAAGCTGACCGGGGCCTGCCGCGCGCTGACCTGGCCCAGCGTGTTCAGTGGGCTGCGCACAAAGTTGGGCAATACATGGGCCAGCGTGTTGGCCGCAAGAATGGCGTTCAGGTTGGTACTGGCAGGCAGGGCGGGCAGTAAGTCCGCGACAAGGCGCAGCAGTGCGCCCTTCATGTCCAGTGGCGGTATCTGGGGATTCTGCCCGGCGAGTAATCTGGCTTCCAGAAAGGCGCCGCTGTTCTGGATCACTTGAGCCAGGACTTTGGGGTTACTGACCTGTGCCAGGTCGGGCAATGCAGCGAGCAGACGGTCGGCGGCGGCGCGCAGGTCGGCGGACGTGCTGTCGCCACGGGGCAGGTTTTGCAGGGCGGTGAAGACCGCATCCAGGGAGCCCTGGCGACTTTGCTGGGTCGACAGTTGCTGGGTGACCGCCAATTGATCCTTGAGCCCGCTCAGCGGCACGAAATTGAGGGTCTGCGCGTTCTGTACCACTGCGCTGAGCAAACTGCCCACGCGCAGCGGTTGTGGGCTTTCCACCGTCAGTGTCGCGCCGGCCAGGGCGTTATTCAGCACCGTCACCAACGAACGATAGATCGCCGGTTGCGCCGTGCCCTGAGGCAGCATCTGGGTGGTCAGTACCTTGGCTTGCAACAGCGTACCTTCCGGGACCTTGGCCGTATCGATGCGGGTGAGGGCGGCGATGTTGGCACTCAAGGCCTGTTGCAGGCTGAGGGTCAGGTTGCCCGTTGGCGTCTGGCTCACCGCCACATTGCTGCCCAAGGGCAAGGGCTGGGCGCTGCTGGCCTGCACCAGTGTCTGGCGGCCGCCGTCCAGGGTCAGCTTGAGCAGCAACTGAAAGGCTTCACCGCCTTGTTTAAGGGCAATGACTTCGGCATTCGCGGTTTTCCCAGGGTCGATCAGCCCGACCTGCGGCTCCAGCAGTTTGAGCAGTGCCCCAGGCGCAGGCGCAGGGCTTTGCCCGGCTGGCGGGGTGGGAGGAAGCGTAGGAAGGTTGATCTCGCCGGTCATGGTGCGCATCGTCTCTGGGGAAATTGCTCTCTTTAGCGTAAGGCATCGCATGTATAATGCCGCCCGTCTGCAAAGAGAGCGCTAAAAACCTCACAACTATTTGATCCAGCTCTCTAAAATCGGTCGCCAAAGCCGTTATTGTGCTCCTTTCTATAACGGCCGCTGCACCGCCGACTTGAACCGTAAAGGCCCGCGATCTCTTGACCAGCCCTCTTCTTGAAGCCGTAGCGCTCTCCTGTGAACGCGACCTGCGCCTGCTGTTCGAGCACCTCGACCTGCGCCTGGCGGGCGGTGACATGGTGCAGGTCAGCGGGCCCAACGGCAGCGGCAAGACCAGCCTGTTGCGCTTGCTGGCCGGGCTGATGCAGCCGACGGCCGGGGTTGTGCGCCTCAACGGCAAGCCTCTCGCCGAACAGCGCACAGAACTGGCGCGCAGCCTCGTGTGGATCGGCCATGCCGCCGGTATCAAGGACGTGCTCACGGCCGAAGAAAACCTCAGTTGGCTCAGCGCCCTGCATCACCGCGCCAGCCGTGACGCCATTTGGCAGGCCCTGGCTGCCGTGGGCCTGAAGGGCTTTGAAGATGTTCCCTGCCACACCCTGTCCGCCGGCCAGCAGCGCCGGGTGGCCCTGGCCCGTTTGTACCTGCCGGGCCCGCCGCTGTGGATCCTCGACGAACCCTTCACCGCGCTCGATAAACACGGGGTCGCCCAGCTCGAGGAGCACCTGGCGAGGCACTGTGAGCAGGGCGGTACGGTGCTGCTCACCACCCACCACAGCCTGACGCGCCTGCCCGCCGGTTACCGTGAGCTGGATCTGGGACGGTGGTCGGCATGAGCGTATTCGCCCTGTTGGTTGCCCGCGAAGCACGCCTGTTGTGTCGTCGCCCGGCCGAACTGGCCAATCCGCTGGTGTTCTTTGCCATCGTGATCGCCTTGTTCCCGTTGGCGGTCGGTCCCGAGACTAAACTGTTGCAAACCTTGTCCCCGGGACTGGTGTGGGTCGCGGCGCTTTTATCCGTGTTGCTCTCGCTGGACGGGCTGTTTCGCAGTGATTTCGAGGACGGCTCCCTGGAACAGTGGGTCCTTTCGTCGCACCCGTTGCCACTTCTGGTACTGGCCAAGGTGCTGGCACACTGGGCTTTTTCCGGCCTCGCGCTGGTGTTGCTTTCGCCGCTGCTGGCGCTGATGCTGGGCTTGCCCGTCGAATGCTTGCCGGTGCTGCTCCTGTCCTTGTTGCTCGGTACGCCGGTGCTCAGCCTGTTGGGGGCGGTGGGCGCAGCGTTGACCGTCGGTTTGAAGCGCGGTGGCCTGTTACTGGCCCTGCTGATTCTGCCTTTGTACATCCCGGTTTTGATCCTCGGCAGCGGTGCGTTGCAGGCCGCGCTGATGGGGATGCCGGTGACCGGTTACCTCCTGTGGCTTGGCAGCCTGGCCGCCCTGGCGGTAACCCTGACACCCTTTGCCATAGCGGCCGGCCTGAAGATCAGCGTCGGCGAATAATGAGGTCTGGCCAGGCGTTACACGCTTGGCCAGTAAAGACCCTACGCTTCTTGCCATGACAAGAAGCAACCGTGAGAAACAGCAATGAACTGGACCTGGTTTCACAAGCTCGGCTCGCCCAAATGGTTCTATGGCATCAGCGGCAAACTGCTGCCGTGGTTGAGCGTCGCCGCCGTGTTGCTGATCGGCATCGGTCTGGTCTGGGGCCTGGCCTTCGCGCCGCCGGACTACCAGCAAGGCAACAGCTTTCGCATCATCTATATCCATGTGCCCGCCGCCATGCTGGCGCAGTCCTGCTACGTGATGCTGGCGGTATGCGGCATCGTCGGCCTGGTGTGGAAGATGAAGCTTGCCGACGTCGCCCTGCAATGCGCCGCGCCCATCGGGGCGTGGATGACCGCCGTGGCGCTGGTCACCGGCGCGATCTGGGGCAAACCCACCTGGGGTTCGTGGTGGGTGTGGGATGCGCGGCTCACGTCGATGTTGATCCTGCTGTTCCTGTACTTCGGCCTGATCGCCCTGGGCAATGCGATCAGCAACCGCGACAGCGCCGCCAAGGCCTGCGCGGTGCTGGCGATTGTCGGCGTGATCAACATCCCGATCATCAAATACTCGGTCGAGTGGTGGAACACCCTGCACCAGGGCGCCACCTTCACTCTCACCGAAAAACCGGCAATGCCGGTAGAAATGTGGGCACCGCTGCTGCTGATGGTGCTGGGCTTCTACTGCTTCTTCGGCGCCGTGCTGCTGATGCGCATGCGCCTTGAAGTGCTCAAGCGTGAGGCTCGCACCAGCTGGGTCAAGGCCGAAGTTCAAGCCTGCCTGGGAGCGCGAGGATGAGTTTTGCTTCTTTCAGTGATTTTCTCGCCATGGGCCATCACGGCCTGTATGTCTGGACGGCCTATGGCATCTGCCTGGCGGTGCTGGCCCTCAACGTCGCCGCGCCGCTGCTGGCGCGCAAGCGTTACCTGCAACAAGAGGCGCGTCGTCTGCGCCGGGAGACCGAAAAGTGAATCCGCTGCGTAGAAAGCGTCTGTTGATCATTCTCGCCATCATGGCCGGCGTCGGCATTGCCGTGGGGCTGGCCTTGAGTGCCTTGCAGCAGAACATCAACCTGTTCTACACCCCGACCCAGATTGCCAATGGCGAAGCGCCGGTCGATACGCGCATCCGCGCCGGCGGCATGGTCGAAAAGGGCTCCTTGAAGCGTTCCGCAGACTCCCTGGATGTGAGTTTCGTGGTCACCGACTTCAGCAAATCCGTGACCATCACCTACCGTGGCATCCTCCCGGACCTGTTCCGCGAAGGCCAGGGCATCGTCGCCCTGGGCAAGCTCAACGCCAGTGGCGTGGTGGTGGCCGATGAAGTGCTGGCCAAGCACGATGAAAAATACATGCCGCCGGAGGTGACCAAAGCCCTCAAGGACAGCGGCCAATCCGCCCCAACCCCTGCCAAGGAGGGCTGAGTCATGAACGCCGCTTTGTTTATTCCCGAACTTGGCCAGTTGGCGATGATCCTCGCCCTGTGCTTTGCCATTGTCCAGGCCGTGGTGCCGTTGCTCGGCGCCTGGCGTGGCGATCGCCTGTGGATGAGTCTGGCGCAGCCGGCCGCCTGGGGGCAGTTCGCGTTCCTGCTGTTCGCTTTCGGTTGCCTGACCTACGCCTTTATGACCGACGACTTTTCCGTCGCCTATGTCGCCAATAACTCCAACAGCGCACTGCCCTGGTACTACAAGTTCAGCGCCGTGTGGGGCGCCCACGAAGGTTCGCTGCTGCTGTGGGCGCTGATCCTCGGCGGCTGGACCTTCGCCGTGTCGGTGTTCTCCCGCCAGTTGCCGCAGGTCATGCTGGCGCGGGTGCTGGCGGTGATGGGCATGATCAGCATCGGTTTTTTGCTGTTCCTGATCATGACGTCCAACCCGTTCAGCCGCATCCTGCCGCAGATCCCCGTGGACGGGCATGACCTCAACCCACTGCTGCAAGACATCGGCCTGATCGTGCACCCACCGATGCTCTACATGGGCTATGTCGGCTTTTCCGTGGCGTTTGCCTTCGCCATCGCCGCCTTGCTCGGCGGGCGTCTCGATGCGGCCTGGGCGCGCTGGTCGCGGCCATGGACCATCGTCGCCTGGGCCTTTCTCGGCATCGGCATCACCCTCGGTTCGTGGTGGGCCTACTACGAACTCGGCTGGGGCGGCTGGTGGTTCTGGGACCCGGTGGAAAACGCCTCCTTCATGCCCTGGCTGGTCGGCACCGCGCTGATTCATTCGCTGGCCGTCACCGAAAAACGCGGCGTGTTCAAGAGCTGGACCGTGTTGCTGGCCATCGCGGCATTTTCCCTCAGCCTGCTCGGCACGTTCCTCGTGCGTTCGGGCGTGCTGACGTCGGTGCATGCGTTTGCTTCCGACCCTGCGCGCGGCGTATTCATCCTGATTTTCCTGCTGTTTGTCGTCGGCGGTTCGCTGACGCTGTTTGCCCTGCGCGCGCCAGTGGTCAAGAGCCAGGTTGGCTTTAACCTGTGGTCGCGGGAAACCTTGCTGCTGGGTAACAACCTGGTGCTGGTGGTGGCGGCGTCGATGATTCTGCTCGGCACCCTCTACCCCCTGGTGCTGGATGCCTTGAGCGGCGCCAAGCTGTCCGTCGGCCCGCCGTACTTCAACGCCTTGTTCATTCCGTTGATGGGCCTGTTGATGGTGGTGATGGCGGTCGGTGTGCTGGTGCGCTGGAAAGACACACCGGTGAAATGGCTGGCCGGCATGCTGATGCCGGTGCTGCTGGGCAGTGTGGCCCTGGCCGTGATCGCCGGGGTTGCCTACGGCGACTTCAACTGGGCGGTGCTCGCCACCTTCCTGCTCGCGGCCTGGGTGTTGCTGGCCGGCGTGCGCGATATCGCCGACAAGACCCGCCACAAGGGCCTGATCAAAGGCCTGCCGACCTTGACCCGCAGCTACTGGGGCATGCAGATCGCCCATATCGGCATCGCCGTCTGCGCCCTGGGCGTGGTGCTGTCGAGCCAGAACAGCGCCGAGCGCGACCTGCGCCTGGCGCCCGGCGAGTCCATGGACCTGGGCGGTTATCAGTTCATTTTTGACGGCGCCAGACACTTTGAAGGGCCGAATTTCACGTCAGACAAAGGCACCGTACGCGTGGTGCGCAACGGTCAGGAAATCGCCGTGCTGCACCCGGAAAAACGCCTGTACACCGTGCAGAGTTCGATGATGACCGAGGCGGGTATCGATGCCGGTTTCACCCGTGACCTGTATGTAGCGTTGGGTGAACCCCTGGGCGACGGCGCCTGGGCGGTGCGCGTGCATGTCAAACCGTTCGTGCGCTGGATCTGGTTCGGCGGCTTGCTGACCGGGTTGGGTGGTTTGCTCGCAGCGCTGGACCGGCGGTATCGGGTCAAGGTCAAGAGCCGGGTGCGTGAAGCGCTCGGCATGGGAGCGGCGGTATGAAGCGTGGATTGATGGTGTTGCCGCTGGCGGCGTTCCTGGTGGTGGCGGTGTTTCTCTATCGCGGCTTGTACCTGGACCCGGCCGAGTTGCCGTCGGCCATGATCGGCAAGCCGTTCCCGGAATTCTCGCTGCCCACTGTGCAGGGCGACAAGCAACTGACCCGCGCCGACCTGCTGGGCAAGCCGGCGCTGGTCAACGTGTGGGGCACCTGGTGCATCTCCTGCCGCGTCGAACACCCGGTGTTGAACAAACTCGCCGAGAAAGGCGTGGTGATCTATGGCATCAACTACAAGGACGACAATGCAGCAGCCTTGAAGTGGCTGGCCGAATTTCACAACCCGTACCAGCTGGATATTCGCGATGAAGACGGCAACCTGGGCCTGAACCTCGGCGTCTATGGCGCTCCGGAAACCTTCTTTATCGACGCTAAAGGCGTGATCCGCGACAAGTACGTCGGCGTGATCGACGAGGTGGTGTGGCGCGAGCAACTGGCTGCCAAGTACCAGGCGCTGGTCGACGAGGCCAAACCATGAAGCGTCTGTTAGTCGCGGCTGTACTGGCGCTGGGCCTGGCCGGCGTGGCCCATGCCGCCATCGACACCTACGAATTCGCCAACGACGGTGACCGCGAGCGTTTCCGCGAGCTGACCAAGGAACTGCGCTGCCCCAAATGCCAGAACCAGGACATCGCCGACTCCAACGCGCCCATCGCCGCCGACCTGCGCAAGGAAATCTTCCGCATGCTGGGGGAGGGCAAGGACAACCAGCAGATCATCGACTTCATGGTCGACCGCTACGGTGATTTTGTGCGCTATAAACCGGCGCTTACCGGCAAGACCGCGCTGCTCTGGTTCGGTCCCGCCGGGCTGCTGCTGACCGGCGTGGTGGTGATGGCCGTCATCGTGCGCCGTCGCCGCGCCGCACCTGCCGATGGCAGCGACGCGCTGTCCCCCGAAGAGCGTAAACGCCTCGACCAACTGCTGGACACCAAGACCGATGATTGATTTCTGGCTCGCAGCCGGCCTGCTGCTGTTGATTGCCCTGAGTTTCCTGTTGATCCCTGTGCTGCGCGGCCGTCGTGCCCAGCGCGAAGAGGATCGCACCGCGCTGAACGTGGCGCTGTACCAAGAGCGCGTCGCCGAACTGCAAGTGCAGCGCGACGACGGCGTCCTGGATGCGGCGCAACTCGATACCGGCCGTGCCGAAGCTGCGCGTGAGTTGCTGGCCGATACCGAAGGCGTGGACAAACCGCGCGAATCACGCCTGGGCAAGCCGCTGCCATTGTTGGCGGCGTTTCTCGTGCCGGTGCTGGGCGTTGCGCTGTACCTGCATTACGGGGCGAGCGACAAGGTCGAGCTGACCCGCGAGTTCTCCCAGCCGCCGGTGTCGATGGCCGACATGACGCAGCGCCTGGAACGTGCCGCAGTGGCCCAGCCGGATTCAGCTGAAGGCCTGTACTTTCTGGGCCGCGCCTACATGGCCCAGGATCGCTCCGCCGATGCCGCCAAGGTGTTTGAACGCAGCGTTGCCTTGGCCGGTCGCCAGCCGGAGTTGCTCGGGCAGTGGGCCCAGGCGCAGTATTTTGCCGACAACAAACAGTGGTCGCCCAAGGTTCAGGCGCTGACCGACGAAGCCTTGAAGCTCGATCCAAAGGAAGTCACCAGCCTCGGCCTGCTCGGTATTGCCGCCTTTGAAGGTCAGCGCTATCAGGAGGCTATCGACTACTGGAACCGTCTGCTGGCGCAACTGCCACCCGAAGACAATTCCCGCGTTGCGCTGCAAGGCGGCATTGATCGCGCTGCGGAAAAACTCAGGGAGAGCGGCGGCGCTGTCGCGCAAAAGGCCGTGCTGAAAGTGCGCGTAGACCTGTCCGCCGAGGTGAAAGCCAAGGCCCTGCCAGGCGACAGCGTATTTATCTTCGCCCGCGCCGTCAGCGGCCCGCCTGCGCCGCTCGCGGCCAAGCGTGTCACCGTGGCCGAACTGCCTGTTACCGTGGAACTGGGCGATGCCGACGCGATGATGCCGCAGTTGAAACTGTCCAACTTCCCTGAAGTCCAACTGGTTGCGCGCATATCCCGGGCAGGTGTTCCAACCGCTGGCGAGTGGATCGGCCGCAGCCAACCCTTGGCCAGCAGCATGACTGCGTTGCAGCAGCTGACCATCGACAGTCCGGACAAGTAATTTAAGGAAACGCCCATGAACGCATTTGCACGTATGACCCTGCTCAGCCTCGTCGTGGGATTGAGCGCCTGTGCGGTTCACCGGCCACCTCCGGGCCCCACCGGCCCGACCATCCCACCGTCGGGCCCGTCGACCCAGCCCGACACCAAACCCTCCGGCCCGGTGACCCCGCCGCCCAAACCGCTGCCGAGCAAATCGCCGACCTTCGCCCCACCCCCAGGCGCCGCCAGCCACTGGGACGGCAAGATGCAGGTGTACGTCCTCGACGACCAGCCCGACACGTTCTACCGCCAGCGCACCTACTACCGCTGGAGCAACGGCTGGAGCCGCTCCATCAGCCCGAACGGGCCGTGGGAAGAGACCAGCGTGCAGGGCGTGCCACCAGGGTTGAGCAAGCAATACGCGCAATGACAAAAGGCCACCTTCGGGTCGCCTTTTTCTTGCCTCTGATTGATCGTTCCCACGCTCCGCGTGGGAATGCATCCCGTGACGCTCCGCGTCACCAGTGCGCAAAAAGCAGGACGCGGAGCGTCCAGAGCGGCACTCCCACGCGGAGCGTGGGAACGATCTTGTTATCAAGCTACAGGACACTCCCGGTTCAACGCCTCATTCACCAACAACTGTGCAATTTCCATCATCTGCACGATCGCCAGCACCTGCTTGCGGCCTGAGCCATCCAGATGCTCGGCGCAGTCGTACGCACAGACTGTCGCCGACTCCAGCATTTCGCTGGCATTGCTTAACGCCGCTTCGGTGCCGAGGCCGGGACGGACGGTGAAGATGAGGTTGGGTGAGGTTTGTGAAAGGTCATCCGAGCGGAATGATGGGGGATTTGGCGTAACCTTTTTCATGCAGTCAGTCTCCATTCAGTTGGAGCTCACCACATCCGCGACCAAGCAGAAGGGTGGCGAGCTGTACGCAGGTTGGTCGACCAGGGAATGGAAACCCGGCAGGGCCCTGAGCCCTCCCGCGCACAGCCCGCCATAACGCGAGCACAAGAATGCCGCTTGCGCGGCACTGTGCGCCATTCTAACCCAGGCGACCAAGCCTGATCGCTGATGAGCAGCGACTGCGAGAGGCTAACGGTGCGTTATAGCAACTGCAAGCCACGCAGATCGTAGGAAAGTTCCTGGCTGGCTCAAGCGTTGCGCCGTCTGAAATGAGACGAGGAAAGCAGCGCAGCCATCCACGTCTGTCATGGCTCACGCTTTCCCGGTAAGGTGACCACCGCCGGCCTGGTTGCCGGGCAATCGCTGGATATACTCTGCGGTACCGGGCAAACCGGCACAGGGCCAACCCGTGCGAAAACAAGCAAAGAGAGTGGTGTGATGGCAGGCAGGTTGATCTATCTCATCGGGCCATCGGGTTCGGGCAAGGACAGCCTGCTGGATGCCGCACGCCCTCGGTTGGCCGAGCGTGGCTGCCGCATTGTGCGCCGCGTGATCACGCGTTCGGCGGAAGCGGTGGGCGAGGCGGCGCAAGGCGTGAGCCCGGCGCAGTTTGCAGCGATGCAGGCGCAGGGCGCGTTTGCCCTCAGTTGGCAGGCCAATGGGTTGTCCTACGGCATTCCCAAGGAGATTGACGAGTGGCTGGCGGCCGGGGAGGACGTGCTGGTCAACGGCTCGCGCGCGTACCTTGCGCAAACCCGCGAGCGTTATCCGACGCTGCTGGTACTGCTGCTGACCGTTGATCAAGCCGTACTGCGCCAGCGCCTGGTCGCGCGCGGGCGTGAGTCCCTGCTGGACATCGAGGAACGCCTGGCGCGCAACGCGCAGTTCACCGAGGCGCTGATCGCCGCCAATGGCGCGGGTTTATTCGTGCTGGATAACTCCGGCCCGCTGGAACACACGGTCGCGCGCTTGCTGTGTTGCCTGGACCACGCGCACTCGGCTTGAGCCTGAAGCGGCGCCGAACCTCTCATCAATATCCGGTAAAACAACCGTCAGTCAGGCTTGGCCATTCTGTGCTTGAATAAATATAACTCTAGGGTTACGTTTATTCAGTCCGAGCCAAGGAGGCGACGGTGCAAAGCAGACTATTGATCAAGGAGTTGCTGGAAGCGGGCTGGGTGCTGGATAGGGTCACCGGCAGCCATCACCTTTTCACCCACCGCTATAACCCGTACACGATACCGGTGCCCCATCCGAAGAAGGATCTGCCGTTGGGCACTGTGAGAAGCATCAGGAAACGCGCCGGGCTGTTTCAGTTTTAAGGAGAGCATGCATGCAATACCCAATCTGTATCGAATGGGGCGATGACTTCACCGCCACCGGTATCCAGATCCCCGATATTCCGGGCGCCGTCACCGCCGGGGACAGTTTCGAAGAGGCCTACAACGCGGCCGTGGAAGTGGCGCACCTCATGCTGCAGGAGATTGCCGCAGAGGGCGGGGTGATTCCAATGCCAACCTCGGTTGCCACTCATCACGCCCATGAAGACTACGCCGGTATGGGCTGGGGCATGTTGGAGCTGGATATCTCGCCCTATCTGGGCAAGACCGAGAAGGTCAATGTGACCTTGCCCGGTTATGTGATCCAACGCATCGACCGTTACGTGCGTGAACACAACGTCAAAAGCCGCTCGTCATTTCTGGCGGATGCGGCTTTGGAGAAGTTGGTGCGTTCTTAAGCGTTGGCGACCGCTACCTGCCGCGACGCACTGAGGAACCGCAACAACGCCACCAGTGGGAAAGCACTGCCCACCAGCATCACGCCCAGCCAACCGCCGTGTTCGTACACGCTGCTGGCAATCGCCGAGCCGAAGGCACCGCCAATGAAGATGCTGGTCATGTACAGCGCGTTCAGGCGGCTGCGACTATGGGCGTCGAGGGCGTAGACGGCACGCTGGCCGAGGACCATGTTCATCTGCACGCAGAAGTCCAGTACGACGCCCGTTACCGCCAGGCCGATCACGCTGTACAGCGGGTGCACGAAGGCCGGCAGGAAACTCAGCGCGCCCAGCAGCATCGCCAGCAACGAGGCGCGGTGGGTGTGACCGGCATCGGCCAGCCGCCCGGCAATAGGCGCGGCGATGGCACCGATGGCACCGACCAGGGCGAAAATCGCGATCTGGGTCTGGCTGAGGCCGTGGTTGCGCACCAGTTCCAGTGGCGCGGCGGTCCAGAACAGGCTGAACGCGGCAAACATGCAACCTTGATAAAACGCACGCTGGCGCAATACCGGCTGCTCACGCAGCAAGGTACCCAGCGAACCCAGCAACTGGCCGTAACTGGCGCTGTGCGTCGGTTGGCGCTTGGGAATGGTCAGCATCAACACCACACTGATAAACGCCATCAATGCCGCCGCCGCCATGAACATCGCCCGCCAGCCGAAGTGGTCCGCCACCACGCTGGACACCGGTCGCGCCAGCAGAATGCCCAGCAGCAGGCCGCCCATGATGCTGCCGACCACCCGGCCACGGGACTCGGCAGGCGCCAGGTGTGCGGCCAACGGGATCAGGATCTGCACCGACACCGAACTGAAGCCGATCAGCAGCGACACCAGCAAAAACAGGTTGGGTTGCTCGGTGAACGCGGCGCCCAACAGGCTGGCGATGGCCACCACCGTGGTGATGATCATCAGCCTGCGATTTTCCAGCAGGTCCCCCAGCGGCACCAGGAAGAACAGGCCCAGGGCGTAGCCGATCTGCGTGAGCGACACGATCAGGCTGGCCATTGCCGGGGAGAGGCCGATGTCCGGCGCGATCAGTTCGATAATCGGCTGCGCATAGTAGATGTTGGCGACGATGGCGCCGCAGCAAAACGCAAACAGCATGACCATGCCTCGGGTCATGGTGCCGGCAGCGTGGGGGGTAGCATTCATGGGGTTCTCATGCAGGCGAAGGACGATGGGAGGAGAGAGTAAAGACATCGGCCGGCGCTGAGTAGGCCGCTTGTGATGATAACGGTCATGCCGCGAAATAATGATTCAACGCCAAACCAATGTGGGAGGGGGCAAGCCCCCTCCCACAGTTCTGACTGTGTTTATTCAGCCCGAACGTTTATTGACCGGTGTAAATCTGGTCAAACACCCCGCCATCGTTGAAGTGGGTTTTCTGTACGGTGCGCCAGTCACCAAAGGTCTTCTCCACCGACAGGAAGTCGACTTTCGGGAAACGGTCGGTGTACTTGGCCAGCACCTTCGGGTCGCGCGGGCGCAGGTAGTTGTTGGCGGCGATTTCCTGACCTTCCGGCGACCACAGGTACTTCAGATAGTCTTCGGCGGCCACGCGGGTGCCTTTTTTCTCGACCACTTTGTCCACCACCGATACCGGCGGCTCGGCTTCGGCGGACACGCTTGGATAGATCACTTCGAACTGATCGCGGCCGAATTCACGGGCGATCATTTCCGCTTCGTTTTCAAAGGTCACCAGTACATCGCCGATCTGGTTGGTCATGAAAGTGGTGGTGGCGGCCCGGCCACCGGTGTCGAGCACCGGCGCTTGTTTGAACAGTTTGCCGACAAAGGCCTTGGCCTTTTCTTCATCGCCGCCGTTCTTCAGCACATAACCCCAGGCCGACAGGTAGGTGTAGCGGCCGTTACCCGAGGTCTTCGGGTTGGGCACGATCACTTGCACGCCGTCCTTGAGCAGATCCGGCCAATCTTTCAGGGCTTTCGGGTTGCCCTTGCGCACGATAAAGACAGTGGCCGAGGTGAACGGCGCACTGTTGTTCGGCAGGCGGGTGACCCAGTTGTCCGGTACGAGCTTGCCGTTGTCGGCCAGGGCGTTGATGTCGGTCGCCATGTTCATGGTAATCACGTCCGCCGGCAGGCCGTCGATCACCGAGCGCGCTTGTTTGCTGGAGCCGCCGAAGGACATCTGCAGGGTCAGCTTGTCATTCGGGTGCTCGGCGTCCCAGTGCTTCTGGAAGGCGGCGTTGTAGTCTTTGTAGAAATCACGCATCACGTCGTAGGAGACGTTGAGCAGAGTGACCGGAGCCGCCTGGACGGCGCCGGCCAGGGCCAGGCCGGCGGCCAGGAGGGAGGCGCTGAGGATGTTTTTCACTGCTCATTCCTTGTTGTTCGAGAGAAGGGGGAGGCACAATGCCAGCGACTATAGCCGGGGCTGCATAGTCGCTTAAAGATTAAAAAGAACTTTGCTTATTCCACTTTCTTAAACAGGTTGCTGCCACAGCGTGAACAAAACGCCGCATTCGGCTCGTGGCTGTTCTTCTTGCACACCGGACAATCGGTCTGCAGCTGTTCACCGCGCATGGCACTGGCCAGCTCGGCCGTGAATATCCCGGTCGGCACGGCAATAATCGAGTAGCCGGTAATCATCACCAGCGAGGAAATCACCTGGCCCAGCGGGGTCTTGGGCACGATATCGCCAAAGCCCACGGTGGTGAGCGTCACGATCGCCCAATAGATGCCCTTGGGAATGCTGGTAAACCCGTGCTCCGGGCCCTCGATCACGTACATCAGGGTGCCGAACACTGTCACCAGGGTGCACACGCTGACCAGGAACACCACGATCTTCTGTTTGCTGCCGCGCAGCGCCGCCATCAGGTAGTTGGCCTGCTTGAGGTACGGACTGAGCTTGAGGACGCGGAAGATCCGCAGCATGCGGATGATGCGGATAATCAGCAGGTACTGCGCGTCGCTGTAGTACAACGCGAGGATGCCGGGCACGATCGCGAGCAGATCCACCAGCCCGTAAAAACTGAAGGCGTAGCGCAATGGCTTGGGCGAGCAGTACAGGCGCAGGCCGTACTCGATGGCGAAGATCAGCGTGAAGCCCCACTCGATATAGGCCAGCACGTCAGCGTAGTTCTGGTGAATTTCGTCGATGCTGTCGAGCATCACGATCACCAGGCTGGCGAGGATGATCAACAACAGGATGCCGTCAAAGCGCCGCCCGGCGACGGTGTCGCTTTGGAAAACCATCACGTAGAGCCGCTGGCGCCAGTCGTTGTTGCTGTCCATAAATCCCGCTCGAATTGAATATCGGCAAAGCCTAGGGGGATTCGTACGGACTGTCCATGCGCGGCTTGCGCAGTATTCGCTGGCTGGCGCGCACCAGCCAGCAGGTCAGAATGAAGGGCGCCGTCAGCGCCGGCAGGTGCAGGGCGGCGAAGCCGGGGGTGAGCATGATTGCCAGGACGATGCCGATCAGCGGCAACCAGGGCTCGCGGCGTGCCTGGCTCAGTGCCAGGGCGGCGAGCGCCGGGTTATAGCTGTGCAGGCCGAGCAGGGCGCCGCTGGGTTCGCCCAGCAGCAAGGCGACCGGCACGCCGGCGATGGCGCCGGTGAGTGCCCATACGGCGGCGCGCCGATCAGCCAGCAGCAGGCCGAGCGCAATCAAGGCTCCGGCCAGGGGCTGGTCCAACAGCATCGCTTGCGCCAGGCCGGTGAATGGCGCAGCGATTACCGTCAGGGGCTCGGGCTCGCTCAGGGCCAAGGTCGCGGGCGCGATGATGTTGCCCAGCAACAACCAGCCCAGGCCGACAAAGGGTGTGGTGTAGGCGGGCAGGTCCTGAGGTTGGGCGGCGTATTTCGACCACTGCCGCACCAGCATCGCGCTCAAGCCGCCACAGGCCAGGATCAGCGGCGGCACCAGGGCCGACCAGGCGAGATGCTGGCTGATCAACACACCCAGCAATACGCCGTTGTAGCTGTACAGCCCGGCCTGGCGTTCGGCCTTGGGGTAGCCCCGGCGCTGCGCCGTGAGCAAGCCTGCGACGCCACCCAGCAATGCGCCGCCGAGCAACCCCGGCGCGCCGATCAGGATCGCCAACAGGCACAGCAGGCCGCACAGCGGATGGCGCTGGAGAAAGATCTGGCTGAAGCCGTTGAGCAGGGCTTCGGCCCAGTCGGGGCAGGTTGGGTTGTGCATTGGGGGGCGTCAATGAGACCGAGTTGTGCCTATCGGGGGCAAGCCCCTCCCACATTGGCCTGCATTCACAATCGCAACTATGTGAACCCAATCAAGTGTGGGAGGGGGCTTGCCCCCGATGAGGCCCGAACAGACGTTAAATCAGGGTTTCGATACGCAAGGAATTGGTCGACCCCAACTGCCCGAACGGCACCCCCGCAGTAATCACCAACGTATCCCCACGCTGCGCCATGCCCTGAGCCTGGGCGATCTCAAGCGCGGTGGAACACACCTCATCCACCTGCCGAAGCCGATCATTGACCACCGAGTGCACCCCCCACGCCACGCTCAAGCGCCGCGCCGTGGACAGGTTTGGCGTGAGCGTGAGGATCGGCGCCACCGGCCGCTCCCGTGCCGCGCGCAGGCTGGAGGCGCCCGACTCGCTGTAGTTCACCAGCACCGCCACCGGCAGGATGCTGCTGATGCGGCGGATCGCGCAGCTGATGGCGTCCGACACCGTGGCATCCGCCCCGGGCCGGCTGACATCCAGCTGGGCCTGGTAATCCGGGCCGTTTTCCACCTGGCGGATGATCTTGCTCATCATCTGCACGGCTTCCAGCGGGTATTCGCCCGAGGCCGTTTCGGCCGACAGCATCAGCGCATCCGCCCCTTCGGCCACCGCATTGGCCACGTCGGTGACTTCGGCGCGGGTCGGTGCCGGAGAGAAACGCATGGACTCGAGCATCTGGGTCGCTACCACCACCGGTTTACCCAGTTGGCGGCAGGTCTTGATGATGTCCTTCTGGATGTGCGGCACGCTTTCGGCCGGCACTTCCACGCCCAGGTCGCCACGGGCCACCATGATCGCATCACTCAATTCGGCGATTTCGCGCAGTTGTTGCACCGCCGAGGGCTTCTCGATCTTGGCCATCAGGAAGGCCCTGTCGCCGATCAGCGCGCGGGCTTCGCGGATATCTTCCGGGCGCTGCACGAACGACAGCGCCACCCAGTCCACGCCCAGCTCCAGGCCAAAGCTCAGGTCGCGACGGTCCTTGGCGGTCAGCGGGCTGAGTTGCAACAGTGCCTGGGGCACATTCACACCTTTGCGGTCGGACAGCTCGCCACCATTGAGCACGGTGGTGTCGATGGCGTCGGCGTGCCGGGTGATGACGCGCAAGCGCAGCTTGCCGTCGTCCAGCAACAGGTCCATGCCGGGCTCCAGCGCCGCGATGATTTCCGGGTGGGGCAGGTTGACCCGGCATTGATCGCCCGGTGTTTCATCCAGGTCCAGGCGCAGCGCCTGGCCGCGCACCAGTTGCACCTTGCCCTCGGCAAAGCGCCCGACGCGCAGCTTGGGCCCTTGCAGGTCCATGAGGATGCCCAGCGGGTAATTCAGTTGGCGCTCTACCTGGCGAATCCACTGGTAACGCTGCGCGTGATCGGCGTGATCGCCGTGGCTGAAGTTGAGGCGAAAGATATTCACCCCGGCCTGCACCAGCTCGCGGATGCCATCGATTCCATCGGTGGCCGGGCCCAGGGTGGCGAGGATTTTGACCTTCTTGTCAGGCGTCATGTTTGGCGGTCTCAAGGATCAGGATGGCGCGGAAGTCGTTGACGTTGGTGCGGGTCGGCTCGGTGACGATCAAGTCGCCCAGGGCGGCGAAATAGCCGTAGCCGTTGTTGTTATCCAGCTCGTCGCTGGCGCTCAGGCCCAGGGCTTCGGCACGGCGGTAGCTGCACGGGGTCATGAGCGCGCCGGCGTTGTCTTCCGAGCCGTCGATGCCATCGGTGTCGCCGGCCAGGGCGTACACGCCTGGCAGGCCCTTGAGGCTGTCGGTGAGGCTGAGCAAAAATTCCGCGTTGCGCCCGCCACGGCCATTGCCGCGCACGGTGACGGTGGTTTCGCCGCCGGAGAGGATCACGCACGGCGCCGCCAACGGCTGGCCGTGCTGCACGATTTGCCGGGCGATGCCGGCGTGCACCTTGGCCACCTCGCGCGCTTCACCTTCAAGGTCGCCGAGGATCAGCGGGCTGAAACCGGCCTGGCGCACTTTCACCGCCACCGCTTCCAGGGATTGCTGCGGCCGGGCGATCAATTGGAAATGGCTGCGGGCCAGCATCGGGTCGCCGGGCTTGACGGTTTCCGAGGCGGGGTCTTGCAGCCAACGGCGCACCGAGGCCGGGATGTCGATGCCGTAGCGCTTGAGGATCGCCAGGGCCTGTTGCGAGGTGCTGGGGTCACCGACTGTGGGGCCGGAAGCGATTACCGTGGCCAGGTCGCCCGGCACATCGGAAATGGCGTAGGTGTAGACCGTGGCGGGCCACGCGGCCTTGGCCAACCGTCCACCCTTGATCGCCGAGAGATGCTTGCGCACGCAGTTCATCTCGCCAATGGTGGCGCCGGACTTGAGCAGGGCTTTGTTGAGGCTTTGCTTGTCGGCCAGGGTGATGCCGGCGGCGGGCAGGGCGAGCAAGGCGGAGCCGCCACCGGAGAGCAGGAAGATCACGCGATCGTCTTCGTTCAGGTCACCGATCAGCTCCAGCACGCGTTTGGCCACGGCCAGGCCGGCAGCGTCGGGCACGGGATGCGCGGCCTCGACCACTTCGATTTTCTTGCACGGTGCACCGTGGCCGTAGCGGGTGACGACCAGGCCGCTGACCTCGCCCTGCCAGCAGTGCTCCACGACCAGCGCCATGGCGGCGGCGGCCTTGCCGGCGCCGATCACGATCACACGGCCACTGCGGTCGGCGGGCAGGTAAGGTTCAAGGACTTGCCGGGGGTGGGCGGCATCGATGGCTGTGGCAAACAGCTCGCGAAGCAGGTGTTGCGGATCGACCGACATAAGCGGGCTCCGGGAGATTCTTGTTATTAGAGATGCAACAATCCAGCTATGAAATGAGGGCTAAATGTGGGAGGGGGCTTGCCCCCGATAGCAGTGTTTCGGTCACATCATCCATACCTGACACACCGCAATCGGGGGCAAGCCCCCTCCCACACTGGATTGCATTCCAAGGTGGGTTACTTGTCGCGAATCGAGAAATTCGCCATATGCTCCAGGCCCTTGATCAGCGCCGAATGGTCCCAGTTGCCGCCACCAAGCGCGGCACAGGTGCTGAACACTTGCTGGGTGCCGGCGGTGTTCGGCAGGTTGATCCCCAACTCCTTGGCCCCGGCCAGGGCCAGGTTCAAGTCCTTCTGGTGCAGGTTGATGCGGAAACCCGGGTCGAAGGTGCCCTTGATCATGCGTTCGCCATGCACTTCGAGAATTTTCGACGACGCAAAGCCGCCCATCAGCGCTTCACGCACCTTGGCCGGGTCCGCGCCATTTTTCGAGGCGAACAGCAGCGCTTCGGCCACCGCCTGGATATTCAGCGCGACGATGATCTGGTTGGCGACCTTGGCGGTCTGGCCATCGCCGTTGCCGCCGACTAGGGTGATGTTCTTGCCCATGGCCTGGAACAGCGGCAGGGCGCGCTCGAAGGTCTGCGGCTCGCCACCGATCATGATGCTCAGCGTGCCGGCCTTGGCGCCGACTTCACCACCGGACACCGGGGCATCCAGGTACTGCGCGCCGGTCTCGTTGACCTTGGCCGCGAACGCCTTGGTGGCGGTAGGGGAGATCGAACTCATGTCGATCACCACTTTACGGGGCGACAGCCCGGCGGCCACGCCGTCGGCCCGGAACAGCACGTCTTCGACCTGCGGGGTATCCGGCACCATCACAATGATGAACTCGGCTTCCTGGGCCACTTGCTGCGGGTTGGCCAGCGCCACCGCGCCGGCAGCGATCAGCTCGGCAGGCGCTTTGCCGTGATGCTCGGAAAGAAACAATTGATGACCTGCTTTCTGCAGGTTGGCGGCCATGGGTTGGCCCATGATACCGGTGCCGATAAATCCGATTTTAGCCATGATCAAAATCCTCTTTTTATTCGATAGCGGACTTGCTGAAGCCTGCCAGACACTGCCGGTCCAATGTGGGAGGGGGCTTGCCCCCGATTGCGGTGTGTCAGATGTAGATGATGTGACTGAACCACTGCTATCGGGGGCAAGCCCCCTCCCACATAAGCTGCCGGTGTCTGTTAGATGGCGTTATGGGTTTTGAGCCAACCCAAACCCGCTTCGGTAGTGGTCAGCGGCTTGTATTCACAGCCAACCCAACCCGTGTAGCCAATCCGGTCCAGATGCTCGAACAGGAACCGGTAATTGATCTCTCCCGTCCCCGGCTCATGACGCCCCGGGTTATCCGCCAGCTGGATATGGTTGATGACCCCCAGGTGCGTCGCCATGGTCCGGGCCAAATCGCCTTCCATGATCTGCATGTGGTAGATGTCGTATTGCAGGAACAGATTGTCACTGCCCACCTGCTCGCGAATCGACAGGGCCTGGGCGGTGTTGTTCAGGTAGAAGCCGGGGATATCGCGGGTGTTGATCATCTCCATCACCAGCTTGATGCCCGCGGCCTGCAACGCGTTGGCGGCGTACTTGAGGTTGGCGACGAAAGTCTTTTCCACGGTTTCGTCATCCACGCCTTGCGGCGCAATGCCCGCCAGGCAGTTGACCTGGGTATTGCCCAGCACCTGGGCGTAGGCGATGGCCAGCTTGACCCCGGCGCGGAATTCTTCGACCCGGTCGGGGTGGCAGGCCAGGCCGCGCTCGCCTTTGGCCCAGTCCCCGGCGGGCAGGTTGAACAGCACCTGGGTCAGACCGTTGGCGTCGAGTTGCGCCTTGATGTCGGCTGAACTGAATTCATACGGGAACAGGTATTCCACACCTTCGAAGCCCGCATCGGCGGCCGCTTTGAAGCGGGCAAGGAAATCCTGTTCGGTAAACAGCATGGACAGGTTGGCGGCAAAGCGCGGCATAGGGTTCTCCTTAATCGAGCAGGGAAATGGCGGTCGGTGCGTCGTTGCCGACCAGGGCCAGGTCTTCGAATTCGTTGACGGCGTTGATCTCGGTGCCCATGGAAATATTGGTCACCCGTTCCAGAATAATCTCAACGATCACCGGCACCCTGAATTCTTCGATCATTTCCTGGGCGCGGCGCAGCGCCGGCTGGATCTGGCCCGGCTCGAACACACGCAGCGCCTTGCAACCCAGGCCCTCGGCGACGGCCACATGGTCGACGCCATAGCCGTTGAGTTCCGGGGCGTTGAGGTTGTCGAAAGACAGCTGTACGCAGTAGTCCATTTCAAAGCCGCGTTGTGCCTGGCGGATCAGCCCCAGATACGAGTTGTTCACCACCACGTGGATATACGGCAGCTTGAACTGGGCGCCGACGGCCAGTTCTTCGATCATGAACTGGAAGTCGTAGTCGCCCGAGAGCGCCACCACCTTGCGGCTCGGGTCGGCCTTGACCACCCCGAGCGCCGCCGGAATGGTCCAGCCCAATGGGCCCGCCTGGCCGCAGTTGATCCAGTGGCGTGGCTTGTACACATGCAGGAACTGCGCGCCGGCAATCTGCGACAGGCCGATGGTGCTGACGTAACAGGTGTCTTTGCCGAACACCTGGTTCATCTCTTCGTACACCCGTTGCGGCTTGACCGGTACGTTGTCGAAGTGAGTCTTGCGGTGCAGGGTGGCCTTGCGCTGCTGGCAGTCATGCAGCCAGGCGCTGCGGTCCTTGAGCTTGCCGGCGGCTTTCCACTCGCGGGCCACTTCGATGAACATCGTCAGCGCGGAACCGGCGTCGGACACGATGCCCAGGTCCGGCGTAAACACGCGGCCGATCTGCGTCGGTTCGATGTCGACATGGATGAACTTGCGGCCTTCGGTGTACACCTCCACCGAACCGGTGTGGCGGTTGGCCCAGCGGTTACCGATACCCAGGACCACGTCGGACTTGAGCAGCGTTGCATTGCCATACCGATGGGACGTCTGCAGGCCGACCATGCCCACCATCAGCGGGTGATCGTCGGGGATAGTGCCCCAGCCCATCAGGGTCGGAATCACCGGGATGCCCGTCAGTTCGGCGAATTCCACCAGCAATTCGCTGGCGTCGGCGTTGATCACGCCGCCGCCGCTGACCAGCAAGGGGCGCTCTGCCTGGTCGAGCACGGCCAGGGCCTTCTCCACCTGAATGCGGGTGGCCAAAGGCTTGGCCAGGGGCAGCGGTTGGTAGGCGTCGATGTCGAATTCGATCTCGGCCATCTGCACGTCGAACGGCAAGTCGATCAAGACCGGGCCGGGGCGGCCGGAGCGCATCTCATAAAAAGCTTTTTGAAACGCGTAGGGCACCTGGCCGGGCTCCAGGACGGTGGTCGCCCACTTGGTCACCGGCTTGACGATGCTGGTGATGTCCACGGCCTGGAAGTCTTCCTTGTGCATCCGGGCGCGCGGCGCTTGCCCGGTGATGCACAGGATCGGGATCGAATCGGCCGAGGCGCTGTACAAGCCGGTGACCATGTCGGTGCCCGCCGGGCCCGAGGTGCCGATGCACACGCCGATGTTGCCGGCCTTGGTGCGGGTGTAGCCCTCGGCCATGTGTGAGGCGCCTTCAACGTGGCGAGCAAGGACGTGATCGATGCCACCCACCTTCTGCAAGGCCGAATACAACGGGTTGATCGCGGCGCCCGGGATACCGAAGGCGGTGTCCACCCCTTCACGGCGCATCACCAGGACGGCGGCTTCGATTGCTCTCATTTTGCTCATGGTTTTGGTGCCTCTTGCGTTTTGTAATTGTATACAAGTGGTGTCTGAGCAAAGTGTATTCACGGCGAGCGGCGTAGGTCAATGCATTTCATACACTGAGCTTTGCGTTCGTCTGAATCACTTTTTTCGACGTATGGAAGCTTTGTTTGAAAATATTGTATACAAAAACAAATATCATTGTGTTCTATTTGTTCGATCCGGCATCTGATCAAACAGACGTTCCAACGTATTCCCAATAACAAAAGAAGGACGGCACCATGAGCGCTTTAACCTTGAAGATTGCCACCCAACTGGCCAGCCAGGCCCTCGCTGCGGGCCGCACCATTGCCGCCGCGCCGCTGACCATCGCGGTGCTCGACAGTGGCGGGCACTTGGTCACCCTGCAACGCGAAGACGGCGCGAGCCTGCTGCGCCCGCAGATCGCCATCGGCAAAGCCTGGGGCGCGATTGCCCTGGGCAAAGGCTCACGCCTGCTGGCGCTGGATGCGCAGCAGCGGCCGGCGTTTATCGCGGCGCTGAACAGCCTGGGGCAGGGCAGTGTGGTGCCGGCGCCGGGTGGGGTGTTGATTCGCAATCAGGACGGCGTGGTGCTGGGGGCGATCGGGATCAGCGGGGATACGTCGGATATTGACGAGCAGTGCGCGATCACGGCGATCGAGGGGGTGGGGTTGATGGCGGATGCCGGGGTGTCCGCTTGAGTATTGAGTGACTGTCTGGGCCTCATTGGGGCATAGGTATCTACACAACTCAGCAGCGCCCAACCCTAACCACGATGCGAAGCGAGCCGCTCCTGATCTTGATCTGCTTTTGATCTTGATCTCAGGTGCCCCGTTAAACCACGCTGGCCGAACGCAGGCTTGAATCCGTGGGCAACCCGGCAGGACGCCGGGTTAGCCGCACTGGGCCAGGGATGGCCCATTGCGGCGGCCCACGGATTCAAGCCTGCGTTCGGGCACACCGAGCCTAGGCGAGGTGCCGAGTGGTGGGGCAAGAGCGTTTTGCTTACTTTTGCGCTTTTCAAAAGTGAGCCGCTGTAAAAGCGGAACCCATAGCAGCCGTTACCGCAGAAACGGATATGCACTCGATCTAATCCAACACCCTGGTCGGCCCAGAGGCCGCCATCGGGGGCAAGCCCCCTCCCACATTTGGACCGGGATCGACACCAACATCCTGGTCGGCCCAGAGGCCGCCATCGCGAGCTAGCTCCCTCGCCACATGTCGGTGTCATATCAAAGCTGTGTAGATAGCTATCCCCCTCCCACACTTCACCGATGTTCACTTTGAGAATGCGGTCAAATGTGGGAGGGGGCTTGCCCCCGATTGGCACAGGCACTGCGGTCTATCAGTCCGGCTCACACCCCTTGAGCACCAACCGAATAATGGTCTGCGCCGCCGCCTCATAATCGGCCTCATCCAACTTGGCCTTACCGGTCACCGCCGAGATCTGCCAGTCGAAATCCGCGTAGGTTTGGGTCGCCGCCCAGATACTGAACATCAGGTGATTAGGCTCGATCTTCGCGATGAGGCCGCGCTCCACCCAGTTCTGAATGCAGTCGATATTGTGCCTGGCCTGGGCATTGAGCTGTTCGACCTGCTCGGCGCTGAGGTGCGGCGCGCCGTGCATGATTTCGCTGGCGAACACCTTGGAAGCAAACGGCAAGTCGCGGGAGATGCGGATTTTCGAGCGGATATAGTTGCTCAACACTTCCTTGGGATCGCCCTCGGGGTTGAACGGCGTGGAAGCGGCCAGGATCGGCTCGATAATGCTCTCAAGCACCTCGCGGTAGAGGTTGTCCTTGGACTTGAAGTAATAGTAGACGTTGGGCTTGGGCAGCCCGGCCTTGGCGGCGATGTCGCTGGTTTTGGTCGCGGCGAAGCCCTTGTCGGCAAACTCCTCGCTCGCCGCCCGCAGGATCTTTTCTTTGTTGCGCTCGCGAATGCTGCTCATAAACCAGAGATTTCCTTGCCGGTACAGGCGGTTGCGCATGGTAGCACCGGCCATCCGCGCGCCTCAACAATGTGCCCGCTCAGCAGTGCGCCGCGCTATGCTCGCCTCATCTCTCACTCAACGGATACCCGATTCATGGCAGGAAGCAGCTTGTTGGTTTTGCTCGACGATATCGCCGCGGTACTCGATGACGTTGCACTGATGACAAAAATGGCGGCGAAGAAGACTTCGGGTGTACTCGGCGATGACTTGGCGCTCAATGCCCAGCAAGTCTCCGGCGTGCGCGCCGAGCGGGAAATTCCCGTGGTGTGGGCGGTGGCCAAGGGCTCGTTCGTCAACAAGTTGATCCTGGTGCCGACCGCACTGTTGATCAGCGCCTTCGCCCCCTGGGCGGTGACGCCGCTGTTGATGCTGGGCGGCGCCTACCTGTGTTTCGAAGGGTTCGAAAAACTCGCGCACAAATTTCTGCACAGCAAGGCTGAAGACCAGGCCGGACACGCGCAGTTGACCGAAGCGGTGGCCGACCCGGCGACCGACCTGGTGGCCTTCGAAAAGGACAAGATCAAAGGGGCGATCCGTACCGACTTCATTCTGTCGGCCGAAATCATCGCCATCACCCTCGGTATCGTGGCCGATGCGGCGTTGACGCAGCAGGTGATCGTGCTGTCGGGCATCGCCATCGTCATGACCGCCGGCGTTTACGGGCTGGTGGCGGGTATCGTCAAGCTGGATGACTTGGGGCTGTGGCTGACACAGAAACCGGGCCAAGTGGCACGCAGTATCGGCGGCGCCATCCTCAGTGCAGCGCCCTACATGATGAAGAGCCTGTCGGTGATCGGTACGGCGGCGATGTTCATGGTCGGCGGCGGCATCCTCACCCATGGCGTGCCGGTGGTGCATCACTGGATCGAAACCGTGAGCCAGAACAGCGGGGCGCTGGCGTGGTTGATGCCGACGTTGTTGAATGCGGTGGCGGGGATTATTGCAGGGGCTGTGGTGTTGGCCGTGGTCAGCGTGGTCGGCAAGGTTTGGAAAGCGTTCAGGGCATGAAGTAACAGGCATAAAAAAGGCCATTCGATTGAATGGCCTTTTTTGTGTGTGTCGTTTACTCGGCAATCTGCAACTTGCGCGACTCGGTGTAGATGTAGCGCACCTTCTCATACTCGAATGGCGAGTTCATCTGCCCATAGCGGAAGCTGGTCTGGTAGCGCCTGTCCACGGCGCGCAGGGCCCAGATTTCCGGGTGGTTGGAGCTGACTTCGGAGACGTTGAGAAAGTTGATCTGCGACTCGGCGGTGTAGTCCACCAGCAGGCCACCGGTGTCGCGCAGGTTCGACGGGCCGAAGATCGGCAGCACCACATAGGCGCCGCCGGGCACGCCGTAGAAGCCCAGGGTCTGACCGAAGTCTTCGCTCTGGCGCGGCAGGCCCATGGCGGTGGCCGGGTCCCACAGGCCGGCGATGCCGATGGTGGTGTTGACGAGCAGGCGTCCGGTGGTCTCCAGGGAACGATGGCCCTTGAGTTGCAGCAGGCTGTTCAACAGGTTGGGCACGTCGCCCAGGTTGTTGAAGAAGTTGCTCACGCCGGTGCGCAGGAAGCTTGGGGTAACGTAGCGGTAACCGTCCACCACCGGCAGGAACACCCACTGGTCGAAGCGATAGTTGAAGTGGTAAACGCGGCGGTTCCACGACTCCAGCGGGTCATACACGTTGAGCGCGGTCAGCGACGAGCGCTCGAATTCACGCTGGTCCAGGCCTGCGTTGAACTTGAGCTTGGTCAGCGGCTCCTTGAAGCCGTCGGCATCGACCTTGACCGGTTCGTGGGCCTTGCTGTTGTCGGCATTGGCCACGCCTGCGCACATCAGTGCGGCAAGCAGCAGAAGATATTTAGCCACGGAAGAACTCCAGCATGGCGTCGGCGTTGACGCGGTAATTGAGGTTGCCGCAGTGGCCGCCCAGCGGGTAGACGGTCAAGCGATCGCCGAAGGTTTTACGCAGGAAACCCAGATCGCCCGGGCCAAGGATCACGTCGTCGGCATTGTGCATCACGGCGATCTTCGGGCTGGCGTGCAGGTAGTCCTTGAGCGCATACAGGCTCACCTGGTCCACCAGTTGCAGCAGACTGCCGCCGTCGGAACGGGCGCGCCACATCGGGATCACCTGTTCGGTGAGGTAGCAGTCGAAGTCGCACTGCAGGGCACGCTTGAGGAACGGCGTGAGGCTGGTGCCTTCGGTGATCGGGTATTTGGGCGGGATGATCAGGCCGCGGCGGTTGATCAGGTCCGAAGTAAAGGCGATATCGGCAGCCGAGAAGCGGAACGAGGTGCCGATCAGCATGGCCATCTGTTCGTTGGTCAGATGCTGCTTGGACTGCTGGAAGTCGTAGAGCAGGGCGTCATTGAGGTCAATGTAGCCCTTTTGCTGGAAGTAGCGGGTCAGCTTGCTCAACACCAGTTCATAGAAGGTGGTGGTGTTGTTGATGCCCTTGACCTCGGTCTGGACCAGCTTGTCGAGGTTGGTGATCGACGTGTAGAGGTTGACCGGAGGGTTGAGCAGCAGCACTTTCTTGAAGTTGAAGCTGCGACGGGTTTCGTCGAGCTTGCTGACAAAGGCGGCATCCAGGGCGCCCAGGCTGTAGCCGGTGAGGTAGAAATCAGTCACCGGCAACGAAGCGTTCTGCGCGCGCACGGCCTGCATCACGCGGTACATGTCTTCGGCGTCTTCCTGGGTGATACCCGGGGTGGCGAAGCGCGATGCGGCGCTGATGAAGTCGAAGCTGGTCGGCGATGACAACTGCACCACGTGGTAGCCGGCCTGGTAATACAGCTTCTTGAGGTATTCGTTGATGCTGCTGTCGAAGCGCGCACCGGTACCGGCGATCAGAAAGATCAACGGCGCGGCGCGGTCCTGCTTGGCGATGCGGTAGGTGAGTTTCTTCACCGCCCAGAAGTTGTCCGGCAGGCTGAACTCGCGCTCGGGACGCATGTTCAAGGTGTAATCGGATTGATTGATCTCGTCGTCAGTCGGCAACGTGGGCCGAAGATCGGGTGGAGTGGTGGCAATGGTCGCTTCGAACGGGTTCGTCAAAGGGTAGCCATAGCTGGCCTGGTCGATATCGACGGCCAGTGCTGACGCACTCAAAAAAAGGCTGCCCAGCAAGGCAGCACAGCGCAAGGAACGGAGCATGACTTGATCCCTAAGAGGAAAGGTGCTGAATGAAATTCGCAGGCTATGACCACCGCGTTGCCACCGAAGTGCCAGCCTTCGGCACGAAAAGTCGGAAAAAAACGTCGGAATCGGAGTAATAGCTGGCAGACGATACACTTTGCCACGCATTGATGAACAGATATCTGCGCAGACACCTTGCTAACGGCCGCCGGGGGATTAAGCTGAGCGCCGTTTTTGCCTATCGGAGTGCCCTATGTCCCGTCGTTTGCCATTGATCCTGCTGCTTATCGCCCTGCCATTATGGTTGGCGGCCAGTTATGCCGCGCGGTATGGCTTTATGGAGGATGGGCAGTGGGTCGGCATTTGTGCTGATGAAGCCAGCCGCTGGGAATGCCAGGTGCGTTCGAACCTGGGGTTGATGATTCATTTCAAGGTGCTGGGTTGGGCGGCGTTGATCACGTCGGTGCTGGGGTTTTGCGTGCCGGGCCGTGCGGGCTGGGGCCTGGCGGTGTTGGGGTTGGTGTTCGGGTTGCCGGCGTTGGCGTTGTACAACACTACGTTTGCGGTGTTTGCGGTGGTGATTGCGGGGTTGCGGTTGGTCCGTAGGAGCGAGCTTGCTCGCGAGAATCGTTAATGATAACGCGGGGAGTCTGAGGCCCCGCGTTGCACTGGCGTTCTTCGCGAGCAAGCTCGCTCCTACAGGGTGGGGTGTTAAGCCCTGCGCACCCGCAAGCAACGCCACAAAGCCACAACCATAAGCAGGCTCACCACCGCCCACCCCCAAGCCTGCTGATTCAACAAGCCTTCACGGTACAACTGCGGCGCAATGCCCGCACCGATGATAAAGGCCAGCAGCGCAATCTCCCGACGCGGCCCGGTCACCGGGCGCACCAGGTACACCAGGGCCGGCAGTACCAGTGCCGCGCTCGGGAAGCTTCGATAACGCGGATCGAACACCAACGCGAGCATCATCACAGCGCCGGCAAACCCGGCAATCGCCACCAGCCAGCCTGCCCGTTGCTCCAGCCAGTTGAACGCCCGCTCACGCCAGCCATCACGGGCGCCGAGCGCCAGTGCGGCGTGGGCCAGTACCAGCAGGTTCAATACCAGCAACAAGCCGGCCCACACCCACTCATCATTAAAACGAGCAGTCACGCGGGTCAGTTCAGCCCAGGTGCCGATAGAGCACGCCGCGATCGCACCGAGCCATGGCAGTGCAAGGGCCGCGCGGGTTGTACGGACTCGTCCGCCCAGTACCAACGTCCCCAACAGAATCATCCCGCCGACGCCCAGCCATAGCGGCCAGTACGGCACATTGGTCACCGGCCCTGCGAGGATGCCCTTGTCCTGGCGGTCTGCATCGAACAGCCCCCAATAACCGCCCACGGCCCCTTCACTGGCGCGTTTCCACGGCTGGTCAAAGGCTTCAATCAGGTTGTAGCGCCAGCCATTGGCTTCGGCCATGGCGACAAAGCCGCGCATGAACCTGGCTTCATTGACCCGGCTCGGCACGGCGGTTTCGCGCTGGCGTCCTTCGCTGGGCCAGCCGGTTTCGCCGATCAGAATGTCCTTGGGCGCGAACTTGTGGCCGAAGGTCTGGCGTACATCGCCTACATGCTTGAGCGCCTGGTCGATGCCGGATGGCTCATCTTCCCAGTACGGCAGCAGGTGGATGGTCAGGAAGTCCACCGCCGGGGCGATTTCCGGGTGCTGCAGCCAGAATTCCCACACATCGGCGTAGGTGACCGGCTGCTTGATCTGGCGCTTGACGGTCTGGATCAGCGTCACCAGCTGTCTAGCGGTGACCTCTTTGCGCAACAGCGCCTCGTTGCCGACGATAACCGAGGTCACCACGTCCGGGTTGGCATTGGCGGCCGTGATCAACTCGTCGATTTCCTTTTGAGTCGCTACCGGGTCGCTGCTCACCCAGGCCCCGGCCATCACCTTCAGGCCATGCTTGCGCGCCATCTGCGGCAACGCTTCGAGGCCGGTCATGGAGTACGTGCGAATGCATTCAAAGCGTGTGGCCAGCAGGGCCAGGTCGGCGTCCATGCGTTCGGGGCGCAGCTGGAAGGGCTGGTCGAACGGCGATTGGTCCTTGTCGAACGGCGTATAGGACGCACATTGCAGCTTGTGGCTGGCGCTCGCTACATCCGGCAGCACCACCGGCCGGCCGAGGCCATACCAGTAGCCGACAAGGGCGAGCACACCCAGGATCAAAGCAAGAAAATAGGGCAGGGCGGGGAAGCGGGCAGTCGCGGGCATGGTCGGCTTATCTGGGAGAGCAAAGGCGCGCATCTTACCCGGATTTGGCGCGTGCCAGTGCGGCTGCATAATTTTGACATGCAAACTTCGGGCGTGATTCTGGCGATAACTCCTACAAAACGTCCTGCTGGCGATGTGATGTCGTTTCCTGCTCAACCAAGGTCGCTGACAGAGCAGGGTAAAGGCCTCGGCAGGTTGATGATAAAACCGTCAGTACTCCACTGATGCCTCAGCGACCGGATCGATGCGCGTGAAGGGGGCGCGGTGCACCGTATAAAAACAGGTTGACGTCGCTCGGCATTCGTCGGGCGCAGCACTTTCGGGGAAGTAATATGAAGATGCGACGACTCTTGGGCGCAGCTGCCACTCTGGTAGTTGCGATGGGCTCCACACTGGCCAGTGCCGACAGCAAAACCCTGAGCATCGGCTATGTGGATGGCTGGTCCGACAGCGTGGCCACCACCCATGTGGCGGCTGAAGTGATCAAGCAAAAGCTCGGCTATGACGTGAAGCTGCAAGCGGTCGCCACCGGGATCATGTGGCAGGGTGTGGCCACCGGCAAGCTCGATGCCATGCTGTCCGCCTGGCTGCCGGTGACCCACGGCGAATACTGGACCAAGAACAAGGACAAGGTGGTCGACTACGGCCCCAACTTCAAGGATGCGAAAATTGGCTTGATCGTGCCGGAGTACGTCAAGGCCAAGTCCATCGAAGACCTCAAGACCGACACCACCTTCAAAAACAAGATCGTCGGCATCGACGCCGGTTCAGGCGTGATGCTCAAGACCGACGAGGCCATCAAGCAATACGGGCTCGACTACAAACTGCAAGCCAGTTCGGGCGCCGCAATGATCGCCGAACTGACCCGTGCCGAAGACAAGCAGGATTCCATCGCGGTCACCGGTTGGGTGCCGCACTGGATGTTCGCCAAGTGGAAACTGCGTTTCCTGGATGACCCGAAAGGCGTTTATGGTGCTGCTGAAACCGTCAACAGCATCGGCAGCAAGGGCCTGGAGGCGAAAGCGCCGGAAGTGGCGGCTTTCCTGAAGAAATTCCAGTGGGCCTCCAAGGATGAAATCGGTGAAGTCATGCTGGCGATCCAGGAAGGTGCCAAGCCGGACGCAGCGGCCAAGGATTGGGTCGCCAAGCACCCTGAGCGTGTAGCCGAGTGGACCGCTAAGTAAATTCCCCGATGTACCTGTGGGAGGGGGCTTGCCCCCGATTGCGGCATGTCAGTCACAGCTATTTTGACTGACCCACCGCTATCGGGGGCAAGCCCCCTCCCACATTGATTTTTGTCCCCCGCAAATCTTCCTGCGTTCTCACAATCCCTCGCTACACTCGATCTAAGACTAAGGTCGTCTGGAACCTGTTCCGCAGCCGCATACAGTGGCCATGTTCCAATAATAAAAAAGCTGTGCTGCGAGGATAAAAACAATGAACGACAGCATTTACCTCTCGATTCAAAACAGCCCGCGTTTCAAGGAGCTGGTCAGGAAAAGGGAAAGGTTCGCCTGGATTCTCTCGGCGATCATGCTAGGGCTTTACTCCGGATTCATCCTGTTGATCGCCTACGGGCCCCAAGTGCTGGGGGCCAAGCTCAGCCCTGGTTCATCCATCACCTGGGGCATCCCCATCGGGGTCGGGCTGATTGTCTCGGCCTTCATCCTCACCGGCATCTATGTACGACGCGCCAACGGCGAATTCGACGACCTGAACAATGCGATTCTCAAGGAGGCTGCGCAATGATCCGTCGTCTATTGGCTGTATTCGGCGCTTCAGTCTTTGCGCCCGCCGTTTGGGCGGCCGATGCATTGACCGGTGAAGTGCACAAGCAACCGCTGAATATTGCAGCGATCCTGATGTTCGTGGCCTTTGTCGGCGCGACGTTGTGCATCACCTACTGGGCCTCCAAGCGCAACAACTCGGCGGCCGACTACTATGCGGCCGGCGGCAAGATCACCGGTTTCCAGAACGGCCTGGCGATTGCCGGCGACTATATGTCGGCCGCGTCCTTCCTGGGGATTTCCGCGCTGGTGTTCACCTCCGGCTATGACGGCCTGATCTACTCGATCGGCTTCCTGGTGGGCTGGCCGATCATTCTGTTCCTGATCGCCGAGCGCCTGCGCAACCTGGGCAAGTACACCTTTGCCGACGTGGCGTCCTATCGCCTGGGGCAAACCCAGATCCGCAGCCTGTCGGCCTGTGGCTCGCTGGTGGTGGTGGCGTTCTACCTGATCGCGCAGATGGTCGGCGCGGGCAAGCTGATCCAACTGCTGTTCGGCCTCGATTACCATGTAGCGGTGATCCTGGTGGGCATCCTGATGTGCATGTACGTGCTGTTCGGCGGCATGCTGGCGACCACCTGGGTACAGATCATCAAGGCAGTGCTGCTGCTGTCCGGTGCCTCGTTCATGGCGCTGATGGTGATGAAGCACGTCAACTTCGACTTCAACATGCTGTTCTCCGAGGCGATCAAGGTTCACCCTAAAGGTGAAGCGATCATGAGCCCCGGCGGCCTGGTGAAAGATCCGATCTCGGCGTTCTCCCTGGGGCTTGCCCTGATGTTCGGGACTGCGGGCCTGCCGCACATCCTGATGCGCTTCTTCACGGTGAGTGACGCCAAGGAAGCGCGTAAGAGCGTGCTGTATGCCACCGGCTTTATCGGCTACTTCTATATCCTGACGTTCATCATCGGTTTTGGCGCGATCCTGCTGGTCAGCACCAACCCGGCGTTCAAGGACGCGGCCGGTGCTCTGCTCGGCGGCAACAACATGGCGGCGGTGCACCTGGCCAACGCGGTGGGCGGCAGTATCTTCCTGGGCTTCATCTCGGCCGTGGCCTTCGCCACCATCCTTGCGGTGGTTGCCGGCTTGACGCTCGCAGGTGCCTCGGCGGTGTCCCACGACCTGTACGCCAGCGTGATCAAGAAAGGCAAGGCCAACGAGAAGGACGAGATTCGCGTGTCGAAGATCACCACCATCGCCCTGGCGGTGTTGGCTATCGGCCTGGGGATTCTGTTCGAAAGCCAGAACATTGCGTTCATGGTCGGCCTGGCGTTCTCGATTGCCGCCAGCTGTAACTTCCCGGTACTGTTGCTTTCCATGTACTGGAAAAACCTCACCACCCGTGGCGCCATGATTGGTGGCTGGCTGGGCCTGGTCAGTGCCGTGGGCCTGATGGTGCTGGGTCCGACCATCTGGGTCTCGATCCTGCACCATGAAAAAGCCATCTTCCCGTACGAGTACCCGGCACTGTTCTCGATGATCATTGCGTTCGTCGGTATCTGGTTCTTCTCCATCACCGACAAGTCGGCGGCGGCGGAGAAAGAGCGTGCGCTGTACTTCCCGCAGTTTGTGCGTTCGCAGACGGGCCTGGGGGCGAGTGGGGCGGTTAACCACTAAGCTTTTAGAGGGATAAGAAATGCCCCGGTCGAAAGGCTGGGGTATTTTTTTGTCTGGGGATTTGTGGTGCCTGGGCTGGCCTCATCGGGGGCAAGCCTCCTCCCACATTTGACTGCATTCACAGGTTCAGATGTGTGAACCCAATCCAGTGTGGGAGGGGGCTTGCCCCCGATGAGGCCAGCTCAGGCGACACAAATAAAAACGGCCTCCACTAAGGGAGGCCGTTCTCAGTACAGCTTGCAGCTAATTGCTTACTTGCGATCTTCCAGCTTGGTGATATCACGCGACTCGTAGCCGGTGTACAACTGGCGCGGGCGGCCAATCTTGTACGGGCTCGAGAGCATTTCCTTCCAGTGGGAGATCCAGCCCACGGTCCGCGCCAGGGCGAAGATCACGGTGAACATGCTGGTGGGAATGCCGATCGCCTTGAGGATGATCCCCGAGTAGAAGTCGACGTTCGGGTACAGCGAGCGTTCGATGAAGTACGGGTCGGTCAGGGCGATCTCTTCCAGGCGCATGGCCAGTTCGAGTTGCGGATCGTTCTTGATGCCCAGTTCCTTCAACACTTCGTCGCAGGTCTGCTTCATGACGGTGGCGCGCGGGTCGCGGTTCTTGTAGACCCGGTGACCGAAGCCCATCAACTTGAACGGGTCGTTCTTGTCCTTGGCCTTGGCGATGAATTTGTCGATGTTCGAGACATCGCCGATTTCATCGAGCATGGTCAATACGGCTTCGTTCGCACCGCCGTGGGCAGGGCCCCACAGTGCGGCGATACCGGCGGCGATGCAGGCGAACGGGTTGGCACCCGAAGAGCCTGCCAGACGTACGGTAGAGGTGGAGGCGTTCTGTTCGTGGTCGGCGTGGAGGATGAAGATCCGATCCATGGCCTTGGCCAGCACCGGGCTGATCGGTTTGATCTCGCACGGCGTGTTGAACATCATGTGCAGGAAGTTTTCCGCGTACGTCAGGTCGTTGCGCGGGTACATCATGGGTTGGCCCATGGAGTACTTGTAAACCATTGCGGCCAGGGTCGGCATCTTGGCAACCAGGCGGATCGCGGAAATTTCGCGATGCTGCGGGTTATTGATGTCCAGGGAGTCGTGATAGAAGGCCGACAGGGCGCCGACCACACCGCACATGACGGCCATCGGGTGGGCGTCGCGACGGAAGCCGTTGAAGAAGGTCTTCAACTGCTCGTGAACCATGGTGTGGTTCTTCACGGTGCTGACGAACTGGGCTTTCTGCTCGGCTGTTGGCAATTCGCCATTTAGCAGCAGGTAGCAGGTTTCCAGATAGTCCGACTGTTCGGCGAGTTGCTCGATCGGGTAGCCGCGGTGAAGCAGAATGCCATTATCGCCATCGATATAGGTGATCTTCGACTCGCAAGAGGCGGTCGACATGAAGCCTGGGTCGAAAGTGAAACGGCCCGTGGCCGTCAGGCCCCGTACGTCGATAACATCGGGACCAACGGTGCCGGTTAAAATGGGCAGCTCGACGGGGGCTGCGCCCTCGATGATCAACTGCGCTTTTTTGTCAGCCATGTGGCCTCCTATTTATGCTTCAAATCATCAGACAGACCCCCCACGCAGGGCCCGCACCACTATAGTGAGATAAATTCAGATGTCAATTTGCCTAAAGTCTTGCTCCAGAAGGCTTTAACCGTACTTTTTCGTCGAAATTGCCTGCCATTTACGCCTTTTATCCCGTCAGCGCAATCAGCTATTAGGGTGAGGTGTGCGCGTTGTCATTAGTAACCTAACTGTCTATACTCGGCCACCGACCGCCAAGGGCTTTTGGGCTTGCTTTCATTGGGGGTCGCACTCCCTGGGTGGTGCTTACCTGACCAGTCGCACTCCCCAACAACTTTGCCCTGATTGTTAGGGGCTCTTCAGTGTGAAAAAAAGCCGTGAATAGCCAACGACCTGTAAACCTAGACCTAAGGACCATCAAACTCCCCATCACCGGCGTTACGTCGTTCCTGCACCGTGTTTCCGGCATCATCCTGTTCCTGGGCCTGGGCATCATGCTTTACGCATTGAGCAAATCCCTGGGTTCCGAGGAAGGTTTTGCCGAGGTGAAGGCAACCTTGACCAGCCCGCTGGCCAAGTTCGTAGCATGGGGCCTCCTGTCCGCTCTGCTGTATCACCTGGTAGCCGGCGTGCGCCACTTGATCATGGATGCGGGTATCGGTGAGACGCTGGAAGGCGGCCGCCTGGGCTCGAAAATCATCATCGCCATTTCCGTGGTGCTGATCGTTCTGGCAGGAGTTTGGATATGGTAACCAGCGTAACGAATCTGTCGCGTTCGGGCCTCTATGACTGGATGGCACAGCGTGTGTCTGCGGTCGTTCTCGCGGCTTATTTCATTTTCCTGATCGGATACCTCGTCGCAAACCCGGGCATCGGCTTTGAGCAGTGGCACGGCCTGTTCGCCCACAATGCGATGCGAATCTTCAGCCTGCTGGCCCTTGTCGCCCTGGGCGCTCACGCCTGGGTCGGCATGTGGACCATCGCGACCGACTACCTGACGCCAATGGCGCTGGGCAAGTCCGCGACCGCAGTCCGTTTCCTCTTCCAGGCAGTATGCGGCATCGCGATGTTCGCTTACTTCGTCTGGGGTGTGCAGATTCTTTGGGGTATCTGATTCATGGCTAACATTCCAACTATTTCATTCGACGCCATCATTATTGGTGGCGGCGGTGCCGGCATGCGCGCTGCGCTGCAGCTGGCCCAGGGTGGCCACAAGACCGCCGTGATCACCAAGGTGTTCCCGACGCGTTCGCACACTGTATCGGCCCAGGGTGGCATCACCTGCGCCATCGCTTCCGCCGATCCGAACGATGACTGGCGCTGGCACATGTACGATACCGTCAAGGGTTCCGACTACATCGGTGACCAGGACGCTATCGAATACATGTGTCAGGAAGGCCCGGCTGCGGTGTTCGAGCTGGACCACATGGGTCTGCCGTTCTCCCGTACCGAGCAAGGCCGTATCTACCAGCGTCCATTCGGCGGCCAGTCGAAGGATTACGGTAAAGGCGGGCAGGCTGCCCGTACCTGCGCCGCGTCCGACCGTACCGGTCACGCGCTGCTGCACACCCTTTATCAGGGCAACCTGAAAGCCGGTACCACGTTCCTGAACGAGTACTACGCTGTCGATCTGGTGAAGAACGGCAAGGGCGAGTTCGTCGGTGTGATCGCCATCTGCATCGAAACCGGTGAAACCACCTACATCCGCGCCAAGGCGACTGTCCTGGCGACCGGCGGTGCAGGCCGTATCTACGCGTCCACCACCAATGCCCTGATCAACACCGGTGACGGCGTCGGCATGGCCCTGCGTGCAGGCGTGCCGGTGCAGGACATCGAAATGTGGCAGTTCCACCCGACCGGCATCGCCGGCGCCGGTGTACTGGTGACCGAAGGTTGCCGTGGTGAAGGTGGTTACCTGATCAACAAGCACGGCGAGCGTTTCATGGAGCGTTATGCTCCGAACGCGAAAGACCTTGCCGGTCGCGACGTTGTGGCCCGTTCGATGGTTAAAGAGATCATCGCCGGCAACGGCTGTGGCCCGAACGGCGACCACGTGCTGCTCAAGCTCGATCACCTGGGCGAAGAAGTGCTGCACAGCCGTCTGCCAGGTATCTGCGAGCTGTCCAAGACCTTTGCTCACGTTGACCCGGTGGTTGCTCCGGTTCCGGTGGTTCCGACCTGCCACTATATGATGGGCGGCGTGCCGACCAACATTCATGGCCAGGCCATCACCCAGAATGCCGAAGGCGTGGACGAGATCATTCACGGCCTGTTCGCGGTAGGCGAAGTGGCTTGCGTATCGGTTCACGGTGCCAACCGCCTGGGCGGCAACTCGCTGCTCGACCTGGTGGTATTCGGCCGCGCTGCCGGCCTGCACCTGGAAAAAGCCCTGACCGACGGCATCGAATACGATGACGCCACCGACGCCAACATCGAAGCCGCCCTGGCGCGCCTGAACGCTCTGAACGAGCGCACTGACGGCGAAGACGTGGCAACCCTGCGTCGCGAGCTGCAAAGCTGCATGCAGAACTACTTCGGTGTGTTCCGTACCGGCGAATACATGCAGAAGGGTATCGCCCAGTTGGCCGACCTGCGCGCACGCATCGCCAACGTCAAGATCAACGACAAGAGCCAGGCGTTCAACACCGCTCGGATCGAAGCCCTTGAGCTGCAGAACCTGCTGGAAGTGGCTGAAGCGACGGCGATCGCCGCCGAGGTTCGCAAGGAATCCCGTGGTGCTCACGCCCGTGAAGACTTTGAAGACCGCGACGACGAGAACTGGTTGTGCCACACCCTGTACTTCCCGGGTGACAAGCGCGTGACCAAGCGTGCCGTGAACTTCTCGCCGAAGACGGTGCCGACGTTTGAACCGAAGATTCGGACTTACTAAGGGTGGCTGCCATGTTGAAAGTCAGTGTTTATCGCTACAACCCTGATCAGGACGCCGCGCCGTTCATGCAGGAATTCCAGGTCGATACCGGCGGTAAAGACCTGATGGTGCTGGATGTATTGGCACTGATCAAAGAGCAGGACGAAGGTTTCTCCTATCGTCGCTCTTGCCGTGAAGGTGTGTGCGGTTCCGACGGCATGAACATCAACGGCAAAAACGGCCTGGCGTGCATCACGCCGCTGTCGGCCGTGGTCAAGGGCAACAAGCTGATCGTTCGTCCACTGCCAGGTTTGCCGGTTATCCGTGACCTGGTCGTCGATATGAGCATCTTCTACAAGCAATACGAGAAAGTTAAGCCGTTCCTGCAGAACGACACGCCGGCTCCGGCCATCGAGCGTCTGCAGTCCCCGGAAGAGCGCGAAAAACTCGACGGCCTGTACGAGTGCATCCTGTGCGCTTGCTGCTCGACGTCGTGCCCGTCCTTCTGGTGGAACCCGGACAAGTTCCTGGGCCCGGCTGCGCTGCTGCAAGCCTACCGCTTCCTGGCAGACAGCCGTGACACCAAGACGTCCGAGCGTCTGGCTTCACTGGATGACCCGTTCAGCGTATTCCGCTGCCGCGGGATCATGAACTGCGTCAACGTATGTCCCAAAGGCCTGAACCCGACTAAGGCCATTGGTCACATCCGTAACATGCTGCTGCAGAGCGGCGTGTAACTGACGTTGCAGTAAAAGCAGGACCGTTGTGCCCGTAAATGCTGCGGCGCAGGCTTCAACCGGCGCCGTAGTTTTAACTTGAGCAGCGACTTACAAAGCCGCGGCTCTTATTTTGAAGAAATGAGACAAGCAGGGGCATTCGGGTTGGTACCCGAACTATCAGCGTGATCCTAGTGGCTTGTTCTGGTCGCTGCACTTGGCCTTTTGCAAGCAAACTCGGTGTTTTCGCCGGTGGTGTCCCCAAATCGAGGGTGACCAAGCATGCAAGAAAGCGTGATGCAGCGCATGTGGAACAGCGGCTATCTTTCAGGTGGTAACGCTGCCTATGTGGAAGAGCTTTATGAGCTCTACCTGCACGACCCTAACGCTGTGCCAGAAGAATGGCGCACCAAATTTCAGACGTTGTCTTCAGACGGCAACGCTGCCACCGATGTATCGCATGCTGCGATTCGCGATCATTTCGTGTTGCTGGCAAAGAACCAGCGCCGCGCCCAACCGGTTTCCGCCGGCAGCGTGAGCAGTGAGCACGAGAAGAAGCAAGTTGAAGTGCTGCGACTGATCCAGGCTTACCGGATGCGCGGCCACCAGGCGGCCCAGCTTGACCCGCTGGGGCTCTGGCAGCGTCCTGCACCTGCTGACCTGTCGATCAATCATTACGGCTTGACCAATGCCGATCTTGATACGACCTTCCGTGCCGGCGACCTGTTCATCGGCAAAGAGGAAGCGAGCCTACGCGAAATTCACGAAGCGTTGCAGCAGACATATTGCCGCACCATCGGCGCCGAGTTCACGCACATCACCGATTCCGAGCAGCGCCATTGGTTCCAGCATCGCCTGGAAGGCGTGCGTGGCCGTCCGGTCTTGTCCGCCGATGTGCGCAGCCATCTGCTCGAGCGCGTGACCGCCGCTGAAGGTCTTGAAAAATACCTGGGTACCAAATACCCGGGCACCAAGCGTTTCGGCCTGGAAGGCGGCGAAAGCCTGATTCCGATGCTCGACGAGCTGATCCAGCGTTCCGGTTCCTATGGCACCAAGGAAGTCGTGATCGGCATGGCTCACCGTGGTCGCCTGAACGTGTTGGTCAACACCTTCGGCAAGAACCCGCGCGAGTTGTTCGACGAGTTCGAAGGCAAGAAGAAGGTCGAGCTGGGTTCCGGTGACGTTAAATATCACCAGGGCTTCTCGTCCAACGTGATGACCACCGGCGGTGAAGTTCACCTGGCCATGGCATTCAACCCATCCCACCTGGAAATCGTTTCCCCGGTGGTCGAGGGGTCGGTGCGTGCGCGCCAGGATCGTCGTAACGACGCTACCGGCGAGAAGGTCCTGCCGATTTCCATCCACGGTGACGCGGCATTCGCCGGTCAAGGCGTGGTCCTGGAAACGTTCCAGATGTCGCAGACTCGCGGCTTCAAGACCGGCGGCACGGTTCATATCGTCATCAACAACCAGGTTGGCTTCACCATCAGCAACCCGCTGGATGCGCGCTCTACCGAGTACGCCACCGACGTTGCCAAGATGATCCAGGCGCCGATCCTGCACGTGAATGGCGATGATCCGGAAGCCGTACTGTTCGTGACCCAACTGGCTGTCGACTACCGCATGCAGTTCAAGCGTGACGTGGTGATCGACCTGGTGTGCTACCGCCGTCGCGGTCACAACGAAGCGGACGAGCCAAGCGGCACCCAGCCGTTGATGTACCAGCAGATCACCAAGCAGCGCACCACCCGTGAGCTGTACGCCGAAAGCCTGACCAAGGCCGGCGTGCTGGATGATGCGCGTGTCCAGGCGAAGATCGACGAATACCGCAATGCGCTGGATAACGGCCTGCATGTGGTGAAAAGCCTGGTCAAGGAACCGAACAAAGAGCTGTTCGTTGACTGGCGTCCGTACCTGGGCCACACCTGGACTGCGCGCCATGACACCAGCTTCGACTTGAAGACGTTGCAGGAGTTGTCTGCCAAGTTGCTGGAAATCCCTGAAGGGTTTGTGGTTCAGCGCCAGGTTGCGAAGATCTACGAAGACCGTCAGAAGATGCAAGCCGGCGGCCTGCCGATCAACTGGGGTTACGCCGAAACCATGGCGTACGCGACCCTGGCGTTCGAAGGTCACCCGATCCGCATGACCGGCCAGGACATCGGCCGCGGTACGTTCTCGCACCGTCATGCCGTATTGCACAACCAGAAAGACGCGGGCACCTACATCCCGTTGCAGAACCTGTACGAAGGCCAGCCACGTTTCGACCTGTACGATTCGTTCCTGTCCGAAGAAGCCGTGCTGGCGTTCGAATACGGCTATTCCACCACCACGCCTAACGCGCTGGTGATCTGGGAAGCCCAGTTCGGCGACTTCGCCAACGGTGCCCAGGTGGTTATCGACCAGTTCATCACCAGCGGTGAGCACAAGTGGGGCCGTCTGTGCGGTCTGACCATGCTGCTGCCACACGGTTATGAAGGTCAGGGCCCCGAGCACTCCTCGGCCCGTCTGGAGCGTTACCTGCAGCTGTGCGCCGAGCACAACATCCAGGTGTGCGTGCCGACGACCCCGGCGCAGATCTACCACTTGCTGCGCCGCCAGGTGATCCGCCCGCTGCGCAAGCCACTGGTCGTGCTGACTCCGAAATCGCTGTTGCGTCACAAACTGGCCGTTTCGACCCTGGAAGATCTGGCCGAAGGTTCGTTCCAGACCGTTATTCCGGAAATCGATACGCTGGACGCCGCCAAGGTCACTCGCCTGATCCTGTGCAGCGGCAAGGTCTATTACGATCTGCTGGAAAAACGCCGTGCCGAAGGCCGCGAAGACATCGCCATCGTGCGTATCGAGCAGCTTTACCCGTTCCCGGAAGATGACCTCATGGAGATCATCGCGCCTTACACCAACCTCACGAATGTGGTGTGGTGTCAGGAAGAACCGATGAACCAGGGCGCGTGGTACAGCAGCCAGCATCACTTGCGTCGCAGCATCGGCAACCACAACAAGGCCCTGGGCCTGGAGTATGCCGGTCGTGATGCGTCTGCTGCACCTGCCTGTGGTTATGCGTCGATGCACGCCGAGCAGCAGGAAAAACTGCTGCAAGCTGCTTTCACTGTTTAACGCCTTCGCGCTGACTGAAACCGAATTTTAAGGACCTACAGATAATGGCTATCGAAATCAAAGCCCCGTCATTCCCGGAATCGGTTGCCGATGGCACCGTTGCCACCTGGCACAAGAAACCAGGCGAGGCCGTCAAGCGTGACGACCTGATCGTCGACATCGAGACTGACAAAGTCGTGCTGGAAGTGCTTGCCGAAGCCGACGGCGTGCTGGGCGCAATCGTGGCCGAAGAGGGCGCTACCGTCCTGTCGAACCAGGTATTGGGCTCGATCGAAGAGGGCAGCGCTGCTGCTCCTGCTCCTGCCGCCGCCGCTTCACCGGCTGCCGCTTCCGCACCTGCCGCCGCTCCGGCTGCGGGTGGCGAAGATCCAATCGCTGCACCGGCTGCTCGCCAGCTGGCTGAAGAAAACGGTATCAACCTGGCGTCCATCAAGGGCACCGGCAAAGACGGCCGTGTTACCAAGGAAGACGTGGTGGCTGCGGTTGAAGCCAAGAAAAACGCTCCGGCTGCCGCACCGGCCAAGGCTGCCGCTCCGGCCGCCGCCGCGCCTGTGTTCGCTGCCGGCGACCGCACCGAGAAGCGCGTACCGATGACCCGTGTGCGTGCCACCGTGGCCAAGCGCCTGGTTGAAGCACAATCGAACATGGCGATGCTGACCACGTTCAACGAAGTCGACATGACTGAAGTCATGGCGCTGCGTTCGAAGTACAAGGATTTGTTCGAGAAGTCCCATAACGGCGTGCGCCTGGGCTTCATGTCGTTCTTCGTGAAAGCGGCCACTGAAGCGCTGAAACGCTTCCCGGCAGTCAACGCTTCCATCGATGGCGCCGACATCGTCTACCATGGCTATGCAGACATCGGCGTTGCCGTGTCCAGCGACCGTGGCCTGGTGGTTCCGGTTCTGCGTAACGCCGAGCTGATGAGCCTGGCCGAAATCGAAGGCGGCATCGCCGGCTTCGGCAAGAAAGCCCGTGACGGCAAGCTGACCATCGACGAGATGACCGGCGGTACGTTCACCATCACCAACGGTGGTACCTTCGGTTCGATGATGTCGACGCCGATCGTCAACCCACCGCAAGCCGCGATCCTGGGCATGCACAACATCATCCAGCGTCCAATGGCCATCAACGGCCAGGTCGTGATCCGCCCAATGATGTACCTGGCGCTGTCTTACGATCACCGTCTGATCGATGGTAAAGAAGCCGTGACGTTCCTGGTGACCATCAAGAACCTGCTGGAAGACCCGGCTCGCCTGCTGCTGGATATCTGATTGAAGCAGCCCCAGGTTGCGAGCTACAAGCTGTAGGAAAAAGCAGCTTGGCTTGCAGCTTGGGGCTAGAAGCTTGTCGCAAATAGAGGATCTATTTTCATGACACAGAAATTTGACGTTGTAGTGATTGGTGCAGGCCCTGGCGGCTATGTTGCCGCCATCAAGGCTGCACAACTGGGCCTCTCGACTGCTTGCATCGAAAAATACACCGACAAGGAAGGCAAACTGGCGCTGGGCGGTACCTGCCTGAACGTCGGTTGCATTCCTTCCAAGGCGCTGCTGGACAGCTCCTGGAAATTCCACGAAGCCCAGGATGGTTTCGCGATCCACGGTATCAATCATGCCGGCGTGACCATGGACGTGCCCGCGATGGTCGGCCGTAAAGCCAACATCGTCAAAGGCCTGACTTCCGGCGTTGCCACCTTGTTCAAGGCCAATGGCGTGACTTCCCTGCAAGGCCACGGCAAGCTGCTGGCCGGCAAGAAAGTTGAAATCACCAAGCCGGACGGCTCGGTTGAAGTCATCGAAGCCGAAAACGTGATCCTGGCACCCGGTTCGCGTCCAATCGATATTCCACCGGCTCCAGTCGATCAGAACGTGATCGTCGATTCGACCGGCGCCCTGGAATTCCAGGCCGTGCCCAAGCGCCTGGGTGTGATCGGCGCCGGCGTCATCGGCCTGGAGCTGGGTTCGGTATGGTCCCGCCTGGGTTCGCAAGTGACCGTGCTCGAAGCCCTGGACACCTTCCTGCTGGCCGCCGACACCGCCGTGTCCAAGGAAGCCTACAAGACCCTGACCAAACAGGGTCTGGACATCAAGCTGGGCGCGCGCGTTACCGGTTCCAAGGTCAACGGCGAAGAAGTTGTCGTGACCTACACCGACAAGGAAGGCGAGCAGACCATCACCTTCGACAAGCTGATCGTAGCCGTCGGTCGTCGCCCCGTGACCACCGACCTGCTGGCCTCCGACAGCGGCGTGAGCATCGATGAGCGTGGTTTCATCCACGTTGACGATCATTGCGCAACCACCGTACCGGGCGTTTATGCGATCGGCGACGTGGTTCGTGGCATGATGCTGGCCCACAAGGCTTCCGAAGAAGGCATCATGGTGGTCGAGCGCATCAAGGGTCACAAGACCCAGATGAACTACGACCTGATTCCATCGGTTATCTACACCCACCCGGAAATCGCATGGGTCGGCAAGAACGAACAGCAGTTGAAAGCTGAAGGCGTTGAAGTTAACGTCGGCACCTTCCCGTTCGCCGCTTCTGGCCGTGCCATGGCAGCCAACGACACCGGTGGTTTTGTCAAAGTCATCGCTGATGCCAAGACTGACCGCGTATTGGGCGTCCACGTGATTGGTCCAAGCGCTGCAGAACTGGTTCAGCAAGGCGCTATCGGTATGGAATTCGGCACCAGTGCCGAGGACCTGGGCATGATGGTCTTCTCCCATCCAACCCTGTCCGAAGCGTTGCACGAAGCAGCGTTGGCAGTGAATGGCGGCGCCATCCACATCGCCAACCGCAAGAAGCGCTGAGCGAGATAATAAGAAACCACGGCGGAGTTGCCCGTCGTGAGCCTTGCGCGCAAGACTCACCGCGGAATATCCGCTGGACGCAGCCTTGTGCAGCTTTACGGGCCATAAGCCCCGCAGGTTGCGCAAGCAGCAGTCACAGGTGGTGCGGCACTCATAATGAGCGCAGCGCCGAATGCGCAGTACCTAACGAAGACGGTAAAAAGCATGAATCTTCACGAGTATCAGGGTAAGCAGCTGTTCGCTGAATACGGCCTGCCAGTTTCCAAGGGCTACGCAGTAGACACCCCGGAAGCAGCAGCAGAAGCTTGCGACAAAATCGGCGGCAGCGAGTGGGTTGTCAAAGCCCAGGTCCACGCCGGTGGTCGCGGTAAAGCGGGCGGCGTTAAGCTGGTTCGCAGCAAAGAAGACGCCAAGGCCTTCGCACAGCAGTGGCTGGGCAAGCGTCTGGTGACTTACCAGACTGATGCCAATGGCCAGCCAGTCACCAAGATCCTGGTTGAATCGTGCACTGATATCGCTAAAGAGCTGTACCTGGGCGCTGTCGTTGACCGTTCGAGCCGTCGCATCGTGTTCATGGCGTCCACCGAAGGTGGCGTGGACATCGAGAAGATCGCTCACGAAACCCCGGAAAAAATTCTGAAGGCCACTATCGATCCACTGGTTGGCGCTCAGCCATTCCAGGGTCGCGAGCTGGCTTTCCAGCTGGGTCTGGAAGGCAAGCAAGTTGCCCAGTTCGCCAAGATCTTCGTCGGTCTGGCCAAACTGTTCCAGGATCACGATCTGGCCCTGCTGGAAGTGAACCCGCTGGTGATCAAGGCTGACGGCGATCTGCACTGCCTCGACGCCAAGATCAACATCGACGCCAACGCCATGTACCGTCAGCCAAAGCTGAAGACTTTCCACGATCCGTCGCAAGACGATCCGCGCGAAGCGCACGCTGCCAAGTTCGAACTGAACTACGTAGCGCTGGAAGGTAACATCGGCTGCATGGTCAACGGTGCCGGTCTGGCCATGGGTACCATGGACATCGTCAACCTGCATGGCGGCAAGCCAGCCAACTTCCTCGACGTAGGCGGTGGCGCTACCAAGGAACGCGTAACCGAAGCGTTCAAGATCATCCTGTCCGACTCCAACGTCGCAGCAGTACTGGTCAACATCTTCGGCGGCATCGTTCGTTGCGACATGATTGCCGAAGGCATCATCGGTGCAGTGAAAGAAGTCGGCGTTAAAATCCCGGTTGTTGTTCGCCTTGAAGGTAACAACGCTGAACTGGGCGCTAAAGTACTGGCAGAAAGCGGTTTGAACATCATCGCGGCTACCAGCCTGACCGACGCTGCTCAACAAGTTGTCAAAGCTGCGGAGGGCAAGTAATGAGCGTCCTGATCAATAAAGACACCAAAGTTATCTGCCAGGGTATTACCGGTTCGCAAGGTAGTTTCCACACCCAGCAAGCCATCGAGTACGGCACCCAGATGGTTGGTGGCGTAACGCCGGGCAAAGGCGGCACCGAGCACCTGGGCCTGCCAGTGTTCAACACCGTGAAAGAAGCAGTAGAAGCCACTGGCGCCACCGCCAGCGTGATCTACGTTCCAGCTCCTTTCTGCAAGGACTCGATCCTGGAAGCGGCCTTCGGCGGCATCAAGCTGATCGTGTGCATCACCGAAGGCATTCCTACCCTGGACATGCTGGATGCCAAGGTTAAGTGCGACGAACTGGGTATCACCCTGATCGGCCCTAACTGCCCAGGCGTGATCACCCCAGGCGAATGCAAGATCGGCATCATGCCGGGTCACATTCACTTGCCAGGTAAAGTCGGTATCGTTTCCCGTTCCGGCACCCTGACCTACGAAGCTGTGAAGCAGACCACTGACGCCGGTTTCGGTCAGTCGACTTGCGTCGGCATCGGTGGTGACCCGATCCCGGGCTCCAACTTCATCGACATCCTGAAGCTGTTCCAGGAAGACCCGAAGACCGAGGCGATCGTGATGATCGGTGAGATCGGCGGTTCGGCTGAAGAAGAAGCGGCTGCCTACATCAAGGCACACGTGACCAAGCCGGTTGTGTCCTACATCGCTGGTGTGACTGCCCCTGCGGGCAAGCGCATGGGCCATGCTGGCGCAATCATCTCCGGCGGCAAAGGCACTGCAGACGAGAAATTCGCTGCGCTGCAAGACGCAGGTGTGAAAACCGTGCGTTCGCTGGCAGACATCGGCAAGGCCCTGGCCGAGCTGACCGGTTGGGCCGTCAAGTAAGCCTCGCGCTTAGCTGACGCTTCACCCCACAAAGGCGACCTTCGGGTGGCCTTTGTGCATTCTGGGCTCAGCAAAGTACCTGAGCTTGGTGAAGATCCAAATGTGGGAGGGGGCTTGCCCCCGATTGCGGGGTGTCGGTCATGATCATGTGACAGAACCACCGCTATCGGGGGCAAGCCCCCTCCCACATTTGATTGCATTGTCAGATTAAGTATGAAAACGCGACATTTGAATGTCGCTTATCGGACAGTACGCCCCGCAACAGTGCGTTTGTCGGTCTAATTCTGTACTCTAGCCGCCTCTTTATGCGCCCGTATCCCAAAAGGAAGCTGCGCGCCAGACCGGTCGGCCCCCATAAGGGCCGGCGGTATTTCCCTCATCCACAGGGAATCCCCCTCTAAATTCCGATTCAGTAGTGTGGTATTTCCTCAAAATGAAAGTGTTGAAAAGCCAGGATATCCTGGCGTTGGGCTTTATGACCTTTGCCCTGTTCGTGGGCGCCGGCAACATCATCTTCCCGCCTATCGTTGGTTTGCAGTCCGGGCCTCACGTGTGGATGGCGGCCCTGGGGTTCCTGATTACGGCAGTCGGCCTGCCGGTCGTCACCGTGATCGCGTTGGCCAAGGTCGGCGGCGGTATGGATGCGTTGAGCAGCCCGATCGGCAAGATCGCCGGTGGCCTGCTGGCGGCTGCGGCGTACCTGGCGGTAGGGCCGCTGTTCGCCACGCCGCGCACGGCCACCGTCTCGTTCGAAGTGGGCCTGGCGCCGCTGACCGGGGAAAGCCCGCTGGCGCTGTTCCTCTACAGTTCGTTGTACTTTCTGGTGGTGTTCTTTGTCTCCCTGTATCCGGGTCGACTGTTGGATACCGTCGGCCGTTTTCTCGCGCCGCTGAAGATCATCGCGTTGGCCATCCTCGGCGTTGCCGCGTTTGCCTTGCCGGCCGGTGAGGTCGGTGTCGCCACGCCGGAATACGTCGCTGCGCCGTTCTCCCAGGGCTTTATCAATGGCTACCTGACCATGGATACCCTCGGCGCGCTGGTATTTGGCATCGTCATCGTCAACGCGATTCGCTCCCGTGGCGTTGAGTCGCCCAAGCTGATCACGCGTTACGCGATCATTGCCGGGCTGATTGCCGGCGTAGGCCTGGCGCTGGTGTATGTCAGCCTGTTCCGTCTGGGTTCGGGCAGCCATGAAGTCGCCGCCGGGGCGGCCAATGGTGCCGCTGTATTGCACGCCTATGTGCAACATACCTTCGGTTCCCTGGGCAGCGGCTTCCTCGCTGTGCTGATCTCCCTGGCGTGCCTGGTGACCGCTGTGGGCCTGACCTGTGCCTGCGCCGAGTACTTCAGCAAAGTCCTGCCGCTGTCCTACAAGACCCTGGTGGTGATCCTCGCGCTGTTCTCGCTGTTCGTGTCCAACCTGGGCCTGACCAAGCTGATCGCGTTTTCCATTCCGGTGCTTACTGCGATCTACCCGCCGTGCATCGTGTTGGTGGCTTTGAGCTTCTGTAAAGACTTCTGGCAGGAGCAGGGCCGTATCGTGGGTCCAGTGATGCTGGTGTCCTTTATCTTCGGCTGCATTGATGCACTCAAGGGCGCGGGCCTGGCCGATTGGATGCCGGCGCAGCTGGCTAATTTGCCATTGAGCGAGCAAGGCCTGGCGTGGCTGGTGCCGTCGGTGATGGTGCTGGTTGTGGCGGTGGTGGTTGATCGCATGTTGGGCAAGCGCAGCGAAGCCATCGCTTAATAGCGGTTCAACGCATTACCGAAATGCCCCGTATCAATCGATACGGGGCATTTTTTATGCTTGAGAGGCTACGACCTTCTAAAGTTGAAATACTTAAAAAATGTGGGAGGGGCTGGCCCTAATGCCAGTCAGGTAGGAGCGAGCTTGCTCGCGAAAAACTCACAGCCACCGCGTTCATTCAGAAAGCACGCGTTATCGTTGACGTTTTTCGCGAGCAAGCTCGCTCCTACAGACGGCGAGCAGCAAGCAATCGGGGGCAAGCCCCCTCCCACATTTTGAAAGCATTCAGTTATCCAACACCGTGTAAAAGGACCCACATGTCGTTTGTCCAAACCAATCAAGCCCATCTGCTTGCCGCCCTATGGTTCATTCTGTGCTGGGGCGGCTATACCCGTTACGCCACCTGGAAGGCCCGGGACACCGCCTGCCTGGCCAGCGTATTGCACCTGTATCGCGAAGACTGGATGCGCCGCATGCTGCTGCGCGATAACCGCATCGCCGATGCCAGTGTGATCGGTAACCTGGAGCGTAACGCCTCGTTCTTCGCCTCCAGCACGTTGATTATCCTCGCCGGCATCCTGACCGTGCTGGGCGCCTCGGAGCGAGCCGTGTCATTGCTGGCGGATATCCCCTTGGTACAGCAGGCCTCCCAGGGCATGTCGGAAATCAAGTTGCTGTGCCTGGCGCTGGTGTTTGTCTACGCGTTCTTCACCTTCAGCTGGTGCATGCGCCAATACAACTTCGCCGCCGTGCTGGTGGGCTCGGCACCGATGATTGGTGAGCGGCATGTGTCGGAGCAGGAGCGCAATGCATTTGCCTTGCGCGCGGCGCGGGTGATTTCGATGGCGGCCAACCAGTTCAACTTCGGCTTGCGGGCGTATTACTTCGGCATGACCATGCTGGCCTGGTTCGTCAGCCCCTGGTTGTTCATGTTGATGAGCAGCGGGGTGGTGTTGGTGCTTTACCGCCGTGAGTTTCACTCCGACGTTTTGCAGGTGATGGTGTATACGCCGACGAATATGCACGCCCAGGACCCGGCAAAAGAGAGCGTGACTTAAAAGCCTGCATAAACAGCAGACAAAGAAAAGCCCGCTCTATAAGCGGGCTATCTTTTACTGCACTACAGCTTTACGCCATGCAATTACTGCTTCGCAGGCTCTGCAGGTGTGGTAGCAGGTGTGGCAGGTGCAGCTTCTTTAGCGGCGGCAGCATTCGATTCAGCCTGAGCTTTGGCAGCTTCAGCGTTTTCTTTTGCAGCGTCGTTCACTTTATCCTGTGCTTTCGCCATGTCTTGCTGAGCTTGCTCAGAATGTGCGGCGGCGTCTTGGGCTTTGTCTTCGGATTTCTTGTCGCAGGCAGCCAGGCCAAGGGCAGCGGCCAGCATCATGGAAATAGCTAATGTGTTGCGCATGGGTGTTTCTCCTTATTGAAGATATCTACTGGCCTTTCGAACTCAAGGGGCCAGCATTAGTTCCTTTTGTTCCACAGATATATAAAGCTTTTTCGCCAGGAACTTTCCAAATTATTACCTATCCTGCTCCCCCACACTAATAAGAATTTAAAAACCATGACCCAGACCCCCTTGTTAGACCGAGCCACCCGCTTTGTTTCGGCGCTTCGCCACTGCCATGTACTGGGGATAACCGTCCACGCAGCGACGGGGGAGGGCATGACGCTGGTGCTGCCCTATGGCGCGCACATAGTGGGTGATCCCCGCAGCGGCATCATCCACGGTGGTGCGCTGACGTCATTGATGGACACCGCCTGCGGCCTGGCCACGCTGTGCGTACTGCCCGAGTTCGAGGTCTGCCCGACCCTGGATTTGCGCATCGACTACATGCATCCCGCCGAGCCGCATAAGCCGGTGTATGGCTTTGCCCAATGCTACCGGGTAACCACCGATGTGATCTTCACCCGCGGCTTTGCCTATCAGGACGACCCGCAGCAGCCCATTGCCCATGTGGTGGGCACATTCATGCGCATGGGCAAGCATCTCAAGGGCAGCCAGGGCATGAGCGGCGCGATCAAGGGAGAACAGGCATGAGCCATCAATTCAAGACGCATCTGGAGCAAGCACTTGAGCGCGGCAATTACGCGGCACTGCTCGATCTGGTTCCCTACGCAAAGCTGATTGGCGTCGAATGCACACGCTCGGGGGACGAACTGTTGTTTTGCCTGCCGGCCAACAAAGACAATATTGGTAACCCTATATTACCGGCGCTGCACGGCGGGGTAATCGCCGGCTTCATGGAACTGTCGGCGGCCTTGCACTTGCTGGTATTCACCGGCGCCCCTGGCCTGCCGAAAATCATCGATTTTTCCCTGGATTACCTGCGCGCCGGCCAGTTTCGCGACACCTACGCCACCTGCCAGGTGTGCCGCCAGGGCAGGCGTGTCGCCAATGTGGCGGTCACCGCCTGGCAAACGGCCCCCACTGAACCGATTGCCACCGCTCGCGCCCATTTCAAGATCGAGGAATTGCCGCCCTTGAAATCCCGGTCTTAGCCCCCAACTTTGATGACAACCCGCCGCCAACCCTTTCGGGCGCGGCCACTGCCATCCAATTGGAGTTTGATGACCATGAGTGTGGAAACTCAAAAGGAAACCCTGGGCTTCCAGACCGAGGTGAAGCAACTGCTGCACCTCATGATCCATTCGCTGTATTCCAACAAGGAAATTTTCCTTCGCGAATTGATCTCGAACGCCTCTGACGCTGTCGACAAATTACGTTTCGAAGCCCTGTCCAAGCCTGAGTTGCTGGAAGGTGGCGCCGAACTGAAAATCCGTGTGAGCTACGACAAAGACGCCAAGACCGTCACCCTCGAAGACAACGGTATCGGCATGAGCCGTGAGGACGCGATCACCCACCTGGGCACCATCGCCAAATCCGGCACCGCAGATTTCATGAAGAACCTGTCGGGCGACCAGAAAAAAGATTCTCATCTGATCGGCCAATTCGGCGTGGGTTTCTATTCGGCTTTCATCGTCGCCGACAAGGTTGAAGTGTTCAGCCGTCGTGCCGGCCTCGACGCCAGCGAAGGCGTACACTGGGCATCCAAAGGTGAGGGCGAGTTTGAAATCGCCACCCTCGACAAGCCTGATCGGGGCACCCGTATCGTGCTGCACCTCAAGGATGGTGAAGACGAATTCGCCGATGGCTGGCGCCTGCGCAACATCATCAAGAAGTACTCCGACCACATCGCCTTGCCGATCGAGCTGCCCAAAGAGCAGGCTGCCGGCGAAGGTCAGGAGAAGCCGGCCGAGGAATGGGAAACCGTCAACCGCGCCAGTGCCTTGTGGACCCGTCCGCGTACCGAGATCAAGGACGAGGAATACCAGGAGTTCTACAAGCACATCGGTCACGACTACGAAAACCCGCTGAGCTGGAGCCACAACAAGGTCGAAGGCAAGCTGGAATACAGTTCGCTGCTCTACGTGCCGGCGCGTGCGCCGTTTGACCTGTACCAGCGCGAAGCGCCGAAGGGCCTGAAGCTTTACGTACAGCGTGTGTTCGTGATGGACCAGGCAGAATCGTTCCTGCCGCTGTACCTGCGCTTTATCAAGGGTGTGGTCGACTCCAATGACCTGTCGCTGAACGTGTCGCGGGAGATCCTGCAGAAAGACCCGATCATCGATTCCATGAAGTCGGCGCTGACCAAGCGCGTACTCGACATGCTGGAAAAACTGGCGAAGAACGAGCCTGAAAAATACCAGGGCTTCTGGAAAAACTTCGGCCAGGTCATGAAAGAAGGCCCGGCGGAAGATTTTGCCAACAAGGAAAAAATTGCCGGCCTGCTGCGTTTTGCTTCGACTCAAGGTGAAGACGGCGAACAGGTTGTGTCGCTGGCCGACTACCTGGCACGCGCCAAGGAAGGTCAGGACAAGATCTACTACCTCACCGGCGAAACCTACGCTCAGGTCAAGAACAGCCCGCACCTGGAAGTCTTCCGCAAGAAAGGCATCGAGGTCCTGCTGCTGACCGACCGTATCGATGAGTGGCTGATGAGCTACCTCACCGAGTTCGACGGCAAATCCTTTGTGGACGTGGCACGCGGCGACCTGGACCTGGGTAATCTGGACTCCGAGGAAGACAAGAAAGCCGCCGAGGAAGTCGCCAAGTCCAAGGAAGGCCTGGTTGAGCGGATCAAGGCATCCCTGGGTGAGGCGGTCAGCGAAGTGCGGGTTTCCCATCGCCTGACCGACTCTCCGGCGATCCTGGCCATTGGCGAGCAGGACCTGGGCATGCAGATGCGTCAGATCCTTGAAGCCAGCGGCCAGAAGGTGCCGGATTCCAAGCCGATCTTCGAATTCAACCCGGCTCACCCACTGATCGAGAAACTCGACGGTGAGCAGAGCGAGGAGCGTTTTGGCGACCTGTCGCACATCCTCTTTGACCAGGCGGCCCTGGCCGCTGGCGACAGCCTCAAGGACCCGGCCGCTTATGTGCGCCGACTGAACAAGCTGTTGGTTGAACTGTCGGTTTAACACCGTTGTAGAAAAAACCCGCTTCGGCGGGTTTTTTCGTTCAATCCCTCTCAACTGGAGAAAATGATGAGCCAAGTCACAGTACGTTCCGTGGTCTATCAGATTGATGGCCAGTCTTATGAAAGCCGCCTGGCGTTCGATGCCAGCCACCAGGGCCCGCTGCCGGGGCTGCTGATGGCGCCGAACTGGATGGGCGTGAGCGCGGGCGCCGAAGAGATCGCCAGGAGCGTTGCCGGCAAAGGCTACGTGGTGCTGATTGCCGACTTGTATGGGCAAACGGTGCGGCCGACCAATGGCGATGAAGCTGGCGCGGCGATGATGCCGTTGAAAAATGATCGTGCGTTGTTGAACAAGCGTATGCACGCGGCCTTTGAACAACTGCAAGGCCAGACCGAGGCAGCGGTGGATACGTCGAAACTGGCGACCTTCGGTTTCTGCTTCGGTGGCTGCTGCTCCCTGGAATTGGCCCGTACCGGCGCGCCGGTGAGAGCGGCTATCTCGTTCCACGGCACCCTCGACACGCCGAACCCCGCGGATGCGAAGAACATCAAGGGTTCAGTGCTGGTGCTGCATGGCGCGTCCGATCCACTGGTACCGAAAGAACAACTGCCGGCGTTCGAAGATGAAATGAACGCAGCGGGTGTGGATTGGCAACTGCTCAGCTATGGTGGCGCGGTGCATTCCTTCACGGACCCCCATGCCAATGTGCCGGGCAAGATGATGTACGACGCCAGGACCGCTGCGCGGGCGTTCCAGTCGATGCACAATTTGCTGGATGAAGTGTTCAAGGGCTGATTCTTCGGCGCCTGTTCGGGACTCATCGGGGGCAAGTCGAATCGTCGCACCGCCCCTCCCACACTTGAATTGTGAATACATCCAAAATGTGGGAGGGGGCTTGCCCCCGATGGCTATTTCACAGGCAACTCAATTCTTTCTGACGCCCCTGCACAGTGGGCCAATCCCCAGCCGCCCATCGCTGGCGCGCCTGCTCGAACGGAAGTTCGCGTTATTGGCTGAAGGCGCCCTCCGAAAGTGTTGTCTCAATGCTGACTTCGGCCGTGGTCATCAGTTTGTGCACCGGGCACTTGTCGGCGACGCGGTGCAGCTCATCACGCTGAGCGTCGGTGAGCACGCCCTTGAGGGTCAACTTGACGTTGAGCGTGTATTTACCTTTTTGCTCTTCGGCGGCGTCGTGGGTAACTTCTACCGTAACGCCGGTGAGCGGAATGTCTTTCTTCTGTGCGTAGAGTCTGACGGTCAAGGCTTTGCACGACGCCAGCGCGGCATCGAAATAGTCGTGAGGAGAGGGGGCGGAATCATCACCGCCCAGGCTCTTGGGCAGGTCGGTAAACAGCTCGTGGTTGTTGATGGCGACGCTGTGACGGAAATTTTCGGCGTTCAGCGTATTGACGGTAACAGGCATGGCGAACCTCACAAGGTTTGGATGACGGTCATGCAGTAATAGAGCATGCCGGCACCTGGGGGTTCCAGGTTTTTGTCCTTGCTGAACCCTGATGCGCGGGGCAGGGTCTACCCGTATCAGTTCCTATCGAGGTATCACCGTGCTCTGGACCCGTGTGAGTTTTGCCCTGATGCTCGCCGCCAGCAGTCTTGCCGCGCAGGCCCGCGACTATGCCTACAGCGACGCCCACCTGCATTACGTGGACTTTTTCCAGGAAACCGCGGGCATGGACAAGCTGCTCAAGGCCATGACGGAAAATCGCATCGAGCATGTGATGATTTCCGGCATTCCCGTGGCCAAGAAATGGCACGAGGACGAACCCAAGCGCCCGCGCTATTACGCAGGCGACGATGCCGATGCCTACTGGTACAGCGCCACCGATGTGATCGTCGCCGCTGCGGTCAATAAGCTCGCCCCGGAACAGCGCCGGCACTTTCATCCGTTCCTGGCCGGTTTCAATCCCAACGACAAAAACTCTGCCGCCCACATCCAGCGCATGCTCGACCTCAACCCAGGGCTGTGGCAGGGCATTGGCGAAGTGTTTACCCGCCACGACGATCTCACCGCGCTGACCTCGGGTGATACGCCACGCGCCAACAACGAGGCCATGACGCGCATCTATCACTTGGCGGCGGAGAACGACCTGCCGGTGATGCTGCACTCCAACATCACCTCCAAGCGCGAGCGCAACCCGTTGTACCTGGCCGAAGTCGAGCAGCCGTTGCGCAACCACCCGCACACACGCTTCATCTGGGCCCACGCCGGTACCAGCAAGGAGATTCACCGCCATCAGGTGCAAATGGATTTCCTGCTGCCTACCCTGAGCCGCCTGCTCGAGGCTTACCCCAACCTGTATATCGACCTGTCCTGGAGCGTGCTCACGCCCTACCTGCTGGATGATGCGGGCAAGCCCAGGCCGGAGTGGGTCAAACTGGTGGAGCGCTTCCCTGATCGCTTCATGCTGGGCTCTGACGTGGTAGGGCGTTTCAACAAGCTGGGTAAGGAAATGCGCGGTTTTGACCCTTTCCTCGACGCATTACCTGAAGACATCGCCCACAAGGTCGCGCGGGATAACTTTCTGGCCATCCTGCCCAAGTCGACCCGCAATGAGGGCGTGCATTGAGGTCGGGTTTTGGTGTTGTGTAATTGAGGTGATCCTATCGCGCATAGGTATCTTCACAACGGTGTAGCGCCCAACGCAAACCGCGATGCGAAGCGAGCCGCTCTTGATCTTGCTCTGCTTTTGATCTTAGGCGCCCCGTTAAACCACGCTGGCCGAACGCAGGCTTGAATCCGTGGGCAACCCGGCAGGACGCCGGGTTAGCCGCAC
>NZ_CVTK01000051.1:41151-57825 GCF_900004785.1 Pseudomonas sp. 28 E 9 | reverse complement strand
CACCGAGCCTAAGCGAGGTGCCGAGTGGTGGGGCAAGAGCGTTTTGCTTACTTTTGCGCTTTTCAAAAGTGAGCCGCCGTAAGGGCGGAACCCATAGCAGCCGTTACCGCAGAAACGGATATGTACTCGGTCTGATCCGGCATCCTGGTCGGTCCAGAGGCCGCCATCGGGGGCAAGCCCCCTCCCACATTCGACCGCATTCTCCAGGCCAACTCGGCCAAATGTGAGAGGAGCGGTGCGCCGGCTCGACTTGCCCCCGATGCACGTGACTCGGTCTCATTCAATCGCCCATAAAAAAGCCCCGAACCAGTCGGGGCTTTTCATCGCTCAAGCGCCAGGCCTTACTTGCCCTGCCAGCGTTTCAGCACCAAGGTGGCGTTGGTGCCACCAAAGCCGAAGCTGTTGCTCATCACGGTGTCGATTTTCACATCTTCAACGGTCTTGGTCAGGATCGGCATATCGGCGACGACCGGGTCGATCTCGTCGATGTTGGCCGAGCCGGCCATGAAGTTGCCTTCCATCATCAGCAGGCAGTAGATCGCTTCGTGAACGCCGGCGGCGCCCAGGGAGTGACCCGACAGGCTCTTGGTGGAGCTGATTTTCGGCGCGTTGTCACCGAATACCGCACGCACGCCTTCCATCTCCTTGGCATCGCCGACCGGAGTCGAAGTGCCGTGGGTGTTCAGGTAGTCGATCGGGGTATCCACGGTGGACATGGCCATCTGCATGCAACGGATGGCGCCTTCACCGCTTGGCGCAACCATGTCGTAGCCGTCGGATGTCGCGCCGTAGCCAACGATTTCCGCGTAGATCTTCGCGCCACGGGCCAGAGCGTGTTCCAGCTCCTCGACCACCACCATGCCGCCACCGCCGGCGATGACGAAACCGTCACGCTTGGCGTCGTAGGCACGGGAGGCCTTTTCCGGGGTTTCGTTGTACTGGGTGGACAGCGCGCCCATGGCGTCGAACAGGAACGACTGGCTCCAGTGTTCTTCTTCACCGCCGCCCGCGAATACGATGTCCTGCTTGCCCAACTGGATCTGCTCAACGGCAGTCCCGATGCAATGGGCGCTGGTGGCGCAGGCGGAGGAGATCGAGTAGTTCACACCCTTGATCGCGAACGGCGTGGCCAGGCAAGCCGAAACGGTGCTGCCCATGGTCCGCGTTACACGGTACGGGCCAACGCGTTTCACGCCTTTTTCGCGCAGGATGTCCAGCGCTTCCATCTGGTTCAGGGTGGATGCGCCGCCGGAGCCGGCGATCAGGCCGGTACGTACGTTCGACACCTGGTCTTCGCTCAGGCCGGAGTCGGCGATTGCGTCTTTCATGGCCAGGTAGGCGTAGGCGGCAGCGTGGCCGACGAAGCGATAGATCTTGCGATCGATCAGTTCTTCGAGGGGCAGGTCAATGGAGCCGGAAACCTGGCTACGCAGACCCATTTCGGCATATTCCGGGTTGAAGCGGATGCCAGGGCGACTTGCACGCAGGTTAGCGGTGACGGTCTCTTTGTCATTGCCCAGGCAAGAAACGATGCCCAGACCAGTGATAACGACGCGGCGCATGCGGATAACCCTTAAAAGTTGTCAGTGGAAGTGAATACGCCGACCCGAAGGCCTTCGGCAGTATAGATCTCGCGACCGTCGACAGTCACCGAACCGTCGGCGATGGCCAGGTTCAGCTTGCCCTTGAGGACGCGCTTGATTTGAATGTTGTAGGTGACTTTCTTGGCGGTCGGCAGGACCTGGCCAAAGAACTTCACTTCGCCCGAACCCAGGGCGCGACCGCGGCCCGGCAGGCCTTGCCAGCCCAGGTAGAAGCCGACGAGTTGCCACATGGCATCAAGGCCCAGGCAGCCCGGCATCACCGGATCGCCTTCGAAGTGGCAGGCAAAGAACCACAGATCAGGGGTGATATCCAGCTCGGCGACCAATTCACCTTTGCCGTACTTGCCACCTTCTTCGCTGATATGGGTGATGCGATCCACCATCAGCATGTTCGGGGCGGGCAGTTGCGCGTTACCTGGGCCGAACAGCTCACCGCGACTGCAGCGCAGCAGGTCTTCCCGGGTAAAGGCGTTTTGTTTGGTCATGCGAGCTCCTCAATAATCCCATGCGGCAGGGTAGGGCAAATCTTCCCGAACCGGATGAAGCGTTCATGCCTCATAGCGGCAGCCTACACATAGACTATTGCGTTGTAGTGAAAGTCACAGCGTCAAGGTACTCAATGTACACTTGTTCACTGAAATGTTAAACCGGACCTGTTTATCGGCCCGTTCGGGTGCCTAAGACTGCCGCACTTTCGTCCTCCACGCCAGTCGGAGTTGGCTTAGCCACGACTGCTAGTGCACCCAGCGCTGGAGGATTTGCTGCAAATCCGTGCGTTTGAACGGTTTGGCCAGGTAATCGTTCATTCCGGCTGCAAGACAGGCTTCGCGGTCGCCCTGCAAGGCATTGGCGGTCAAGGCGATAATCGGTAAATCGGCGCAGCCCGGCAGTCGGCGAATTCGCCGGGTGGCCTCGTAGCCGTCGATCAATGGCAGGCGGCAGTCCATCAGGATCGCGGTGAAGATCAGGCTTTCGGCGCTGCGGATCGCCTCGGCGCCATCGGTGGCCAGGCTGACTTCAAAACCCAGGCTGCGCAGCATGGCTTCGACCACGGTGCGGTTAACCGGGTTGTCTTCCACCAGCAGTATGTGCCGCCCGTCGCCGGCACTGGTCTTGCCCACGGCGTCCGGGGCGATGGCGGGCAGGCTTTGCTGATCAATGGCCAACGGAATTTCCAGGGTGAACACCGAGCCCCGGCCCTCTTCGCTTTGGGCGCGCAGGGTGCCGCCCATGCGTTCGGCCAGGGTGCGGGCGATCGGCAGGCCGAGGCCGGTGCCTCCGTAACGTCTTGAAATAGAGCTGTCGGCCTGCTGGAACGCATCGAACATCAGTTCCAGACGCTCGGCGCAAATACCGATACCGCTGTCGCGCACGGTGCAGGTGAACCACACCAGTTCATGGTCCAGGGTTTGCCAGTGGGCCTCCACATGTACGGTACCGTGCTCGGTGAACTTCAAGGCGTTGCCGATCAGGTTCACCAGGATCTGCCGGATACGGGTCGGGTCACCGCACACTCGCAGGGCCTCCATGCCCGAGGGAATCGACAGCTCCAGGGCCAGCCCGCGCTGCTGCGCGCTGTGCTGGAACGCTTGGGCGCAACTGCTGATCAGCTCGGCCAGGTTGAAGGCAATATGTTCCAGCTCCAGCGCGGCCCGTTCGATGCGCGAGAAGTCGAGGATGTCGTTGATGACTTTGAGCAGGTGCTCGGTGGATTCGGAGGCCAGCGCCGCGTATTCGGCCTGCTCTTCGGTCATGTCGGTGGTTTCCAGCAGTTGCAGCATGCCCAGCACACCGTTCATCGGCGTGCGCAGCTCATGGCTCATCATCGCCAGGAATTCGGACTTGGCATTGTTCGCCCGCTCGGCTTCCTCGCGGGTCTGGATCAACTGCGCCATGGCCTGCTGCTGCTCGCGGCTGGCCTGATTGAGGCCCGCGGCCAGGTTGTTGATGTGCCGTGCCAGGTCGCCCAGTTCGGAGTCGTCGACAATCGGCAGCGGTGTCTTGTAGTCGCCTTGCTGGATCGCCTTCACCGCATGCCCCATGGCGCTGATCGGTTGCGACAGGCTGGCGGCCAGGCGTCGCGCCAGCAGGAAGGTAAACAGCAGGGCGAACAGCGCCAGAATGCCGGCCTTGAACAGGATTTCCTGCTGGCGCTGACTGAACGCGTCATTGGACATACCGACAATCACCCGGCCCAGGTAGTCCGCTCGCGGCGCCTTGGGTTCGTTGAGGTTGTCCTGGAAGAAGTCATTGCCCAGCTGGATATGCTGCAGGCGGATCGGCGCCTGGAACACTTTCACCGAGAGTGAACGGTCGTGCTTCTCCGACGGCTGCTCGACGTACACCAGAATGTTCTCGGCGCTGTCCTGGATCTCCAGGAAGCGCACGTGGGGCGTGGCCAGCGTCGCGCGCAGCAAGGCGTCGAGCACATCGTTGTTGCCGGAAATAACGCCGTATTCGGTGGCAGGCGCCAGTTGGTTGGCGATCAACTGGCCGGTGTGGTCCAGCTCCTGGCGCAAGTCCTGGATACGCACGAAGGTAAAGAAGCTGATCAACAGCAAGGTCAGCAGCAGCGCAGGCCCCAGGGTGATGAGTTGGGTGCGGGTGTTGATGTCCCAGCGACGGCGCAAGGTCATGGGCGTTCATCTCCTTCGGCCAGGCGGGCGGCGACGGCAGCTTCGTCGACCTGTTCGATGCCCAGTGAGCGTGCGACTTGCGGATTGCCTGCCACTTTGAAGTGTTGCGGGTACAGCGTGCGCGGCCAGGTGGCCGGCGGATGGTCGAGCAGGCGATCGAGTACGGCGAGCCAGTCGGACTGGTCGCTGTAGGTGCTGGCCAGGCTGCCTGCGCGGACAAACCCGGCATTGGGCCCTATCAGCGGCAATTGCTGGGCATAGCTGCTCAGTAACAGGTTCTTGGCGGTTTTCGGGTTGTACAGTTGCGGGTCGTCCAGGCCCAGCAGCACGTCACTTTTCTTGAACAGGGTTTGCAGGGTGCGGCTGTCGTTGGTGTTGTCCCAGCGTTGGCGCACGATTTCCAGGCCCAGTGGCGCGGCGTACCGGTCAAGCTCAGGCAGCAGGAATTGGCTGTCGGCGCCGTAAAGCACGCCGATCCGCCGGGCCTGGGGCAGGATGCTGGCGATCAGGCGCAACTGGCGCGCCAGCGGCGGGTCGCTCCACAGCAGGCTGATTCTGGCCGGGCGCGCGCTGCCCAGGCGCTGGTGAGCTTGCAGGCGGCTGATGCGCAGCACCAGGGTCGGTGGCCCCTGGCTATCCTGCAAGCGCCAGTCGAGGCCGGGCAGGTCCAGCAGGATCAGGCGGGTAGTGGCGGGCAGATGGCTCGGCGCCGGCAAGTCTGCAAGCAGGGTGAAGGTGACATGGTCTTCGGGGCGCTGCCGGGCGAGGGCCTGGGTAAACCCCTGGACACCGGCACTGTCCTCGGCGGCGGTCAGCAGGATATCGGCGCTCCACACCGGGGTGGTGAACAGCAGGCACACCAGCAGCAAGGCGCGCCGCCACAGCCGTGAAACAAGAGGGAGGGTCATCCGTGACTGATCGCCCATGTCAGAACTCTAGCTGCGCGCTGAAATAGAGCACATGGCGATGGTCGTAATTGTTGTCGGGCCAGGTGGTCGGCTGGTTGTCGAGGCGTTGTTGCAGCATGCCGGCCAGTTCCACGTTGGTCTTGCCCAGGGCAATACGCTTGGCGACCCGCAGGTCGACCCGTTCGAAGCGATACTCGTTGAGTGCGTCGTCGCCGTAATAGAACAAGGCGCTCGACCAGCCGTGGCCCCATTCACGCAACCAGCCGGCCGAGCCGCTGTTGCGTGCGGTCTGCGTCTTGTCGAGCGGGTTGCTGGCGCTCGCATCGACGTAAGCATAGGTCAGGCGCAGGCGGTCGGCGTCGCTGACGCGCCAGTCGAACTGTGATTCGGCACCGGTAAAGCGCGAGCTGTTGGCGTTGCTGGCGATGTATTGATTGTTGCGCAACGGCGAACTGATCATGTCGGTGATTTCGTCGTAGAAGAGCTTCACATCGACATTCAGTCCGAGGTCGGCAAAGAAGCCGTTGTAGCCCAGTTCGCGCGAGCGCATCAACTCTTTATCAAGATTGCCGGGGCCGCGCGTCACCACAAAATATTGCCCGGAATTCTGCCCGTAGACCGGCGAGCTGAGGTTGGTGACGCGGTAGCTCCAGTTGACGTTGTTCTCGAACATGTCCGGCGAACGGATCGCCTCGGAGTACACCGCCCGCAGGCCGTGGCGCGGGTTGATCAGGTAGTTGACCGCCACGCGCGGCGTCAGCGAGTTGCCGCTCAGGTGGGTGTCTTCGTACATCGCGCCGCCCTGCAGCAGCCAGTGTTCGCTGGCCCGCCATTCCAGGTGGCCGAACAGGCGCCAAGTGGTGTCGTCCAGCGTCCCGTTGAAGTAGGTGTCGGAGTCGGCGCGGTCGTAGCGGTAATTCATCCCGCTGACCAGGCGCAGGCTGTCGGAGAGGCTGAGAGTGTCTTGCAGCTCCACGTCGTAGCGGCTTTCCGTGGCACTTTGGTCGATATCGCCGCACACGCTCTGGTTGGCGCCGTTGCGCCACTGGTCCAGTACCTGGTTGCCCAGCGCCTGTTCAGCGGCGCTGCCGGGCGGGGCACTGCCCTGGCTGAAGGTATCCATGTGCCGCGCCAGCCGTTCGGCGTAGTTGGGGTTGAGCTGCCACAACCGGGTCAATTCTGGGCTGAACGAGACCTTGGCGTCACAGGCTTTCCAGATCTGCCGACGGTCCCATTGCTGGGCCGACCCCTGGATATACAGGCTGTGTTCGGGGTTGAAGTCGAAGTTCCAGCGCATCGAACCGGCGTAGTCCCTGGCGTTGACGTCGGAATTGGTACCGCCCTCGGTAATCCCGGCGAATACCGGAGTGTAGGTGTAGGGGCGCTGATTGGTCCCCTCCTTGGCATTCAGTTGCCAGTCGATGCTCTGTTGCGCATTCAACGTCTGGCTGACGGCCAGGCTGAAACGGCTGAGGCGGCGGCTGTCGCGGCGGTCGGCGCCGACGGCATCGCGGTCGAAACCATCGTCCTTCTGCCCTGACAGCGACAGGCGCAGATCGCCGGTTTCCCAGCCCACGCCCTGGCTGGCATAGACATCGTTGATCCCGCGTTCACCCTGGATGACCTTTACCCGCGTGCCCTGGCTGTTGGCCGGTGAGCGGGTGAGGATATTGACCACCGCCATCAGCGCATTGGCGCCGTAGCTGACGGTATTGGGGCCACGAAACACCTCGATACGCTCGATGTCTTCCATGGCCACCGGAATATCGCTCCAGTCCACCGTGGCCAGGCCTGCGCGATACACCGAGCGCCCGTCGATCAATACCTGCATGCGCCGTGCATCGCTGGCGCTGGTGCCGTGGTAGTTCACCGCAGCCTGATTGCCGGTGGTGTAGCCGACCATCATCCCGGGCACCAGGCGCAACAGCTCGGCAATGTCACGCGCGCCGCTGGCCTTGATCAATTCGCTGTCGATCACGGTCATGCTGCCGGGAACGGCGGCGGCCGATTGCTTGAGGCGGGTGGCGGTCAATACCTGCGGCAGCGGCTGGCTGTCGAGAAACAGGTCATCTGCCGACGCATTGGCGCTGCACGCAAGCACCAGGGGCAGCATCAATGGCAGGGATGAGCGGAGAGGAGGGCCCGGATACACGGCACGGCCTTGATAATTGCGGATAGCCGCCCATGTTAACTGAGGTCAGGCATTTTGCCAGTCGTGAGACTTGCAATTACTTCACTCAAGTGTGGCATTTTCCGACAGGCGCACGAATTCACACGGGGGCTGGCCGCAAGCGGGTCGCCCCGTATAATGCCGCCATCGCCACTGGTATGGATTAACGGATTGCATATGACTGAACAGCGCCCTATTGCGGTCCTGGGAGGCGGAAGTTTTGGTACCGCCGTGGCTAACCTGCTGGCTGAAAATGGCCACGCGGTACGCCAGTGGATGCGCGATCCCGAGCAGGCCGAGGCCATTCGCGTGCACCGCGAAAACCCGCGTTACCTCAAAGGCATCAAGATTCATCCGGCGGTCGAGCCCGTGACCGATCTGCTCGCAACCCTTGCCGACTGCGACCTGTGCTTTGTCGCGCTGCCCTCCAGCGCCTTGCGCTCGGTGCTGGCGCCCCACGCCGAACGTCTGGCGGGCAAGCTGCTGGTCAGCCTGACCAAGGGCATCGAGGCGCAGACGTTCAAGCTGATGAGCGAAATCCTCGCAGAGATCGCACCCCAGGCGCGCATCGGTGTGCTGTCCGGGCCGAACCTGGCGCGGGAAGTGGCCGAGCATGCGCTGACTGCCACGGTGATCGCCAGTGAGGATGAGGCGCTGTGCGAGCGCGTCCAGGCGGTGCTGCATGGCCGCACCTTTCGTGTCTACGCCAGTGGCGATCGCTTTGGCGTCGAGCTGGGCGGTGCGTTGAAGAACGTCTATGCCATCATCGCCGGCATGGCCGTGGCCCTGGAGATGGGCGAAAACACCAAGAGCATGCTGATTACCCGCGCCCTGGCCGAAATGACCCGTTTCGCCGTGAATCAGGGCGCCAACCCGATGACGTTCCTGGGCCTGGCGGGCGTCGGCGATCTGATCGTCACCTGCTCGTCGCCCAAGAGCCGTAACTATCAAGTCGGTTTCGCGCTGGGCCAGGGGTTGAGCCTGGAAGAGGCGGTAACACGCCTGGGCGAAGTGGCCGAAGGGGTCAACACCCTCAAAGTGCTGAAAGCCAAGGCCCAGGAAGTCGGTGTGTATATGCCGCTGGTGGCCGGGCTGCACGCGATCCTGTTCGAAGGACGCACCCTGAGCCAGGTCATCGAGCTGCTGATGCGCGCCGAGCCGAAAACCGATGTCGACTTTATTTCCACCAGCGGTTTCAACTGAGGAACGCGGCATGAACGATTCCAAAGCAGCCCCCAAGTATGAGTCCATTGTGCTGCGCATCCTGTGGATGCTGGTGTTTGCCCTGGTGTGGCAGGTGGCGCAGTTCCTGCTCGGCGCATTGGTGATTGTGCAACTGATTTACCGACTGATCTACGGCGCGCCGAACCTGGGCCTGATGAACTTCGGCGACAGCCTCAGCCAGTTCCTGGCGCAGATCGGTCGCTTCGGCAGCTTCCACACCGAGCAAAAACCCTGGCCGTTTGCCGATTGGCCAACCCCGCGTGCACCGGAAGGCGAAGCCGCTCATAGCGTGCCGCCGGCACCGCACCCGGTGCGTGACGAAGAGCCCAAGCTATGAAGCTGTGGATTCTGCGCCACGGTGAAGCCGAGGCGCACGCTCGCACCGACCCCGAGCGCAACCTGACCGCGCACGGCAGGGCCGAAGTGTTACGCAGCGCTGCGCATCTGATCGGCCAGCCGCTCGGCGCCATTATCGCCAGCCCCTATGTGCGTGCGCAGCAGACGGCGCAGCTGGTGCGCGAGGCGCTGGGCTTTGAGCCGGACATTCGCACGGTGCCGTGGCTGACGCCGGAGGGCAACCCGCTTCTGGTGCTGGAAAAACTCGACAGCGATGACAACGTGCTGCTGGTCAGCCATCAGCCATTGGTGGGTGGCCTGATCAGCGTTGCGCAGCATGGTCATCAGCGCCAGCCAGAACCGATGCACACCGCCAGCCTGGCGGAATTGGAAGGGGATTTCCCGCTGGCCGGGCTGATGAGCCTGGTCAGCGTGAAAAACCCGTAGGCGATATCGACAGGTTGTGCGCGCGCGCTCTGTTTTGTGGCAGGATTAGGGTCGTAATAAAATCAATAAGGACACCCCTATGAGCCTGTGGCGCACGCAACCGAATATCGAACACCTCAACGCGAGTCAGAAAAACACCATCGGTGAATTGCTGGACATTCGCTTCGAAAGCTTCGACGACCAATCCCTCACCGCCAGCATGGCGGTCGACCACCGTACCCATCAGCCCTACGGCCTGCTGCATGGCGGCGCCTCCGTGGTGCTGGCCGAAAGCGTCGGCTCCATGGCGGCCTACCTGTGCGTCGATGCCAGCAAATTCTACTGCGTGGGCCTGGAGGTCAACGCCAACCACCTGCGCGGCGTGCGCAGCGGGCGGGTAACGGCAGTAGCCAAGGCCATCCACATTGGCCGCACGACCCAAGTGTGGGACATCCGCCTGACCAATGACGAGGGCAAGGCCAGTTGCGTTTCGCGCCTGACCGTGGCCGTGGTGCCGCTGGGCGAGCAGCCACCGGCGCGATAGGCATGGCGTGAGTGTCATCATTCCTGGCGGTTACGGTCATTGCCGTAGGGGCCGGGCGTGGTGACAATCGAGGTCTGTTCCTCTAGAGCGAGCCGGTATGTCGCAGCCTGTATTTTTCGCCCACGCCAATGGCTTTCCGTCAGCCACCTACGGCAAGTTGTTCGACGCTCTGGCCCCGGAGTATGCAGTGGCGCATCTGCCGCAGCACGGCCATGACCCCAGGTTTCCGGTGGACGATAACTGGCAGAACCTGGTGGATGAACTGATCCATCATCTGCAGCAGCAACCGGAGCCGGTATGGGGCGTCGGCCATTCCCTGGGCGGAGTGTTGCATTTGCATGCCGCGATGCGCTGCCCTCAGCTGTACCGTGGCGTGGTGATGCTGGACTCGCCGGTGCTGACCCGCGCGGATCGCTGGGTGATTCGCGCCGCCAAGCGCTTTGGCTTCATCGACCGCCTGACCCCGGCCGGACGCACCCTGGGCCGCCGCGAGGAATTCAGCGACCTGGACGCCGCGCGTGCCTACTTCGCCGGCAAGACCCTGTTTCGCAGTTTCGACCCCGAGTGCTTTGAGGCGTATCTGCAACATGGCCTGCAGCAAATGGGCGACCGCCTGCGCTTGCGTTTCGACCCGGCGACCGAAATCAGCATCTACCGAGGCGTGCCTCACACCAGCCCCGGCCAGGTGCGCCAGTTGAAAGTACCGCTGGCCGTGGTGCGCGGCCGTCAAAGCCGTGTGGTGATGCGCCATCATGCCAGCGGCGTAGGTCGCCTGCCCATGGGTGAAATGCTCACCATGCCCGGCGGCCATATGTTCCCCCTCGAGCGACCCCAGGACACCGCCATGTTGATCAAACAGCTGTTTTCCCGCTGGCAGGCCCGTGAGCGCAGTTGCGCATGAGTACGCCGGTGGAAGAAGTACGCCTGAGCCTGCCGCATATCGAGCTGGCCGCGCATCTATTTGGACCTGAAGACGGTTTGCCGGTCATTGCCCTGCATGGCTGGCTGGACAACGCCAACAGCTTTGCGCGCCTGGCACCCAAGCTCCAGGGTTTACGCATTGTCGCGCTGGATATGGCCGGCCACGGGCACTCGGCCCATCGTCCGGCGGGGGCCGGTTATGCCTTGTGGGATTACGTGCACGATGTAGTGCAAGTGGCCGAGCAACTGGGCTGGCAACGTTTTGCATTACTTGGCCATTCCCTGGGCGCCATCGTCTCCCTGGTGCTCGCCGGGGCGTTACCGGAGCGCGTGACGCATCTTGGATTGATCGACGGCGTGATCCCGCCGACCGCCGGCGGCGAGAACGCAGCCGAACGGCTGGGCATGGCCTTGCAGGCGCAACTGAGCCTGCAAGGCAAGCGCAAACCGGTGTATGCCAGCCTGGACCGGGCGGTCGAGGCGCGCATGCATGGCGTGGTCGCGGTCAGCCGCGAAGCCGCAGAACTGCTGGCCCAGCGCGGTTTGATGCCGGTGCCGGGCGGCTATACCTGGCGCAGCGACAGTCGCCTGACCCTGGCATCACCGATGCGCCTGACCGACGAACAAGCCATGGCTTTCGTACGACGCGTGAGTTGCCCTACGCAGTTAGTGGTGGCGGCTGACGGTATGGTGGCGAAACATCCTGAATTGCTTTCACGGCTGCCCTTTACCGTGACGACGCTGCCGGGTGGTCATCATTTGCACCTGAATGACGAGCCCGGTGCGGTTCTTGTTGCAGACTGTTTCAATCGGTTCTTCTCCACGCCTTGACTTGACGCGGTCAACTGCCGAGGCTGGGCGGATTGAAAGGGAGTCAACCATGCACCATCTTCAAACCGCTGCGACCCTCCATGGCCACGGCTCAGTGATCCGATGAGCCTGGGTAAAGGATGTTTACGTGCCCTTGGGCTGTGCTGCTTCAGCCCGCTCGTGTTCGCCGCCGATGTGCCGGGAAGCCAGGACTTGCCGGCCATTGCCCGCCAGGTGGACGCGCAGATTGTCGACTATCGCCCCGCTGAAGACCGCGAACGCATCTACCCCATGGGCGCGATCCGCAAGATCAGCGGCCAATTGCGTTCCGAAGGCCAGGCCACCGCACGCGGTCAAACCACCGCGATCACCTACGAACTGCCTGCCGAACACAGCTCCAGCGCCGCCTTTACCGCCACCCGCGAAGCCCTGCAGGCCAAGGGCGCGCAGTTGCTGTTCTGGTGCCAGGCCCGCGATTGTGGCGAAAGCAGCCTGTGGGCCAACGAAGTGTTCGGCAACGCCAAGCTGGTAGGGGCCGACGGCCAGCAGGAATATCTGCTTTTACGTCTGGCGGCCCCGCAGGACAACACCCTGGTGGCGCTGTACGGCATCACCCGTGGCAATCGCCGCGCCTATCTGCATGTCGAGCAGATGGACGCCGGCACGCCGCTGGGGAGTCTTCTGCCCACCTCGGCAACGTTGTTGCGTGAGTTGAAAAGCACCGGTGAGCTGGACTTCCCCACGCTCGGTGCCGAGCCTGATGACACGTGGCTGACGTTGATCTCCAGGGGGTTGAACCTCGACACCACCTTGCGGGTCAGCCTGTCCGGCCCCAACGCCGAAGCCTGGCGTCAAGGGCTGATCGACAACGGTGTGCGCGCCGCACGCCTGGAAAACAGTCCGGGTGACGCCGAGGGCCTGCACGTGCGTCTGATACGCTAACGTCACTGGGCGAACGGACCCGCGCCGTTCGCCTAAGCTCTCTTCTATCGACTCTTTTCGAGATACCCCATGCTCAATAACGATCGCCTGCTGGTGCAAATCCTGCTGCTGGTGCTGTTTGGTGCCAGCTTCTGGGTCATGGCGCCGTTCTGGTCGGCGCTGTTCTGGGGCGCGGTGCTGGCATTCGCGAGCTGGCCGCTGATGGTGCTGCTGACACGCGGGCTGGGCGGTCGCGAATCGCTGGCGGCCGGCATCCTGACGCTGGGCTGGATGTTGCTGGTGGCGCTGCCGCTGGTGTGGCTGGGGTTCAACCTGGCGGACCATGTGCGCGATGCCGTGGTGCTGATCAAGGATATCCAGGTCGACGGCCTGCCCGATGCGCCGAGCTGGCTGGGCTCGATCCCGGTTATCGGCGAGCGGCTGGTGGCGACATGGGACAGCATCGACCAACAGGGCGCGGCGTTGATGCTCAGCATCAAGCCGTACCTCGGCCAGGTCGGCAACTGGTTGCTGGCGCGCAGTGCGCAGATTGGCGGCGGTATCCTCGAACTGACCTTGAGCCTGGTCTTTGTGTTCTTTTTCTACCGCGACGGGCCGCGCCTGGCGATGTTCGTGCATCGGCTGCTTGAACGCCTGATCGGCGACCGTGCCAGTTACTACATCGAACTGGTGGCCGGTACGGTGCAACGGGTGGTTAACGGCGTGATCGGCACGGCTGCGGCCCAGGCGGTGCTGGCGCTGATCGGTTTCCTGATCGCCGGGGTGCCCGGTGCGCTGCTGCTGGGCGGCGTGACGTTCCTGTTCAGCCTGATTCCCATGGGCCCGCCGCTGGTGTGGATCCCGGCCACGGCCTGGCTGGCGTGGAAGGGCGACTACACCTACGCGGTGTTCCTTGGCGTATGGGGCACCTTCATCATCAGCGGTGTCGACAACGTGCTCAAGCCATACCTGATCAGCCGTGGCGGCAACCTGCCGCTGGTGATCGTGTTGCTGGGCGTGTTCGGCGGCTTGATCGCGTTCGGTTTTATCGGCCTGTTTATCGGCCCGACCTTGCTCGCGGTGGCCTACAGCCTGTTGACGGACTGGAGCGCGACCCAGGCCCAGGCGCGGCGCGAAGACAAGCCGCTTTAAGCCCTGGGCAGCCACATCACTGCGGTCAATCCGCCGCCTGGCGTGTCTTCCAGGCTCAGGTGGCCGCCGAGGCGCTCGACCGCTTCCCTGGCGATCGTCATGCCCAGGCCGACGCCGCCGGAATTACGGTTGCGTGAGCCCTCCAGGCGAAAGAACGGTTCGAACACCGCTTCGCGCTTGTCGGCGGCGATGCCGGGGCCATGGTCAATCACCCGGATCACCAGCGCCCCGCGGCTGTCCGCCAGTTCCACACGGGCTGAACCTGCATAGCGCAGGGCATTGTCGATCAGGTTGTTGAGGCACGAACGCAATGCCATGGGCTGCACCTGCAACGGCGCGCAGGTGCCGCCCACTTGGACATCGCTGCCTTGGTCCTGGGCGTTTTCGCTCAGCGACTCCACCAGCGCCTGCACGTCGAGCCAGTGTCGGGTCTCGCTGGTGCGCTGTTCATGCAGATAGCTCAAGGTGGCGTCGAGCATGCCGATCATGTCGTCCAGGTCCTGGCGCATCTGACCTTGCAGCCGGGTATCTTCGATCTGTTCCAGGCGCAGCTTGAGCCGCGACAGCGGCGTGCGCAGGTCATGGGAGACCGCCCCGAGCATGCGCGCGCGCTGGCTGACCTGTTCGCGGATGCGCCTTTGCATCAGGTTGAAGGTCGACGCGGCCTGGCGCGCTTCGCGGGGCCCGGACTCTTCGAGGGGCGGGCTGTCGAGGTCAAGGCTTAAACGCTCGGCCGCCGCGCTCAGGCGCTGGATCGGCCGGCTCAGCAGCTTGGCGCCGTACCACGCGGCGATGATCAGCGAGATGAATTGAAACGTCAGCGGCACCACCGGGCCACCGAACCAGGGACGGTGAGGCTTGACCAGCGGCTTCATCGAGCCATCCGGCTGCTCGACGAAGGTGTCCTGCGGCGGTGGCGGTGGTGGGCCGTAATGATGGAACCAGAAAAACGCCAGCAGATGCGCGAGCACGATGGCCACCAGCAGCACGCCGAACAGCCGCCCGAACAACGTATTGAAGGTGGCGCGCATCAACCGATATCCCGCGCGTCGAACAGGTAGCCTTCGCCGCGTACGGTCTTGATCAGTTGCGGGGCCTTGGGGTCGTCTCCCAGTTTCTGGCGCAGGCGCGAGACCAGCAGGTCGATGCTGCGGTCGAAGGCTTCGATGGAGCGCCCGCGGGCGGCGTCCAGCAATTGCTCGCGGCTCAATACGCGGCGCGGGCGTTCGATGAACACCCACAGCAGGCGGAATTCGGCGTTGGACAGCGGCACCACCAGGCCGTTGTCTGCCACCAGTTGGCGCAACACGCTGTTCAGACGCCAGTTGTCGAAGCGGATATTGGCGCGCTGCTCGGTACGATCATCGCGCACCCGGCGCAGGATGGTCTGGATACGGGCCACCAGTTCGCGCGGTTCGAACGGCTTGGACATATAGTCGTCGGCGCCCAGTTCCAGGCCGATGATCCGGTCGGTCGGTTCGCAGCGGGCGGTGAGCATCAGGATCGGAATGTCCGATTCAGCCCGCAGCCAGCGGCACAGGGTAAGGCCGTCTTCGCCGGGCAGCATCAGGTCGAGCACCACCACATCGAAGGTTTCGCCTTGCATGGCCTGGCGCATCGCCGCGCCGTCGGTCACACCCGTGGCGAGAATATTGAAGCGCGCCAGGTAATCGATCAGCAATTCACGAATCGGGACATCGTCATCGACGATCAGCGCGCGAGTGTTCCAGCGCTTGTCGTCGGCGATCACCGCGCCTGTGTGCGCATCGTTTACCGGGACGGAAGGAGTATGCATAGTGCGATCATCTGCCTGATTGTTACGGTCAGCATAGGCGCCCAGCCCCATGGCTGGAAGTGCTGGACGGTCGGTCATGCGGCGAGGCTAGCGGTGGGGCGTGTTGGGGGCATGTCGTGAATGTATCGACTTTGAAACAATGGCCGCAAACCTGGGCCAATCCACGCAGAATCAGTATTTACCGATCATCGGATCCCGCAACGGCGCCGCTTGCGCTACAATCCGCGCCGATTTCGACTTGCCTGAGAGCCCATTCCAATGTCCGTCTGCCAGACTCCTATCATCGTCGCCCTGGACTACCCCACCCGTGACGCCGCACTGAAGCTGGCTGACCAGTTGGACCCCGCGCTTTGCCGGGTCAAGGTCGGCAAGGAGCTGTTCACCAGTTGCGCGGCGGAAATCGTCGGCACCCTGCGTGACAAGGGCTTCGAAGTGTTTCTCGACCTGAAATTCCACGATATCCCCAATACCACCGCCATGGCGGTCAAGGCTGCGGCCGAGATGGGCGTGTGGATGGTCAATGTGCACTGTTCCGGTGGCCTGCGCATGATGAGTGCCTGTCGTGAAGTGCTGGAGCAGCGCAGCGGGCTGAAACCGCTGTTGATTGGGGTGACTGTGCTGACCAGTATGGAGCGCGAAGACCTGGCCGGTATCGGCCTGGATATCGAGCCGCAGGAGCAGGTGCTGCGCCTGGCCGCTCTGGCACAGAAAGCTGGTTTGGACGGCCTGGTGTGTTCGGCGCTGGAAGCCCAGGCGCTCAAGGCGGCTCATCCGTCGTTGCAACTGGTCACGCCAGGCATTCGTCCGACGGGCAGCGCCCAGGATGATCAGCGCCGTATTCTGACGCCGCGTCAGGCGCTGGATGCCGGTTCGGATTATCTGGTGATTGGCCGTCCGATCAGCCAGGCGGCCGATCCGGCTAAGGCGTTGGCGGCGGTCGTTGCTGAAATCGCCTGACCCCAGGCGGGCACTGAAAATGTGGGAGGGGGCTTGCCTCCTGTCTTGGTCCGGCAGCCTGTAGCTATCTTACCGGTGCTCCACGATCCAATGTGGGAGGGGGCTTGCCCCCGATGGCGGCCTTAGGGCCGACCAGGATGTTGGATTGTAACGGGTACATATCCGTTTCTGCGGTCACGGCCACTTAGGGTTCCGCCCTGACGGCGGCTCACTTTTGAAAAGCGCAAAAGTAAGCAAAACGCTCTTGCCCCACCACTCGGCACCTCGCCT
>NZ_CVTK01000051.1:26112-41101 GCF_900004785.1 Pseudomonas sp. 28 E 9 | reverse complement strand
GGGTTGCCCACGGATTCAAGCCTGCGTTCGGCCAGCGTGGTTTAACGGGGCGCCTAAGATCAAAAGCGTCTCGCTTCGCATCGTGGAGTGGTGTGGGTACCTATGCCAGTCAGTTAAGCGTACACCGCCCTCTGTAGGAGCGAGCTTGCTCGCGAAAAACGTCAACGATAACGCGTGTTTCCTGAATAAACGCGGTGCCTGTGAGTTTTTCGCGAGCAAGCTCGCTCCTACAAAAAGCCTTGACTGGCATTGGAGCCAGCCACCTCCCACAGTTGTAAATGGCGTGTGTCAGCTGACCTTCAGCACCAACGGATTATCTGGTGATTGGCCGTCCGATCAGCCAGGCGGCCGATCCGGCGAAGGCGTTGGCGGCGGTCGTTGCTGAAATCACCTGACCCCAGGCGGGCACTGAAAATGTGGGAGGGGGCTTGCCTCCTGTCCTGGTCCGGCAGCCTGTAGCTATCTTACTGGTGCTCCACGATCCAATGTGGGAGGGGCGGTGCGACGATTCGACTTGCCCCCGATGGCGGCCTCAGGATTGGCCAGTATTTTGGATCAGACCGAGTACATATCCGTTTCTGCGGTCATGGCTGCTATGGGTTCCGCTTTTACAGCGGCTCACTTTTGAAAAGCGCAAAAGTAAGCAAAACGCTCTTGCCCCACCACTCGGCACCTCGCCTAGGCTCGGTGTGCCCGAACGCAGGCTTGAATCCGTGGGCCGCCGCAATGGGCCATCCATGGCCCAGTGCGGCTAACCCGGCGTCCTGCCGGGTTGCCCACGGATTCAAGCCTGCGTTCGGCCAGCGTGGTTTAACGGGGCGCCTAAGATCAAGAGCGGCTCGCTTCGCATCGTGGAGTGGTGTGGGGGCAAGCTCTAACGCCAGTAAGTTAAGCGTACACCGCCGTCTGTAGGAGCGAGCTTGCTCGCGAAAAACGTCAACGATAACGCGTGCTTTCTGGATGAGCGCGGTGCCTGTGAGTTTTTCGCGAGCAAGCTCGCTCCTACAAAAAAAGCCTGGACTGGCATTGGGGCCAGCCCCCTGCCACCGTTGTAAATGGCGCCTGTCAGCTGACCTTCAGCACCAATTTGCCAAAGTTCTCGCCGTTGAACAGTTTCATCAGCGTTTCCGGGAACGTTTCCAATCCTTCAACGATATCCTCTTTGCTCTTGAGCTTGCCCTGGGCCATCCAGCCGGCCATTTCCTGCCCGGCGGCGGCAAAGTTCGCCGCGTGATCCATCACCACAAAGCCTTCCATTCGTGCGCGGTTGACCAGTAATGACAAGTAGTTGGCGGGGCCTTTGACGGCTTCTTTGTTATTGTACTGGCTGATGGCGCCGCAAATCACCACTCGCGCTTTCAGCGCCAGGCGACTGAGCACTGCGTCGAGAATCTCGCCGCCAACGTTATCGAAATAGACATCCACGCCCTTGGGGCACTCGCGCTTGAGGGCGGCGGGTACGTCTTCGTGTTTGTAGTCGATGGCCGCATCAAAGCCCAGTTCGTCCACCAGGAACTTGCACTTGTCGGCGCCTCCGGCGATGCCCACCACGCGGCAGCCCTTGAGTTTGGCGATCTGTCCGGCAATGCTGCCGACCGCGCCGGCGGCGCCGGAGATCACCACGGTCTCCCCTGTCTTCGGCGCGCCGGTGTCCAGCAGTGCGAAGTAGGCGGTCATGCCGGTCATGCCCAGGGCGGACAAGTAGCGGGGCAGCGGCGCGAGTTTCGGGTCGATCTTGTAGAAGCCGCGTGGCTCGCCGAGGAAGTAATCCTGTACGCCCAAGGCGCCGTTGACGTAGTCGCCGACCGCAAAGTCCGGGTGGTTGGAGGCAATCACCTTGCCCACGCCCAGGGCGCGCATGACGTCGCCAAGGCCCACCGGCGCGATGTAGGACTTGCCCTCATTCATCCAGCCGCGCATGGCGGGGTCGAGGGACAGGTACTCGTTGTGCACCAGTATCTGCCCGTCCCGGGGTGTGCCCACCGGGACTTCCTGATAGGTGAAGGTGTCCCGCGTGGCCGCTCCGACCGGGCGTTTGGCAAGCAGGAACTGGCGGTTGGTCTGGGCAGTCATGGCGGCAACTCTTTAGAAATGAAGTACCAGTCATAGACAAGGAACGGCCCGCGAGCAAGGTTGTTCGAGCCACGCGAATGCTTGCCGATAGACAGGGTTGATACTCGTGCCCATGGCCTTATCACCAGGACTCATGCAGCATCCACCGGGCTTCTGATAGTGCTGACGCGACGCTGCCGTCGTTGGCTAGACTCGCCGCACGGTTATCAATCCCACAGGACATTCCCCATGAGCATGACATTTTCCGGCCAGGTCGCCCTGGTGACCGGCGCTGCCGCCGGTATTGGGCGCGCCAGCGCGCTGGCGTTTGCCGCCGAAGGCTTGAAAGTGGTGGTGGCCGACCTCGATGTGGCGGGCGGCGAGGGCACTGTGGCGCTGATTCAGCAAGCCGGTGGCCAGGCGTTGTTTGTGCGCTGCAACGTCACCCTGGAAGCGGATGTGCAGCAATTGATGGCGCAGACCGTTGCCGCCTATGGCCGCCTGGACTATGCCTTCAACAATGCCGGGATCGAGATCGAGAAGGGAAAGTTGGCCGACGGTACGCTGGATGAGTTCGATGCCATCATGGGGGTCAACGTCAAAGGCGTGTGGCTGTGCATGAAACATCAACTGCCGCTGTTGCTGGCCCAGGGCGGGGGCGCCATCGTCAACACGGCGTCGGTAGCGGGTTTGGGGGCGGCGCCGAAGATGAGCATCTATGCGGCGTCCAAGCATGCGGTGATCGGCCTGACGAAGTCGGCAGCCATTGAGTACGCGAAAAAGAAAATCCGCGTCAATGCCGTGTGCCCGGCGGTGATCGACACCGACATGTTCCGACGCGCCTACGAAGCCGACCCGCGCAAGGCCGACTTTGCGGCGGCGATGCACCCGGTCGGGCGCATCGGCAAGGTCGAGGAAGTCGCCAGCGCCGTGTTGTATCTGTGCAGTGATGGTGCGGCCTTCACCACCGGCCAGGCCCTGGCGGTGGACGGCGGTGCCACGGCGATTTAGGACTTCACACTGCAACCTGTTCGAAAAGTGCTGGGGTGGCGTGGGGTGTTTCCATAGCTGGCAAAAAGCCGTGATTGAATGTGTATCATTAGGTAAAAAATCTAATAAAATCAATGATTTAATAAATATCTAGGACGGGCTTTCTTGAGCTTCTGTGCTTAACTGTTTGGGTGGAATAACAAACAGTTGAAGTGAGTGGCTCATGGATTTAGGGATTGATCGACAAGCCCCAGTACCGGTGGTGCAGCAAATCATCAGCGCAGTCGCGGGATGGATTCGCAACAATGGGGTGAGCCCCGGCACACGCTTACCGTCCGTGCGGCAACTGGCCCTCGACAACCTGCTGAGCCAGTCCAGCGTGATCGAAGCCTTCGAACGGATGGCGGCCCAGGGGCTGCTGGCCTCGAAAAACGGTGCCGGGTTCGTGGTCGCGCAGCCCGCGGTCGTTCAGGAAAAGCCGTGGCACGAAGGCGCCGAACTGGGGTGGGGCAGCTTTACCGATGGCCCTTTGGGCGAGCTTAAGCTCGGCTGCGGCTGGCTACCGGACGCCTGGCGCGAGAGCGATGACATCAACTACGCAATCCGCGAAGTCAGCCGTACCGACACCGCCGGGCTGTTCAACTACAGCACGCCCCTGGGGTTGCCGGCCCTGCGTGAACAGTTGCTCAAGCGCCTGACCCGGATCCACGTGCCCAGCAGCCTGGAGTGCATCCTGACGACCCACGGCGCCAGCCATGCCCTGGACTTGCTGATACGCACGCTGCTCAAGGCGGGCGATACGGTGGTGGTCGAGACCCCGGGCTACGGCAACCTCTATCGGCAACTGGCGTTTCACGGGGTCACCTTGCTCGAAGTGCCGCGCACGCGCAGCGGCCCGGACATCGAAGTGCTGGAGGCACACCTGCAATGCCATCGTCCCAAGTGCCTGTTCATCAACAGCCTTTATCACAACCCTACCGGCACCAGCCTGTGCCACGCGGTGGCCGAGCGTTTGCTGGCGCTGGCCCGCAGCCGGGACTTCCTGATCATCGAGGAAGACGTCTACGGCGACCTGCAACATGCCAGCTGCACGCGGTTGTCGGCGTTGCCCCATGAAGATCGTGTCATCTATGTCTCCAGTTTTTCCAAGACGCTGAGCAGTGCCTTGCGCGTGGGCTACCTGAGCGCCGGTGCGGCGATCATCGCGCAACTGGCTCATCTCAAGACCCTGACGGGCATTGGCACTTCGCGGTTTGCCGAAGCCATGGTGGCGACCTTGCTGGCCAACGGTACCTACCGCAAGTGGGTGCAGCGCCTGCGCAAGCGTCTGAATACGCAAATGGCCGCCACCCTGCAGGTACTGGAGGATGAAGAATGGCAAGTGTTTGCGGTACCCGCCGGCGGCATGTTTCTGTGGGCGCGACCTGGTGCGCAAAGCCCTTCGCGCGTGCAGGCGTGTGCCCGCAGGCTGGGTGTGTTGTTGGCACCGGGAACGTTGTTCAACCCGAAGGGTGAATGCAGCGAGTGGCTGCGCATCAACGTGGCCTATGCGGCGGATCAGCGAGCATTGGCGCTGTTCCGTGCCCTGGGGCCCGCCAGATCGACCTCGACCATTCTGAAAACGACGGGCGTGTAGCTTTTTGCCATTATTGTGGCGCCAATGACTTGTGCTCAGTACCCCGTGGTTGCCAATCTCGCTGCTGGTCAGGCGGGTTTATGGCATCTGCCATTGCGAGAGGACTCAAGTGCAATGATTTCGGGCGCGCAACGACGTTTTGCCAACCTCGGTATGGCGAAAAAACTGGGCTTGGGGTTCACCCTGGTGCTGCTGCTGACGGCATTGGTCGCGGCCATCGGCGTAGGGTCCCTGCAAACCGTGGGTCAGCGCTTTGAAGGCCTCAAGCGGATGTCTTCGCTCAACAGCGACCTGCTCAAGGTGCGCCTGATCGAACAGGATTACGCCTTGCACGCCGACCCCAAGGCGGTGGATGCCCTGCATGAACGTGTCGACGCGCTGACTGCGCTGGCGGTCAGCCTCAAGGCCGAGTCCGCCGCCAACGTGCCGGTCATGACCGAGGTGGAGCAAGCCCTGGTCGCTTACCGCAAGGCGTTCGACGAATTTGTCGAACTGACCCAGACCAAGGACCTGGCCCTGGAAATGGCCAGTTGGTCGGTGTCCAGCGTGGCCAATAATCTCGATGTGTTGCAGGCCGGCCTGGCGGACGACGGCGCCTATGCCCTGAAGGAGAGCCAGGGCAAGGACGGCGCCGAATTTATCGAGCAGGCGGGGCAGGTGAGCCAGGTGTCGCGGTTGATGCTGCAGGCGATGAACGAAGCGCGGCTGCGCCTGGATCAGAGCCGCAAGGCCGACGCGGACGAGGCCGAGCAGGGCAGGATCGAACAGGCTGACCAGGCGCTGGCCCAGGCCGAGCAACTGAAAACCTCGGTCAAGGACTCCGGTTACCAGACCGTGCTGAATGAGGTGTCCGGGCATATCGCCTCGTTCAGCGAAAAGCTTGGCGAATACACTGGCCTGCTGGCGCAGGAAAAAGTGGTTTACAAACAATTGCATGATCGCGCCGACCAGGTGGTCAGCCGGGTCAACCAGGCCTATGACGCCGAAGACCAGTCGATGCAGGCGCAACTGGCCAGCAGCGCGCTGCTCATCATCGGGTCATCCGCCCTGGCGTTGCTGGTGGGGCTGTTGGCTGCGTGGGGGATTACCCGCATGATCGTGGCGCCGCTGCGCAGGGTCATCGCCGTGGCCCAGCAGATTGCCTCCGGTGACCTGACTGGGCGCATGGAGGTCAATCGCCGCGATGAAATCGGCCAGCTGATGCAGGCGATGCAGCAGATGGGCAACGGCTTGAGCCATATGGTCAGCGGGTTGCAGGCGGGGATCGAGCAACTGGCCAACTCGGCTCATGCGTTGTCCAGCGTGACCGAGCAGACCAACATCGAGGTCAGCAGCCAGAAGGAGGAAACCGAGCAGGTGGCCACGGCGATGAACCAGATGACCGCCACGGTTCATGACGTGGCGCGTAACGCCGAAGAGGCCGCGCAAGCCGCGCAGACGGCGGATGACAAGGTCGACAGTGGCCAGCAGGTGGTGCGCTCGAGCTTGCAGCGCATCGAACTGCTGGCCACCTCCAGCAACAGTGCCAGCGCCAGTATCGAGAGCCTCAGCGCGGAAATCCAGAACATCGGCGCGGTGTTGAGTGTGATCAAGAGCGTCGCCGAGCAAACCAACCTGCTCGCCCTGAACGCTGCGATTGAAGCGGCCCGCGCAGGCGAGCAAGGGCGCGGCTTTGCGGTGGTCGCCGACGAGGTGCGCGCGCTGGCCAAGCGCACCCAGCAATCGACCGAGGAAATCGAACGCCTGGTCAGCACCTTGCGTAGCGCGGCGCAGTCGTCGGTGCAGCAGATTCAGCACAGTGGCGAGCTGGTTAAACTGGCCGTCAGTGATGCGTTGGAAACCGAAAGCGCCCTGGGCAGCATTGCTGCAGCGGTGTCATTGATCCAGCAGATGAACCAGCAGATTGCCGCCGCGGCCGAGGAGCAGAGCTCGGTGGCCGAAGAGATCAACCGCAGCGTCACCAGCATCCGCGCGAGTGCCGATCAATCGGCGTTGAGCATGCAAGGCAACGCCGCGTCGAGCATCCAGCTGGCGCAGTTGGGCGCGGAACTCAAGGGCATGGTGGGGCACTTCCGCCTCTGATCGCAGCCGGAGCGCCGCGACCAGTGGCGAACGGAGTCAGGCGTTGTTGGCGAGGAACGTCAGCAGCGCTTCATTGACGAACTCCGGATTCTCCCGGCTGGAGATATGCCCGGCGTCGGGAATCAAGGTCAGGGCACAGCCGATCAGATTGGCCATTTCCTCGGCTTCTGCGGGTGGGCGGGGCTTGTCCTGTTCGCCGCACATGACCAGGGTGGTGTCGCAGTCCAGGCGAGGCAACTGATCGAGGATGTCTTCGCGACTGAAGATCAAGCGACCCAGGGGCACCACGCTGTCCAGCAGGCGCTCCCGGGAAAAATCCTGCAGTGACTGGCGAAAGTCCTGATACAGCGCTGATTCGCGGTCGATTTGCGGCCGGAAGAAGATCGGCGCAATCACATCCAGCAACGGTTCAGGAATGGCGCCGGCGTCTTCAATCATCTTGAACAGCGAGAAGTAATACTCACGCGTGGCGTGCGGCTCGGCGCCGAGGTAGGTGTCCATCAGCACCAGGCTGTTGATGCGCTCAGGTGCCAGCAAGGCGAGGCGGGCGCCCCACATGCCGCCGACCGACAGACCGACCAGGTTGACCTGCGCGATGTTCAGCTGGTCCAGCAGCGCCAGGTGCTGACGTGCCAGGTCGTCAAGGGAGCGGGTGTCTGCGGGCAGCGTGCCCGACTCGCCATGACCCCACAGTTCAGGGACGATTACACGGTATTGCTGCGACAGTGCGTCGATCTGCGATGGCCACATGTTGCGGTCCCACAGGTAGCTCGAACCCAACAGGACGACCGGGCCTGTGCCCTGGTCGATATAATGCAGCGGTTGTCCATCAATCACGGCGACAGGCATAGCAGGCCTCTAACTTCACGGAGTGAGGGGCACTTTTTTACCCTAGTCGGGGGCGGGGGGATAGGTGCATTTTGATGGCACGTGGCGACCGGACGTCGCCATATAGCCAGAAGGCTATCAGTCGTAGATGGCTTTCTTTTTCCACTCGGCATCGGCGTCGACGACTTTCAGGCCTTCGGTCAGTTCGTTGACTTCGTCTTCGACTGGCTGGCTGTTGGTCAACACCGTGGAGTTGGCGCGGGCCAGTTGCGACTCCAGCGTTCTCAACTGTGCGCTGTACAGCACCGGCTCCGGTTGTTTGCGCAGGTACTGTACGCCGCGCTCGAACGCCAGGCGCGCCTGGCCCGGTTGCCCTTGCTGCAGGGCATGCTGGCCGAGGTTGTTGAAGAACTCGATGTGCAGCAGCACCAGGATATGGCGGACTTCCTTGATCCAGTGCTTCGCTTCGTTGGCCGGCAGGAAACCGTCCTGGGCCGCGCGGGTGACTTGGCCGTGCAACGCTTCGAGCAAAAAGCGCACATCCTTGGCCTTGGCTTCGGTCTGGATCGGCGCGGGCGGGTTGGCCACCGGAATCGATTCGCCCTGAGCGATCAGTGCGTTGAGCTCGGCGATCCGCGCCTTGAGCGGGCCGCTGGATTTGTTGAGGTTGAGCAGGCGCTGGTTGACGTTGAGTTCCAGGCGGGTCAGCAACAGCTTGAGCGCCGGGGTCATCAATTGGCCAGGAAAGGTCTCGGTGATTTCACCACAGCGACGCAGCCGATCATTGAGCTCGATCTCGGTACGCTGCTTTTCCAGCTTATTGTTTTCCACCACATGGTTCATGTAGCCAATGGCGATCAGTATTGCGATCCCGGCTATAACCAGCAGGGTGATCATGAGTGGTGTCACCGGTGTGACCTCTTTATGGGGTTTGCTGTGGAGTGTAGTGACTGAGCTATCCGGCGGATAGGACTGTTCGACCAGTTGCCCAGGTTGTTTCTTCTATATAGGTAAGTGTTCCTGGCGTGACTGCACATTGCCATCATTTGCCTGGACCAACTATAGCGCCTTGTCGAGCGCCAGAATATAGGCGCCAGGGCTTGGGCGGGCAGAATGCCCGGGCGGGCCGGTAAACCGGGGCGAAGTCATTGATTTAAATAAATTTATCCTTGGGGGTTGACGACCTATGAATCCATCCATAGAATGCGCGCCACTTACAGCGTAAAGCACACAGCGAAACGCGGTAGGGAGTGAATGTTGTACGTGTGTCCCCTTCGTCTAGTGGCCTAGGACACCGCCCTTTCACGGCGGTAACAGGGGTTCGAGTCCCCTAGGGGACGCCATATGCGGGAATAGCTCAGTTGGTAGAGCACGACCTTGCCAAGGTCGGGGTCGCGAGTTCGAGTCTCGTTTCCCGCTCCAATTTACAAGCAGTGTGGCCTTAGGGCGGCATTGAGTGAAACCAGGACCCCATCTTCGGATGAGGCCTCTGGGCACTGGAATACACACCATGTGTTTCAGTAGCGTGTCCCCTTCGTCTAGTGGCCTAGGACACCGCCCTTTCACGGCGGTAACAGGGGTTCGAGTCCCCTAGGGGACGCCATTTGCGGGAATAGCTCAGTTGGTAGAGCACGACCTTGCCAAGGTCGGGGTCGCGAGTTCGAGTCTCGTTTCCCGCTCCAATTCAAAGAAAAAGCCACTCAAGCGAGTGGCTTTTTTTTGTCTGCGATTTATTGAAAGCAATATTGATCGTTCCCACGCAGAGCATGGGAACGATCAATGGTGCTAAACAGCATTCACCGCTTGAGCCAGCCGCAACGTAGCCTGACGGATTTCTGCCTGATTGAGCGACGCAAAGCCCAAGCGCAGCGCATTCTCCGGCTGGCCCGTCGGCGAGAACTGCCGGCCGCTGCGCACCACCAGTCCGTGACCCAGCGCCGCTTTTACCAGTCGATCCACGTCGATTTCAGCCTCGAACCGCACCCACAACGCCAGGCCGCCCTCGGGCTCGCGCACCTGGATACGATCGCCCAGCGACTCGTGCAGACAGGTTTGCAACGTCTCCCGACGCCCTCGATATTCTTTCGACACGCGGCGCAGGTGCTTTTTCAGTTCACCCTCATTGATCAGGTCGGCCAGCATTTTCTGCGCGACGGCGTCGGCATCCCCCAGCATCAGCGCCGCATTGCGGTGCAGGGCTTCAACCACCTCGGCGGGCGCCACGATATAGCTGCAGCGGAACGTCGAGCCCAAGGCCTTGGATAGCGAGCCGATATAGATCACGTGGCGCTGGGAACGGTCACTGGCAAGCGGCAGGTAGGGGCGACCGTTAAAGTGGAATTCGTGGTCGTAGTCTTCCTCGATGATGCAGAAGTCGTGCAACGCAGCGAGGGTCAACAGCTGTTGGCGCCGCGCGGCGTGCAGGCTGACGGTGGTAGGGAACTGATGATGCGGCGTGACGTAGATCATGCGCACGTTGTGCTGCCGGCATAAACGGTCGATCTGGTCGGTACGGCAACCTTCTTCGTCCATGTCCACCGTGACCAGGTGCGCGCCCAACTGACGAAAAATTTCCCACGCCGGCGGATAACTCAAGCGCTCCACCAGTACCACGTCGCCCGGTTTGATCAGCAAACTGGCACTCAAGTACAGCGACATCTGCGTGCCCTGGGTCAGGCAGATATTGTCGGCGTTGACGGCCAGTCCGCGATTGCTGCGCAGCATCTCGGCGAGGGCACGGCGCAAGTGATGGCCGGTGCCTTCGCTGCCGTAGCGTACGGTGTTGGAGGCGAAGCTGTTGCGCAGGGCGTTGCGGTAGTAACGATGCAGCACCGCTTGCGGCAGCAGGCGGTGGTCGCTGGTGCCGTTGTCGAAAAACAGCGCGTCATGCCGATGCTGCAGCGCGGTGACCTGGGCGTTGTGGGCGAAATACGGCACCACCGGCTGCGCCAGAATGGGCGGCGCGAAGGATTGCAGGGCATGACCGGGCAGTTGCTTGGGCGTCAGCTGGGCATTGACGAAGGTGCCGCGACGCGGCTCGCTGATCAGCCAGCCTTTGGTCAAGGCTTCTTCGTAGGCCAGGATGACCGTCTTGCGGTTGACGTCGAGCAACTGCGCCATTTCCCGCGTCCCTGGCAGCAAGGTACCGGGCGGCAAGCGCCCCTCGACAATCGCGGTCACCAGGCCCTCGGCTATCTTGCGGTAGGAGGCGTGTGGCGAGTCGGCGTCGAGCTTGAGTAAGGGGCGCCATTTACGCATCTGGACCATCTGAAGTATCCAAAACTGGAGGTTCTAATGGGCCTAGTCTAGCGTAACAATCAAGCTTCACTCATTCTCGGGTCCTCAGCTATGCGGCATGTCATTGAACTGTCCCCCTCGGGCAAAACCTTTGAGGCCGGCGACGAGCTGTTGCTTGACGCCATGCTCGCCAGCGGCCTGGCCGTGCCGTTCTCCTGCCGCCGTGGTGCGTGCGGCTCGTGCAAGGTGGTGGTTGCGGCAGGCGAGTATCGGGCCAGGCACCTGGCGCCGGACGCGCCCGCGCCGTGTTATCCCCTGGCCGCCAACGAACTGTTGCTGTGCCAGAGTCATGCCTGCACCGACATGCGCCTGGAAATTCCCGGTTGGTCATTGGATACGCCCGCGCTGGTTTTTGGCGCACGCGTACTCAGCAAGCAGGCAGTCGCCCCCGACGTTATCGAGTTGGTGTTGTTGCCCGAGGCACCTGTGGCAGTGCGGGCAGGGCAGTACCTCAAGCTCTGCCTGGAACACGGCGATACGCGCAGTTTCTCGATTGCCAACCTGCCTGCCGAGGACGGCGGGCGCTTGGTTTTGCAGATTCGTCGGGTAAACGGCGGGTACTTTTCCGAAGGCATCCTGGATGGTCTGGCCGTGGGAAACCGCCTGCTACTGGAAGGTCCGTTCGGTGCCTGTACCTGGCAGGACGATGCCGCCGAGGCCGTGGTGCTGTTCGCCACGGGCACCGGTTACGCCGGCATCAAGCCGATCCTGCTGACCGCGCTCAAACGTGATCTCGAGGTGACGTTGTATTGGGGCGGCGCGCACTCGGTGGACTTCTACGACAGCGCCTTCCTGGATCAAGCCGCGCTCGAACATCCACGGTTTCGCTGGCATCCCGTGCGCTCATCGGAGGGCAGGGTGCAGGAGGTTGCATTGAGTCATGGCCATCGTTGGGAGGTGGCTCAGGTCTATGCCTGCGGGAACGGCGCCATGCTCAGTCAGGTGCGAACCCAGTGCCTGGAGGCGGGTCTGCCGAGCCATCGGTTTGTCGCGGAGGCGTTTGTCGCCAGTGGTCGGTCAAGCGCTGAAACGGCACCGCCGGCGTTCGACCCGATCTGGGAAAAAGTTGGCCCGCGTTATTCCCTGGACGGCATGCTGGCGGCGCGTGAGAAATCCATACGCGCCCTGGCAGCCATCGTCAGCCGCTTGAAAGTCGGCATGACCACCGGCCAGGCGCTGGAAATGGCCGCCGCGCAGTTGCAGGCCATGGGCGCGTCGCACACCTGGCACCCCACCTACATCCGGTTTGGCGCCGACACGGTGCGCCCGCCCCGTGAGGGTATCGATCGCCAGCGCAGGCTGCGCGCCAGCGATATCGTGGTGGTCGACCTTGGCCCGGTGTGGGACGGCTACGAAGGCGACTATGGCGACACGTTTGTCTTCGGCGACTCGCCCCTGCACCTGGCCTGTACCACCGCACTGCACCAGGTGTTCGATGAAACCCGCCAGGCCTGGCTGCGCGGTCTGACCGGACGCGAACTCTACGACTTCGCCGAACAGAGCGCCGTGGCCAAGGGCTGGCGGCTGGCACGCAATCTGGCGGGGCATCGCCTGGCGGATTTTCCCCATGCGTTGTTCGAGAGCAAACAGTTGGCGGAGCTGGACATCCCACCGAGTGAAATGGCCTGGGTGCTGGAGATCCAGCTGTGCCATCCGACCGAACCGGTCGGTGGGTTCTTTGAGGATATGCTGATGTTGCAGGCGTGAAGAGCCCGCCGTTGCGGCGGGCTCGAGAATGGATCAGAGCGTGGGCAACTGGCCGACACGTCCCATCATTTCGGTCACAATCTGCAGGTCCAGCAGGAACTGCTCGACAGTCTTGAACTCACCGTCGGTGTGGCCGGTGTACTTCTCTTCCGGGCGCGCCAGGCCGAATTGCACGCCGTTGGGCAGGTCGTGCACGGACGTGGCGCCGGCGGATGTGCCGAATTTGTGCTGCATGCCCAGGTTTTCCGTGGCCACCGCCAGCAGAGCTTTTACCCACTCGCCCTCGGGATTGCGGTACATCGGCTTGTCCAGCGAATAGGTGAAGTTGACGTTGACCTTGGCTTGCGTGTTCCAGGCGTTCAGTTTCTGCTCGATCTGTGCCTTGAGTGCCTCCGGGTTCTTACCCTTTGGCGCGCGCAGGTTGACTGCCAGCCTGAAGGCTTTGTCATCCAGGCCGACAAAGGTCGGCGAGGTGGTCAGCGGCCCCATGAAGTCATCGGCATAGCCCACACCCAATTTGCCACCCAGGTAATCCAGGCCCCAGTTGTCCGCCGCGTACTGCGCAGCATCCGTGATGTGGTTGTGCTTGAGGGCGATCTTGCCATCGACGCTGTGGATCAATTCCAGCATACGTGCCACCGGGTTGACCCCGGATTCGGGTTCCGAAGAATGGGCCGACACGCCGGTGACGGTCAGTTTGACGTTCTTGCCGTCAACCTGGGCGCTCACCTGGAAATTGCCGCCATTGCGCCTGGCATAGTCATTACCGGCCTGCTGCAGGCCGGCCGCCAGTTCAGCCGGGTTATCGCTGACCAGCGTGGCGACCGAGACCGATGGAATCTGGTTGGTGGCCTTGCCGCCGGTCATTGCGATAATTTCCGCGCCGGTGCCTTCACCCTTGCGCACCGGGAAAGTGGCCATGACGGTGCCCGAGCCTTTTTCGGCGATCACCACCGGGTAACCGCCATCGAGCGCCAGGTTGTAGTTCGGTACGGGATTGCGTTCGAAATAGTAGGGAATGGCGTCACCGGAGGTTTCTTCGGTGGTGTCCACCAGCAGCTTGAACGTGCGCGCCAGCGGCAGCTTTTCTTCCTTGATCACCTTCATGGCGTACATCGCCACGACGATGGCGTTCTTGTCATCCTCGGTGCCGCGACCATACATGCGGTCGCCAATCAGCGTGACCTTGAACGGGTCCAGCCTGGTGCCATCCTTCAGCACCCAGTTTTCCGGCGTCACCGGGACCACATCGGCGTGGGCATGCACGCCCACCACTTCGTCACCGCTGCCTTCCAGGGAAATTTCATACACGCGGTTATCGACGTTACGGAAGTTCAGGTTGAAGGACTTGGCCAGGGCCTGGATCCTGTCGGCGATCTTGAGGAATTCCGGGTTTTTGTACTGCGCCAGGCCGTCTACGTTGAACGTCGGAATTTCCACCAGTTCGCGCAAGGTTTCCAGCGCCGCCTTGCCGTACTTGACCCGTGTGTAAATGCCAAGCAGGCGATTGATCTCGTTCTGCTGCTCGGTGCTCAGGGTTTTGTCATTGAGAAAGGCGCTGATGGCCGGGGCGATATCACCGGACTTGCCCAGGTCGCCCTTGGCCAGGGTGCCGAGGAAACTGCGGAAGTCGCTGACGGATGCATCTGCGAAGCTTTTCAGAATCGTGGTGTTTTGTTCAGCCGTGATGTTGGCGAGCGCAGGCGTGGTAACCGCCGCAAGGCTGGCGGCGAACAGCGTGGCAGTCACGAGTTTTTTCAGTGGAAAGTGCATGGTTGGAGGCATTCCCTTGCAGGCAGTGAGTAGGGTGTTTCTGACGGATAAGTCAGAAACATTTCCACACACTAGCATTACTCAGGTGTTCGAGGTCAATGCTGGCCAGGGTGAGGGGCGGGGTACTCATCAGTCACGTTCAAGGCTCTGGCGTAGGGCCCGTCCCACAATTGCTCATGCAATTGCCCTACGCGCCTGGCCATCGCCTCACTGCGCATCACCACCTCCAGATTGCGCGAATTATCCAGGTAACCGCCTAACCAGTTGCTGGTGCCGACCCACGCGACCCGGCAGCCACGGTCTCGACGTTGCAGTCGTTTGTGGTGGAGCCGGGCAGGGCGGGGGCGATGGCTGTGTAGCCTGGATTCAAATGTGGGAGGGGGCTTGCCCCCGATGGCGGTGGTTCAGTCAAAAAATACGCCTACTGACACTCCCTCATCGGGGGATAGGTATCTACACAACTCAGCAGCGCCCAACCGTAACCACGATGCGAAGCGAGCCGCTCTTGATCTTGATCTGCTTTTGATCTGAGGCGCCCCGTTAAACCACGCTGGCCGAACGCAGGCTTGAATCCGTGGGCAACCCGGCAGGACGCCGGGTTAGCCGCACTGGGCCAGGGATGGC
>NZ_CVTK01000051.1:0-26062 GCF_900004785.1 Pseudomonas sp. 28 E 9 | reverse complement strand
AAGAGCGTTTTGCTTACTTTTGCGCTTTTCAAAAGTGAGCCGCTGTAAAAGCGGAACCACTAGCAGCCGTTACCGCAGAAACGGATATGTACTCAACCCAATCCAGCATCCTGGTCGGCCCCGAGGCCGCCATCGGGGGCAAGCCCCCTCCCACATTTGGACCTCGGAGCGTCAGGTAGATACGCGTTAGCTCCCTCGCCACAGGTGCGGTGTCGCACCAAAATTGTGTAGATACCTATGCTCATCGGGGGCAAGCCCCCTCCCACATTTTGAGGCTCGGTGTGTCAGTTGATTTCGTAGCGTACCGACAGTGCACCCTTTTTTTCCGAGAGGGCCAGGATCGTTACCTGGCCCAGTTCGCTCAGTGCTTGAACATGCGTGCCACCGCACGCGTATGCCGGCAATTCACCGAAGCCGACTTCCCGGGTGCCTTCTTCCAGCGTCATGTGGCGTGGATAATCTGCGGCGATCCACTGGTTGACCAGTTGTTGAAGGACCTGCACATCCATCTCTTGTGCAGCTTCGCCGCGGATAAAAGTAATCTTGCCTTCACCCGGCCAATGATGGGCCTTGATCGGCATCCAGCCCAGGCGTTCGCCGGCATTGCCAATCAGGTGTCCCGCTGAGTGAAGGCGCGCGTGCATCGCGCGGCGTGGTGCATCGACCCGCGCCGTGATGGGGCCGGGTTCCAGGGGGTGATTGACGTAATGCACCACATGCGCGGCGTCCTGCGTGACGCGCAGCACCTGGCTGTCGCCCAGCCACCCGGTGTCACAGGGTTGGCCGCCGCCTTGGGGGTGGAAAATCGTCGACTGCAGGATCACCGCAAATTGCTCTTCGTGGGGTGTGCAGCTCAGCACTTCCAGCTCGGCTGTCAGGTGATCGTGGGTGAAAAACAGGCGCTCGGTCATCGTCTACATCCGCATCCAGGTGATGCCGACAGTATAAATAGTGCGCTGATAGGTGATAATCCATTCAAATATCAATGGACCTGTGCGTCATGAGCATCAATCTTCCGTTGCCGCTGCTGGGTGAAATGGCGATTTTCGTCAAGGTGGTCGAAACCGGCAGTTTCTCCGAAGCGGCGCGGCAACTGGGCGTTTCACCCTCGGCGGTGAGCCGCAGTATTTCGCGCCTGGAACAGGCACTGGCAACCCGCCTGTTGCAACGCACCACGCGCAAGCTGCGCCTTAGCGAGGGCGGCGAAGAGGTGTTCAAGCGGTGCCGCGAGATGGTCGGCGCGGCGCGTTCGGTAATGGAGATCAGCGGGCAATTTACCCATGAAGCCGAGGGCCTGGTGCGGGTCAGCGTGCCCAAGGCGGTGGGGCGATTTGTCGTGCATCCGCATATGCCGGCGTTCCTGCGGCGCTATCCCAAGGTGGATGTGCAACTGATCCTTGAGGATCGGCCTGTGGATCTGATCGACGACAATGTCGACCTGAGCATCCGCATCACCGACAGCCCGCCGCCCGGTCTGGTCGGGCGGCAGTTATTGCCGATCGAACATTTGCTCTGCGCGACGCCGCAGTACCTGGCCGAGCATGGCACGCCGAGCCATCCCCATGATCTGCTGGAGCACAGTTGCATCTATCTGGGCGAAACCCCCGGTGACTCACGCTGGAAGTTTCGTCAGGACGGCAAGGCGGTGACGGTCGGCGTGCGCGGGCGGTATGCGGCGAACCACACGGGCGTGCGGCTGGATGCGGTGTTGCAGCATGTAGGGATTGGCAGCTTGCCGTATTTCACGGCGCGGCACGCCTTGGAAGAAGGGCGGTTGGTGCAGGTATTACCGGCGTGGGATTTTATTGCGTCGTACCACGGCGAGGCGTGGTTGTTGCATTCGCCAACGCGCTACTTGCCGCCCAAGCTGCGCGTATTTATTGATTATCTGGTGGAGTGCATGGCGAAGGAGCCGACACTGCGCAGTCGGTAGAAATGGGTTAAACATGTGGGAGGGGGCTTGCCCCCGATGGCGGTGGTTCAGTCAAAAATGCGCCTACTGACACTCCCTCATCGGGGGCAAGCCCCCTCCCACACAAGCCCTGATAATCAGTGCTTGCTCTGGTCATCCTGCATGGCCAGCAGTTGCTTTTCCTGGTTCCAGTCGAACGGTTCATCGTTCAGCTCGGCTTCATAGCGACGTTCTTCAAGGGCCTGGTACAGGTCCAGTTCTTCGTCGGGCATGAAATGCAGGCAATCACCGCCAAAGAACCACAGCAGATCGCGCGGCACCAGGTGGGCGATCTGCGGGTAGCGCAGGATGACCTGGCTCATCAGGTCCTGGCCCAGGTACTGGCTTTCGATGGGATCGATGGGCAGCAGGGCGCGCAGTTCGTCGAAACGTTCCAGAAACAGCGAATGGCTTTCCTCGGGTACCTGTTCGGCTTCGCCGACGGCAACCAGGATGCTACGCAGGTGGTCGAGCAAGGCGAGATGATCGGCAACGACGTTGGACACGAGATAAGTCCTCTAAAGCAAAAACGGGCGCGAGAGTATATGCCTCTCGCGCCCGTTTTTATATGACCGCCGGTATCAGCGGACTTTACCCTCAGCCTGTATCAGCTCGTCCTTGCTGAAATCATCCACGTCGATCACCTTGCGACGCGCCGCTTCGGCGTCGCGCAGGGTTTGCGCTTCGGCCGGTTGCAGCACGCCGACGTGCAGCGCGGCGTCGATGGCGGACTCACCGGCAGTCGGTTTGACCTGCCCGCTCTTGAGCGCGGTGTGCAGTTTTTTCTGCAGGGGATGGCTGGCGCCGAGCAGGTCATAGGCATGTTGCAGCGCGCCCACCGGATCTTCCGCCGATTGTGGGCGATAGCAGCCCGCCAGCAACTCTTCCAGGGTCGGGTCGCCCTTGGCGCGGCCGATCACTGCAGCAACCTCGGCATCCAACGCATCGGATGGCCCGGTATGACGGCGCCCGAATGGGAACACGATCACCCGCAACAGGCAGCCCAGGATTTTATTCGGGAAGTTGCTCAGCAGTTGATCCAACGCACGCTCGGATTGGCCAAGGCTTTCCTCCATGGCCCAGGCGAACAGCGGTTCCAGGTGGTCCGGCGAATCCAGGTCGTGGTAGCGCTTGAGCGCCGCCGAGGCCAGGTACATGTGGCTCAGCACATCACCCAGGCGCGCCGACAGGCGTTCGCGGCGTTTCAACTCGCCGCCCAGCAGCATCATGCTCAGGTCCGCGAGCAGGGCGAACGCGGCGGCCTGGCGGTTCAGCGCGCGGAAATAACCCTGGCTCAGACGGTTGCCCGGGGCCTTTTCGAAGTGACCGATGCCCAGGTTCAACACCAATGTACTGGCGGCGTTGCTCACGGCGAAACCGATGTGTTGCATCAGCAGGGCATCGAACTCCTTCAACGCCTGGTCATGGTCTTCACGACCGGCCAGGGCCATTTCCTTGAGTACGAACGGATGGCAACGAATCGCACCCTGGCCGAAGATCATCAAGTTGCGCGAGAGGATATTCGCGCCTTCCACGGTGATGAAGATCGGCGCGCCTTGCCAGCTGCGGCCCAGGTAGTTGTTCGGGCCCATGATGATGCCCTTGCCGCCATGCACGTCCATGGCATGGCTGATGCACTCGCGGCCGCGTTCGGTGAGGTGGTACTTGAGGATCGCCGACAGCACCGAGGGTTTTTCGCCCAGGTCCACGGCATTGGCGGTGAGCATGCGGGCGCTGTCCATCAGCCAGGCGTTGCCGCCGATGCGTGCCAGGGCTTCCTGGATACCTTCGAAGGCTGACAACGGCACGTTGAACTGTTCACGCACCTGGGCGTATTGGCCGGTCACCAGGCTGGTGAACTTGGCGGCGCCGGTGCCCACCGCAGGCAGGGAGATTGAACGGCCCACGGACAGGCAGTTCATCAGCATCATCCAGCCCTTGCCGAGCATCTCCTGGCCACCGATGAGGAATTCCAGGGGAATGAAGACGTCCTTGCCCGAATTCGGCCCATTCATGAACGCGGCGCCCAGGGGCAGGTGACGGCGGCCGATTTCCACACCCGGGGTATCGGTAGGGATCAGCGCGAGACTGATGCCCAGGTCTTCCTCGTCGCCCAGCAGATGGTCCGGGTCATGGGCCTTGAATGCCAGGCCGAGCAAGGTCGCGACCGGGCCGAGGGTGATGTAGCGCTTTTCCCAGTTCAGGCGCAGGCCGAGGGTTTCCTTGCCTTCCCACTCACCTTTGCAGATGACGCCGGTGTCGGGCATGGCGCCCGCATCGGAGCCGGCCAGCGGGCCGGTCAGGGCGAAACACGGAATATCGTCGCCACGCGCCAGGCGCGGCAGGTAGTGGTTGCGTTGTTCGTCGGTGCCGTAGTGCAACAGCAACTCGGCGGGGCCCAGGGAATTGGGCACCATCACGGTGGACGCCAGGTCGCCGCTGCGGGTGGCCAGTTTCATCGCGACTTGCGAGTGGGCATAGGCAGAGAAGCCTTTACCGCCGTATTCCTTGGGGATGATCAGGGCGAAGAAACCATGAGTCTTGATGTGTTCCCAGGCAGCGGGGGGCAGGTCCATGGCCTGACCGATTTCCCAGTCGCTGACCATGGCGCAGAGCTCTTCGGTGGGGCCGTCGATGAACGCCTGTTCTTCTTCAGTCAATTGCACCTTGGGGTAGGCCAGCAATTTGTCCCAATCAGGACGCCCGCTGAACAGTTCGCCGTCCCACCACACGGTGCCCGCGTCGATCGCATCGCGCTCGGTCTCGGACATCGGCGGCAGGACTTGCTGGAACCAACTGAACAGCGGCTTGGTGAAGTATTGGCGGCGCAGGTCGGGCAGCAACAGCGGCAAGGCCACGACGGCGATCAGCACCCAGAAAATCAGCAGCAGCCAACCCGGCGCATGGCTCCAGGCGCCCATCGCCAACAGGTAGACGGCGACCACACCCAGGGCAGGCAGGGGCGCAGTGCGCCGGTGTGCCAGGTAGGCAATGCCGACCACCAGAACCAGTATCCACAACAACAGCATATTCAATCCTCCGTGAAACCAGGGCGAAACCACCAGGGAGCTTAGACGGCGTCCGGCCAAGCGGGGTGATCAGGGTGTTACAAGTTTGTACTGGGGACAGCCATCAGTGCGCTATATAGAGATGAGTACCGTTTCATCGCCAGCCTCTTCTTCAGTGACCGCCCGCTGGTGGTGGAGTTCGCCCCGAAACGTCGCGGAACCCATGGGGATTTATATGACCGGTCAGTCTTTGCCGTGCAATCGGTGAGACTGCGCGTTGCGCTGACTCAATGCCGGGCGCCATGCAGGATGATTCAAGGCGCGCCTGAACCGGCGTATGCTGCGGCGTCATCAAGCCATGTTCAACAACGATAAGGCGCGGTCATGCTGAAAATCTGGGGTCGTAAAAATTCATCAAACGTCAGGAAAGCACTGTGGTGCGCCGAGGAGCTCGGCCTGGACTATGAGGCAATTGATGCGGGCGGGGCGTTTGGTGTGGTCGACACCCCGCAATACCGGGCCTTGAACCCCAATGGCCGGGTGCCGATGATTGAAGATGGCGACTTTGTGTTGTGGGAATCCAATACCATCGTGCGCTACTTGTGCGCCAAGCATGCGTCGGAATTTTACCCCAGTGACCTGCAAATCCGGGCCGGCGCCGAGAAGTGGATGGACTGGACCACGTCGACGCTCGCCGATCCATTCAAGGCAGTGTTCTGGGGCATCCTGCGTACCGCCCCCGAAAAGCGCAACTGGGACGGTATCAACGCCGGGCGCCAAGCCTGCATCGATGCGCTCGACACCGTCGAACAAGCCCTCGCTGCGCAACCCTACCTTAGCGGCCAGGCGTTCGGCATGGGCGATATCCCACTGGGCTGTTTCATCTACGCCTGGTTTGAAATGCCCATCGAACGCCCGGCAATGCCCAACCTGGAAGCCTGGTACCAGCGCCTGCAACAACGTCCGGCCTACCGCAAAGCGGTCATGACCGCGTTGACCTGATACTCACTATTAATACGGGTGACTGTACTTGTGTGGCGCGGGCACGCACCATGCTCGCACCTCATCGCAGGTTGAACTACCTGCGGTGTGCCCTCATCTATTGTTTCTATTCTTTTCTTTGGTGCGTAATCAGATATGAGTTCCGCTCTGTCCATCCGGCAGCTAACCAAAACCTACGGCAACGGTTTCCAGGCCCTGAGTGGTATCGATCTGGACGTTGCCGAAGGTGACTTCTTCGCCTTGCTCGGCCCCAACGGTGCCGGCAAATCCACCACCATCGGCATCCTCTCGACCCTGGTCAACAAGACCAGCGGCACGGTGAATATCTTTGGCCATGACCTGGACAAATCCCCTGCGGCGCTCAAGCGCTCGATCGGCGTGGTGCCCCAGGAATTCAATTTCAACCAGTTTGAGAAGACCTTCGACATCGTCGTGACGCAGGCCGGCTACTACGGCATCCCGATGAAAGTCGCCAAGGAGCGCGCCGAACAGTACCTGACCCAATTGGGCCTGTGGGACAAGCGTGACGTGCCTTCGCGCTCGTTGTCCGGTGGCATGAAGCGCCGCCTGATGATCGCCCGCGCACTGGTGCATGAACCGCGCCTGCTGATCCTCGACGAACCCACTGCGGGTGTGGACATCGAGTTGCGTCGTTCGATGTGGACCTTTCTCACCGAGCTGAACGAGAAGGGCATCACCATCATCCTCACCACGCACTATCTCGAGGAAGCTGAACAGCTGTGCCGCAATATCGGCATCATCGACCATGGCACCATTGTCGAGAACACCAGCATGCGTAACCTGCTGGGCCAGTTGCATGTGGAAACCTTCCTGCTCGACCTGAAGAACAATCTGTCGGCGCCGCCGCAACTGTTGGGCTACCCAAGCCGTCTGGTGGACAGCCACACGCTTGAAGTCCAGGTGGACAAAGCCATGGGCATCACTGCGCTGTTCAGCCAACTGGCGACTCAGAACATCGAGGTAACGAGCCTGCGTAACAAAACCAATCGCCTTGAGGAGTTGTTCGTGTCCCTGGTGGAGAAAAATCTGGCGAAGGTGGCGGTATGAGTTCCGAACTGCAACCCAACCTCGTCGCGCTGCAGACCATCGTCTACCGCGAGGTGAAGCGCTTTACCCGAATCTGGCCGCAGACCCTGCTGCCACCGGCGATCACCATGGTCCTGTACTTTGTGATCTTCGGTAACTTGATCGGTCGGCAGATCGGTGACATGGGTGGCTTCACCTACATGGAGTACATCGTGCCCGGCCTGATCATGATGTCGGTGATCACCAACTCCTACGGCAACGTGGTGTCGAGTTTCTTTGGCAGCAAATTCCAGCGCTCCATCGAAGAACTGATGGTTTCACCGGTGTCGCCGCACACGATCCTGATCGGCTATACCTTGGGCGGCGTGCTGCGCGGCTTGATGGTGGGCGTGATCGTGACCTTGTTGTCGTTGTTCTTTACCCACCTGCAAGTGCATCACCTGGGAGTCACCATTCTGGTGGTGGTACTGACGGCGACGATCTTCTCGCTGCTCGGCTTCATCAACGCGGTATTTGCGCGCAACTTCGATGATATTTCGATCATCCCGACGTTCGTGCTCACGCCGCTGACCTACCTGGGCGGGGTGTTCTACTCCATCACGTTGCTGCCGCCGTTCTGGCAGACCGTGTCCCTGGCCAACCCGGTGCTGCACATGGTCAACGCCTTCCGCTACGGCATCCTGGGAGTGTCGGATATCAAGATCAGCGTGGCGATCACCTTCATGATCGTTGCCACCATCGTCTTGTACGTCGGATGCGCGCGGTTGCTGGTGAGCGGGCGTGGGATGCGTACCTAATACCGGTTAAAACGCGGTTAAAAATGTGGGAGGGGGCTTGCCCCCGATAGCGGTGTGTCAGTTGCAGATGAGCTAACTGACACACTGCCATCGGGGGCAAGCCCCCTCCCACATTTGCTTTGTGCAAGGCTTTAGTTTGTCAGTGCCAGGTCGATCAGGGCATGCAGCTCTTCGACGCTCAGGGGCTCTGTCGAGAACAGAATACGAAACACCGTGGGTGCCGCGAGCAGGTTGATCAGGTGGTCCACGCTGGGGGCTGCCTGCTCCGGGTAACGATCGACAATAACCTGTAGCTGCCCGCTCAAGATGCTCACGCAATACCCCGGCGTCAGGCTGCATTGCACGTCGCGCATCATGTTGCGCCCGGGCTCCGAACTCATTTCGTCCAGGTATTGCTCAGCCCAGGCCAGCAGGTCGCCGCGCAGGCTGCCGGTAGTGGCCGGCTCGGTGTCCGGGCGCATGCGTGCCAGGGCTACATCGGCCAGCACGGCGGAAAGGTCGCCCCAGCGACGGTATATGGTCGAGGGGGTGACGCCCGCGCGTGTCGCAATCATCGGTACGGTGATGGTGGCGCGTTCATGGGTCTGCAGCAGTTCGCGGACGGCCGAATGCACCGATTCTTGTACCCGGGCACTACGGCCCCCCGGGCGAAGGCCTTCTTTGATCGCCATGGATAAAACCTTAACACAAAGAATTTGCTTTAAGCGTCGACGGGTAGCACACTTCACAAAAGCAAAATATTAGCTTTAGCGGAGCGTGTCTATGTCCAGCAAGCCTACGTCCAGCAAGCCTATGCCCAGCAAGCCTATGCCCAGCAACCTGTCTCAACGGTCCAGCCTGACATTCCTGGTCATCACCGTATTGACCTTTCTCGCCGCCTCCAGCGCGCCGACGCCCTTGTATCAGGTGTATCAGGACAACCTGCATTTCTCCGCAGCTATGCTGACGCTGATCTTTGCCGTGTATGCCGTGAGCCTGCTGGCGGCGCTGCTGACGGTGGGCTCGCTGTCGGATTATGTCGGGCGCAAGCCGGTGATTTTCGTCGCGTTGGTCCTGAATATCGTGGCGATGCTGTTATTTATCAACGCCGACAGCACCGCGTACTTGATTGCCGCGCGGGCACTGCAAGGTTTCGCCACCGGGACGGCAACGGCAGTCCTGGGTGCGACGTTGCTTGACACCGACCGCCTGCGCGGGCCGATGCTCAACAGTCTCGCGCCGATGCTGGGGATGGCCAGTGGCGGCCTGGGCAGCGGTTTGCTGGTGGAATACGCACCGTGGCCGACCCAACTGATCTACTTCGCCCTGCTCGGATTGATGGTGCTTCAGGCGTTGTATGTCTGGCGCTTGCCGGAAACCGTCAGCCGCATTCCGGGGGCCTTGAAGTCCCTGGCGCCGACTCTGCATGTACCTAAGCAGGCACGCCGTGCCCTGGCCTTGGCCATGCCGCTGAATGTGGCGGTATGGGCGCTGGGAGGGTTCTTTTCATCCCTGGCGCCCTCGTTGGTGCGGGCCGCGACGGGGTCGACGTCGCACCTGATCGGCGGTGGCCTGGTGGCGGTGATCACCCTCAGTGGCGCGGTGATGATCTACAGCCTGCGCGAGCACCCTGCGGACAAGGTCATGCGGCTGTCGGCGGTACTGCTGGCGACCGGCGTGGCACTGTTGCTGGTGGCTGTGCAAAGTGCCAGCCTGTGGCTGTTCTTTGCGGCCAGTGTGGTTGCCGGCCTGGGTTTCGGCGGCGGGTTCATGGGCAGTGTGCGCAGCATCGTAGGGTTGGCGCTGCCTCACGAGCGAGCGGGGTTGATGTCGGCGTTCTATGTATTGAGTTACCTGGCGTTCTGCCTGCCGGCGCTGTTGGCCGGTAACCTGAGTCGCGAATTCGGTTTGATCGCGACCACGGATGCGTACGGCGCGCTGATTATTCTGCTCGCCGTAAGTGCCTTGGCCGGACTGTCATGGCAGCGCACGCCAGTGCAGAACATCTGTAAAACAGATAACTGTTAGAGATATTACCCGTTATATAGATATTCGATACGCTTCTATGATGGCTGCAACCTCATGCGAGGAAGAGGATTGCCATCATGACCTGCTCGACAAGCATCAGCTATAAACCCTTCAGCCACCTGACCCGTCCCCGGGAAGTGATTCGCCAGTTCACCCCGAACTGGTTTGCCGCGACCATGGGGACCGGCGTGCTGGCGCTGGCCCTGGCGCAACTGCCGGTCAATCTGCCCGGTTTGCATGCGGTCGCCGAAGGCCTGTGGATGTTCACCATCGGCCTGTTCGTCCTGTTCAGCGTGCTGTATGGCGCACGTTGGGTGATGTTTTTCCACGAGGCGCGGCGGATTTTCGGGCATTCCACAGTCTCGATGTTTTTCGGCACCATCCCCATGGGCCTGGCCACCATTCTGAATGGTTTGCTGCTGTTCGGCCTGCCGCGCTGGGGCAGTGCTGTGATTCCCCTGGCCGAAGCCCTGTGGTGGCTGGACGTGGCCATGGCGTTGGCCTGCGGTGTATTGATTCCGTTCATGATGTTCACCCGCCAGGAACACAGCATCGACCAGATGACTGCGGTGTGGTTGCTGCCGGTGGTGGCCGCCGAAGTCGCCGCCGCCAGCGGTGGCCTGCTGGCGCCACACCTGGCCGATGCCCATGGGCAACTGGTGATGCTGGTGACCAGTTACGTACTCTGGGCGTTCTCGCTGCCGGTTGCCTTCAGCATCCTGACCATCCTGATGCTGCGCATGGCCCTGCATAAACTGCCCCACGCCAATATGGCGGCATCGAGCTGGCTGGCGCTGGGCCCTATCGGCACCGGTGCCCTGGGCATGTTGCTGCTGGGCGGCGATGCGCCGGCGATCTTCGCCGCCAATGGCCTGCCGGGAGTTGGCGAAATGGCCAACGGGCTCGGCCTGGTGGCCGGCATCACCCTGTGGGGCTTCGGTTTTTGGTGGATGTTGATGGCGGTGTTGATCACCCTGCGTTACCTGCGCGCCGGTATTCCGTTCAACCTGGGCTGGTGGGGCTTTACCTTTCCGCTGGGGGTTTACGCGCTGGCCACGCTCAAGCTTGCCAGCCTGCTGCACCTGGGGTTCTTCAGCGTATTGGGCAGTGTGCTGGTGGTGGCTCTGGCGCTGATGTGGCTGATCGTGGCCACGCGCACGGTGCAGGGCGCCTACAAAGGCGAGCTTTTTGTTTCGCCATGCATTGCGGGGCTAGCGAATAAGTAAGCGGGATTAGGTAAAGTCTTGGCCTGACTAATAACAGGCCACGCAGGAACACGGACGATGAGCCACCCCTCACAATTCACCTTGCTGCGCACACGGCGTTTCCTGCCGTTTTTCATCACCCAGCTTTTGGGCGCCTTCAACGACAACATCTTCAAGCAATCGCTGATTCTGGCGATTCTCTACAAGCTCAGCATCGAAGGCGACCGTTCCATCTGGGTCAACCTGTGCGCCTTGCTGTTCATCCTGCCGTTCTTCCTGTTCTCGGCGCTGGCCGGGCAGTTCGGCGAGAAATTCAACAAGGACGCGCTGATCCGCGCGATCAAGCTCGGTGAAATTGTGATCATGGCCGTGGGCGCCACCGGTTTTCTCTTCAACCATCTGGAATTGATGCTGTTGGCACTGTTCGCCATGGGCACCCACTCGGCGCTGTTCGGCCCGGTGAAGTACTCGATCATGCCCCAGGCCCTGCACGACGATGAGTTGGTCGGCGGCAACGGCCTGGTGGAAATGGGCACGTTCCTGGCGATTCTTGCCGGTACCATCGGCGCGGGCATCATGATGTCGTCCACCCACTACGCGCCGGTAGTGGCCGTGGCGATTGTCGGCGTGGCGGTGCTGGGGTACCTGGCCAGCCGCAGCATTCCACGGGCGGCGGCCTCCACGCCGCAATTGCGCCTGGACTGGAATATCTTCACCCAATCCTGGGCCACGTTGCGCATGGGCCTGGGGCAGACCCCTGCGGTGTCGCGGTCCATCGTCGGCAATTCATGGTTCTGGTTCGTCGGCGCGATCTACCTGACGCAGATTCCGGCCTACGCCAAGGAATGGCTGTATGGCGATGAAACCGTCGTGACCCTGATCCTCACCGTGTTCTCGGTGGGGATCGCCCTGGGCTCGATGCTCTGCGAAAAACTCTCGGGACGTAAAGTGGAGATCGGCCTGGTGCCGTTCGGCTCGTTCGGCCTGACGGTGTTTGGCCTGCTGCTGTGGTGGCATTCCGGCGGCTTCCCCCAGAATATCCAGGCCAACGACTGGCTGGCGGTGCTCGGCTACGGGCAGGCCTGGTGGGTGTTGTTCGATATCCTCGGCCTGGGCGTGTTCGGCGGCTTTTACATTGTGCCGCTGTATGCGTTGATTCAGTCGCGCACCGCCGAAAACGAGCGTGCGCGCGTGATCGCGGCCAACAACATTCTCAATGCACTGTTCATGGTGGTGTCGGCCATCGTCTCGATCCTGCTGCTGAGCGTGGCCAAGCTGTCGATCCCCGAGTTGTTCCTGGTGGTGTCGCTGCTCAACATCGCGGTCAATACCTACATCTTCAAGATCGTGCCCGAGTTCACCATGCGCTTCATGATCTGGCTGCTCAGCCATTCCATGTACCGCGTCGAGCACCGCAACCTGGAGCGGATTCCGGATGAAGGCGCGGCCTTGCTCGTTTGCAACCATGTGTCGTTTGTCGATGCGCTGCTGATTGGTGGCGCAGTGCGTCGGCCGATTCGTTTTGTCATGTACTACAAAATCTACCGCTTGCCGGTGCTCAACTTTATCTTCCGCACCGCCGGGGCGATTCCGATTGCCGGGCGTCACGAAGATATCCAGATCTACGAAAAGGCCTTCGCGCGGATTGCCGAGTACCTGAGGGAAGGCGAGCTGGTGTGCATCTTCCCGGAAGGCAAGTTGACCGGCGATGGCCAGATGAATGAGTTTCGCGGTGGCGTGACGCGCATTCTGGAAGAAACGCCGGTGCCGGTGATTCCGCTGGCGTTGCAGGGGCTGTGGGGCAGTTTTTTCAGTCGCGATCCGAACAAGGGGTTCTTTCATCGGATCTGGTCGCGGGTGGTGCTGGTGGCGGGGGAGCCTGTGCGGGTAGAGGAGGCGACACCTGCGCAGTTGCAGGCTGTGGTCGGTGTTCTGCGGGGGAGTGTCAGGTAGTTCTGTGCTGGGGGGACTGGCCTCATCGGGGGCAAGCCCCCTCCCACATTTTGAATGCGTTCACAAAGCAAAAGGTGGGAGGGGGCTTGCCCCCGATGGCGGTAGCGGCCTAAGCGCTGATCTTGAGCCCAATCAGCCCGCAAATGATCAACGCCACGCTGGCCAACCGAAACAACGCCATGGACTCCCCAAACAGAATAATCCCGGCGATCACCGTGCCCACCGCACCCACGCCGGTCCATACGGCGTAGGCCGTGCCCAGCGGCAGTTCCTTCACCGCCAGCCCCAGCAGGCCAAGGCTGATGGCCATGGCGGCGACAGTGAGTACGGTGGGTAGCGGCTTGCTGAAGCCATCGGTGTACTTCAGGCCGACGGCCCAGCCGACTTCAAACAATCCGGCGAAAAACAGAATGATCCAGGACATGATGACCTCGCTTCTTCAGGCGGGGTCGTCCCCGGAGTCAACGCGCATTGGCGTCGCGGGGTCGTCCCCGCGAGGTGCCAAGAGTGCCGAATATGGGCCGGTCGATCAAGTGTGCGGGGTATTCTCCAGCGCGCGGCGATCTTCCTTCTCGCTCATGCGTCGAAAGTAAGTCGAGAGCAACGCCCCGGAAATATTGTGCCAGACGCTGAACAGCGCACTGGGCACCGCCGCCAGTGGCGAGAAGTGCGCACTGGCCAACGCGGCGCCGAGCCCGGAGTTCTGCATGCCCACTTCCAGCGCCAACGACTTGCGTTGCGCCAATGGCAACTTGAACAGGCGCCCGGTGAAGTAGCCGAGCAGGTAGCCGAAGCTGTTGTGCAGCATCACCACGGCCATGATCAACAGGCCCGACTCGGCAATCTTCGCCTGACTGGCGGCGACCACGGCGGCGACGATGATCACGATGCTGACCACCGAGACCAGCGGCAGCACATCGACCGCATGACGAACCCGATCACCCAGCAAGCGTTGCGCGAGTACGCCGAGCACGATCGGCAGCAGCACCACTTGCAGGATCGACCAGAACAGCTCCATGAACGACACCGGCAGCCAGGCCGAGGCCAGCAGCCAGATCAGCGCCGGGGTGAGCAGCGGGGCGAGGAGGGTGGTGACGGCGGCGATCGCCACCGACAGTGCCAGGTCGCCACGGGCCAGCCAGGTCATTACGTTGGATGAAGTACCGCTTGGGCAGCAGCCCACCAGGATCACACCTACGGCAATTTCCGGCGGCAGGTGAAAGACCTGGCACAACAACCACGCCACGCCGGGCATGATCACAAAATGCGCGACCACGCCCAGGGCGACGCGCCACGGATGGCGGGCGACCTCGGCGAAGTCTTCGAGTTTCAAGGTCAGGCCCATGCCGAACATCACCAGGCCCAGCAGTGGGACGATGGCGCTTTTCAGGCCGAGGAACCAGCTGGGTTGGAGAAATGCGACGACGGCAAAGATCAACACCCAGTAGGCGAAGGTATTGCCGACGAAGCGGCTCAAGGCGGCGAGTGCGCGCATGGAAGGTGTCCTTTCTTGTTCGATTTTTGAATTGGCAATGCAATCAAATGTGGGAGGGGGCTTGCCCCCGATGGCGGTGTATCAGCTAATGGATTTTTGCCTGATACACCGCTATCGGGAGCAAGCCCCCTCCCACATTTTGACTTTCACATGGCTCAGATGCCTTGTGGGGTCTCTTCACCGCCGAGTGCTTCGATCAACGCCGGCAGGAATTCGCCGAAGGTCAGCATCATCAGGGTAAAGCTGGCGTCCAGTTGGCCCAGGGCTTCGTCGCCGCCGTCCTGTTCGGCCTGGTCCTGCAGCAAGTCTTCGAACTTCAGGCGCTTGACGGTCATCTTGTCGTCGAGCATGAAGGACAGCTTGTCCTGCCAGGCCAGGGACAATTGGGTCACGACTTTGCCGGTGGTCAGGTGCAGCTGGATTTCTTCGCCGGTCAGGTCCTGGCGCTTGCAGCGCACGATCCCGCCGTCTTCGTGGGTGTCGCGCAGTTCGCATTCGTCGAGCACGAAGAAGTCGGCCGCCGGTTTCTGGGTGGTGACCCAATCGGTCATGATCGCCGTCGGTGCGGTTTTTACGGTCAGTGGGCGCACCGGCAGGGTGCCGATCACTTCGCGCAGGGTGGAGAGCAAGTCTTCCGCGCGTTTCGGGCTGGCCGAGTTCACCAGGATCAGACCCTGTTTCGGCGCGACGGCGGCGAAGGTCGACGAGCGACGAATAAAGGCGCGTGGCAGGAAGGCCTGGATGATTTCATCCTTGATCTGGTCGCGTTCCTTTTTATAGACCTTGCGCATTTGCTCGGCCTCGATCTCCTCGACCTTCTCTTTAACCGCGTCGCGTACCACGCTGCCCGGCAGGATGCGTTCTTCCTTGCGCGCGGCGATCAGCAGGAAATCCCCGCTGACGTGGACCAGGGGAGCGTCTTCACCTTTACCAAAGGGTGCAACGAAACCGTAAGTGGTCAGTTCCTGGCTTGCACACGGGCGCGCCAGTTTGGTGGCCATGGCCGCTTCCAACGCCTCGGCATCAACAGGCAGATCTTGGGTCAGGCGATAGATAAGCAGGTTCTTGAACCACATGGGGTGAGTCTCTCCTCTATACAAAGGGGGGCATTATTCTCTTGATCACGCCGCAGGCCAACCCTGCGTAAGCCATTGGAAGGGCTGAAAAAAAAGATTTAAGAAAGTGCTTGCCAGACCTGGGAGCGCTCCGTAGAATGCGCGCCACACCGAAACGAAGGGTGATTAGCTCAGCTGGGAGAGCATCTGCCTTACAAGCAGAGGGTCGGCGGTTCGATCCCGTCATCACCCACCATTCGCTTCATGTGTTACGCGCAGCGGTAGTTCAGTCGGTTAGAATACCGGCCTGTCACGCCGGGGGTCGCGGGTTCGAGTCCCGTCCGCTGCGCCATATTCGGTAACCTGGAATGCTGAACGCCAGGTCACCACGGAAAGCCCGCTCATTGAGCGGGCTTTTTATTGCCCGCAATATGGCAAAAAATCGTGCGGTAAATTTTTTTAAATAAAGTGCATTTAAATCAAGACATTACGGTTTTTTGGTGTATGATGCGCCCACACCGAAACGAAGGGTGATTAGCTCAGCTGGGAGAGCATCTGCCTTACAAGCAGAGGGTCGGCGGTTCGATCCCGTCATCACCCACCATTCGCTTCACGTGTTACGCGCAGCGGTAGTTCAGTCGGTTAGAATACCGGCCTGTCACGCCGGGGGTCGCGGGTTCGAGTCCCGTCCGCTGCGCCATATTCGACAACCTGGAACACTGAACGCCAGGTCGCCACAAGAAGCCCGCTCATTGAGCGGGCTTTTTTTCGTCTGCACCATTGTGCTGCAATTGCATCTCCAGCCACGGTTTCCAGTCAGACAATCAAGTTGCGCCGCCAGAGCAGCAGCGAATGCTGCTCTGGCGTGACGCAGCTCAACCGATTTGACTCGCCGACTCCACCGCCGTTTCAGGCTTCCTGCTACGTGTCAGCTGATAAGCAATGGCCAGCCATATGAACCATCCGGGCATGACCATCAAGGCAACGCGGGTGTCAGGTCTCAATGCCAGCAGGCATAGAACGAAACCCATGAACGCCAGTGAGAGCACTGCCATTGGGACGCCGCCCGGCATCTTGTAGGCAGATTTAGCGTGAAGCTCAGGGCGCTTTTTGCGATAGGCAATGTAGGACGCGAGGATGGTCGACCAGGTGAATATCACCAGAATCGCTGACACCGTGGAAACGATGGTGAATGCGGTCATGACCTCCGGAACGATGAACAGCACAAGTACACCCACCAGCATCAATAATGTCGTGAAGGCCAGGCTCAGCAGAGGCACGCTATTGCCCGATAGCCGCCGAAAAATACCCGGAGCATTGTCTTGATTGGCCAGCCCGAACAGCATACGGCTGGATGAGAATACGCCACTGTTGGCCGAGGAAGCGGCGGATGTCAGAACCACGAAGTTAACGATGCCGGCTGCTGCGGGGAAGCCTGCGACGAGGAACAGTTCGACAAAAGGACTTTTCACAGGTGAAACCTGTTGCCAGGACGTCACGGCAATAATGCAGCCCAATGCCAACACGTAGAACAGGATGATTCGCAGCGGAATCGAGTTGATTGCCTTGGGTAGGGTCTTCTCCGGAGATCGTGTTTCTGCCGCTGCGGTGCCGATCAGTTCGGTGCCGGCAAAGGAGAATATCGCCATCTGGAAACCGGCGAAAAAACCCAGCAAGCCATTCGGGAACGCAGCCTGCTTATCCACCAGGTGACCTAGGGACGCGGTAACGCCACTGGGGGATACGAACGAGCTGGCAATCATCACGATGCTGACGCCAATAAGCGTCACGACGGCGATGATCTTGATGATCGCGAACCAGAATTCGACCTCACCGAAAAGCCTGACCGTCAGCACGTTCAAGGCAAACAGGGTCGCCAGCATCCCGATAGCCGGTATCCAGGCAGGCAGTTGGGGGAACCAGTACTGGAAAAAGCCGCCCACGACAACGGCATCGCCGATCACTGCAACGCTCCAGCTCAGCCAATACGACCAACCGAGAAAAAATGCGGCGCGAGGCCCCAGGTAGGCGCCGGCGAAATCCGCAAAGGTCTTGAAATTCAAATTGGACAGCAGCATTTCGCCCATGGCGCGCATGACGAAATAAACGAACAGGCCGATGATCATATAGATGAGGATGATCGAGGTGCCGGAGAGGGCGATGATTTTTCCGGAGCCCATGAACAAACCCGTGCCAATGGCTCCGCCCATGGCCATTAACTGGATGTGACGATTGCTGAGCGTGCGCTGCAGCGCAGGCTGCTCAGCCCGCTCTGGTGAATTCGATTTCATTTCAAAACCTCTTGATCTTATGTTTTTGAGTTTTGGCAGAAAAATGGGTATCCAGCGCCACTGTCAGGATGCAATGGCGGGTGACGGTGTTGTTTTATTTGGGCAGTGACGGCCCGCTGCAGATGCCTTGGGGCGTCACTCGCAGGTCAACTGGCCGTGCGCAGAGGGGCGGCTTTGGTGGGTTGCTGATCAAGCATCTGGAACAGGTTTTTTATATTTTCAGGCGTGGGTACCAGGTGGATCTGCCGGCCGACTTGATGTTCGTGCGCCATCACCTGCAGGTAGCGAAGCGATGAGAAATCCTCGAGGGCAAAGCCCACTGAATCGAATACCGTCACCTGTTCATTATTCTCGCGTCCCTGGACGTCGCCTTGCGCAATCCGGAAAAACTCGATGACGGGTGAGTCGGCCTCCAGTTGCTGAATATCACCTTCAATCCGCGTTTGAGGTTCAAACTCCACGATGACCCGAGCGTTGCGCAGGATGGCGGCGTGCAGTTCGGTCTTGCCCGGGCAGTCGCCGCCGACGGCATTGATATGCATACCGGGCTCAATCATCTCGGGCGTCAGGATCGTCGCGTAGGCCTTGTCGGCGGTAACGGTGGTGACAATGTGCGCGCCCTTGACCGCCTCCTGTATGGAGTCGGCGTGAATCACTTTGATCGTCGGGAAAGCCTCCAGGTTGCGCAGCAGCTTGAGTGAGGCGTCGCGATCAATATCGAAGATGCGAATTTCATTGATGCCCAGCATTTCATGGAAGGCAAGCGCCTGAAACTCGCTCTGAGCACCATTGCCAATGAGCGCCATTGAGGTTGCGCCTGGACGGGCAAGCGTACGCGCGACCAGTGCCGAGGTTGCCGCGGTGCGCACTGCAGTGGTCAGTGTCAGCTCGCTGAGCAGGGTTGGATAGCCACTGTGGACATCGGCCAGCAGACCGAATGCCATCACCGTCAGCAGGTTCTGCTGACCATTGTCCGGGTGGCCATTCACGTACTTGAAGGAGTACTGCTTGCCATCGTCAGTAGGCATCAGCTCGATCACACCATTTGCGGAGTGATTGGCCGTGCGCGGCGACTTGTCAAACTGCGCCCAGCGTAAATAGTCTGCTTCGATGTAGGTGGCCATCTCACGGATTGCCCGGCGGATACCAATCTTGGCGAACAGGCGTGCGGCATCATCGACATCCAGGAAGAGCGTCATTTTTTATTCTCCAATCTATCCAGTTACGCGTTGTAGAGTCAGGGGGATCAGGCGCGTTTGCTCTCGAAGCCATGCAGTACGTTCACCGCATTGATGCCGATTTCATCGACCATGTAGCCGCCTTCCATCACGAAGAGGGTGGGGCAACCCACACTCGCTATCAGCTCGCCGATCCCGATGAAGTCCTCGCTTTCCAAAAGGAAGTGACTGATCGGGTCGTCCTTGAAAGTGTCGACGCCCAGTGAGATCACCAGTACTTCCGGCGCGAACTGCTGAAGTTTTCCGCAGGCATGAAGCAGGGCGTCGCGGTAGCGTTCCCACGCGGTGTTTTTCGGCAATGGATAGTTGAGGTTGAACCCTTCGCCGTGGCCGGCGCCGATTTCATCGCTGAACCCCGAATAGTAGGGATAGGACACGGCCGGTTCGCCGTGCAGCGAGATGAACATCACGTCATTGCGCGGGTAAAAAATGTTCTGGGTACCGTTGCCGTGATGGAAATCGACGTCGAGTACCGCGACACGTTTGGCGCCCTGAGTGATTGCCTGCTGTGCAGCAATGGCCGCATTGTTGAGATAGCAGTAGCCCCCCATATATTCACGCGCCGCGTGATGGCCCGGCGGACGACACAGGGCAAAGGCGCTGTCGTGGCCTTCGTCGATAAGTGCCAGCCCCGTCAGGGCGATATCGGCACTGGTCTTGACGGCCTGCCAGGTCGTGGCGGTGATTGGCGAGCCGGCATCCATTGCGAAGAAACCGAGTTTGCCGTCAATGAACGTCGGCACTTGATCGTTGGCCAAGTCACGTACAGGCCATACCAGTGGCAGGGCGTCATGGGTGCGTCCTGTGGCGCACCACTGCGACCAGGCGCTTTCCAGGAAGCTCACATAGCGTTCGCTGTGGGCGTTGACGTAACACGAGCGGTCAAACACGCGCGGTTCGACTATCCGGCCAAGGCCTGTTTGCTTGACACGGTTGTAAACGGTGTCGGCCCGACTGGGCTGCTCAAACGACGGCTTGAGCACGCCATCCTTCAACTCGGTGCCATGGTGCAGACGGTGGGAATCACTGAAAACTGTAAACATTCTGCGCATCCGTTAATGTGAGCCAGTGCAAGTATTCTGTTCTGGTCGGGACGCGATTTCTTTGCTTTGTCTTCGTGCTTAAGGATATTTATCGGGCGATTTAACTCAGGAACAGCGTAATGAAGAAAAACATATCCAGGCGCATCAGCCTCGACGAGACCGATCTGGCCATTCTTGAGTTGTTGCAGGAGGACGCGAGCATTTCCAATGCCGAACTCAGTGAGCGGCTTTCATTGAGCCTCACGCCTTGCTGGCGACGGCGCAAGAGAATGGAAGAGGCGGGCGTGATCAAGGGTTATCAGGCAACGCTGGATCGAAGAATGCTCGGGCTGGATATCATGGCATTCGTGCACATCCGCTTTTCCACCCATGCCGATCATGCGCCGGACGCCTTCGAGGCAGTGATTGCGCAATTGCCGCAAGTATTGGCCTGCCACAAAATCACCGGAGACGCCGATTACGTGCTTCAAGTGTTGGCAGAGGATCTCGACAGCTATAGCGACTTTATCGAGCAAGTGCTGAGGCGCCAGGTCGGTATTGCGTCTATTCAGTCGAGTCTGGCGTTGCGTGAAATCAAGACCGGTAGTCGCATTGCCATACCCAAATTGAGCAAGGGTTAATCGGGATGGGCACCGCACTACGCTCGGTGTGCAGTAGAGCAATCGGGGAAATTGAAGGCAAAGGCAGCGTTCGGTTCGCGTCACATTGCAGCGGGAGGGGCGTCATGCAGCACCTGGATCACTTGTCCCTGCACTTGTTCATTCCGGTCTGTGATGAGGGCACGATTGCACGTGCCGGCGAGCGGCCATTCATTAGCCGATCGCCTGGGTCACCAGCGCAAATTCGGTGACCCCGGCGCTTGATTGGGGCGGTATCCCCCGCACCATGCGTGGCGCGTTATCCACGCATGGCAGCCCGAGGTTCTCCAGCCAGTCGGCCAACCCGCATGCGCTGGGAATATCGAAGCGCACGAACGCGCGCGGGATCAACCGAAGAAGGTGAGTGATCAAGTGTCGGGCCTGCTCCGGGTGTTGCGCGACGACGGGGCCAATGAGGTGGCCGCGACCAAATTCGCGGAGCATGGCGCACCCCTGCAGGTGCCCCTCTACCTCGATGCCCACCACATGCTCGGCCGTCGGCAGCAGGTCGTTGAGTACGCCGGTGCGGTCCAGCCCGCTGCCGGCGTTGGCCAGTTCGATCACCTTCGGGTAGTCGACTCGGTTCAATACGCGACATTGCCCGTGGCGGCTCGCGGGCAGGGGCTCCGGCGTCTGCGGCACGCCCTGATGTTGCTGAGTCCGTGCAAATTCAACGAATCCCATGCTGGTGTACAGCGGCGCGCCTGACTCGGTGGCATTGAGGATCGGCGTGCGTGGGCCCACGGCGTCCAGGCACAGATTCATCAAGCGCCGTCCGATGCCTTTGCTCCGGTGCTGATGACTGACGATCACCAGGCCGATGGACGAATAAGCCCCCTGATGACAGGCGAATGCGATGCCTGCCAAGACACCGTCCTGTTCGGCGACGAAGCCTTCGGAGATACGCTGCACCATCGCCCAGTCTTCCTCGCGATGAGGCCATTCAAGGTGCACGGAGAGTGCATGGGCGGCGGGCAGGTCGGCGGCGGTTGCCGGGCGATACAGGTAAGCGGGACTCACATCGGTTTCCTCTGCTGGCATGCAGGCACTGCGCCTACGGCGCGTTGCGACTGTGGCGATAATCGCTGACCGCTTCGTACACCGCCTTGCGCAGGCGGTTGATGCCGCCGATGGGGCGGTGTTCTGCCACGCCGAACCAGGGGTTGAATGACTGGTTGTCGCAGGCGAGATTCAGCGCGGGCGTGTCGAAGTCCTGCGCCGGGACCCGCACCCTGGCCACGGTTTCAAAAGGTGCGTCGCTTTCCTTCCATTCGATGCTGGTGTCTTCGATGGGCATGAATGTCTGCGGGTTCTGTCGCTGGATCTGCAACACGAAGCATGCCGGCACGCGGTCGGTGGACAGTTGTTGATTGAGCGCGCTGCGCAGGAAGTTCGGCAGGTCCTGGTTCTGTTTGGGCAATGTGTATTCAGGACAGCTTTGCGGGTCGGGGGCGACGCGGAACTTGGCGTTGGCCGCACCGAACTTGTAGGGCGAAACCGAAAAGTAGGTGGTCTGCGTCGGGCTGGCCGGGGCAGGGGCGAGGGTGGCCAGGGCGATGAACAGGTGGCGTATCTGCCAGGTGCGCGGGTCGGCCTTGGGGAAGAACGCCAGCACTTTTTTGCCATCCGCCTGGGCACCGATGTTCTGCGCATATTCGGCCACATCGCTGACAAAGAAGTTCGGGTGGCTGAACATCACGAAGTCCTGCTCGGTGCGCGTTTGCTGATCGGCCATCAGCTGTTTGCCGGGGACGTCCAGCAGCTTGATGGCCATGCCGCGGGCATCGCGGATGCTGTCGAATTGCGGGTAGGCATTGCCGTTGGACAGCCGCATCATCGCCTGCCAGGTTTTACCCGGCGTTGCGAACACGCCCTGGCGCAGCGCCGGATCGAGGTCGGCGAGCACGCTGACTTCGGCCTTCACACAACCATGGGCCTTGGCATGGGCATCGCGCAGGTAGCGCGTGCCCTCGCGGTGCTGGTCGACGATGCGCACGGCGGTCTGGATGATGCCCTGGGTCATGGCGGCTTCACCGGGCGGAATCTGTTCGTCCGGCGACACCGGGCCGCTGTGCTGCCAGGCGTACCACGCGCTGGCGCCGAGCCAACCGAGCAGGCCGAGACCCACCAGCCACAGCAGGGTTTTGCCGAGAAACCCGCCAATGCGCAGCCAGAGGCGGGCGAGCAGGGAGGGGCGGTCATAGGGGGATCGAATCATCATGGCAGTTGTTGCTCCAGCGGGCTGCCCAGCACTTTGAGGTATTCCAGCAGCGCCCAGCGTTCCTGTGGCAGCAAGCCACGGCCGATGACGCCGTTGCCACGCTGGCCGGCACGGAATTCGTGGCCGCTGTTGTGGTTGCCGGTGATTTTGGTATCGAACACAAAGGCATTCTTGAACGCGTCGGTCTCAAAGCCGAGATGGCGCGGATCATAGTTGAAGGTGCCTTTATAGAAGGTGGTGCTGCGCTCGTCCTGGGGCGAGAGCAACTGGTAGATCGTCGGCACCGAACCGTTATGCAGGAACGGCGGCGTTGCCCAGACGCCAGCCAGTGGCCGCGCTTTGTAGGCGCGCAACTCGCGCACACCGATGGGCAGGCCGTACCCGTCCAGGCGCGGGCGTTCGGCCGGGGTCACGCCGGCGGCGCGGTAGGCGTGGTCCTCGACGAACGCGGTGACGTAGGCCAGGCCCTTGGCCACGGACATCTTTTTCAGGTCCAGTGGTTCGGTGGGCGTGGGGTGCAGTTGGACGTTGAGCCCGGCCAGCTCCGCCGGGTCCCATTGCAGCGCACTCAGGTCGTAGCGCTGGTCGGCGATGTTGTTGGCGGTGCCGGGGTCGGTGCCGATGTAGTCCACCGGCAGCATCTTCAGTTGCTGCACCGGCCGGCCGCCTTCTTGCGTGACGGTGGGCACGTGACAGCCGGCGCAGTTCTCGGCGAACAATGCGCGGCCCTGGGCGGCAAGGGGCTTGTCGATGGCGCCGAACAGGTCTTCGGGCCAGGTGGGTGGCTTGAGACGTTGCAAGGTCTCTTCGATCAGGTTCAGGTCGCGCACGCGTACGCTGGAAGGGTAGCGCGCATCGCCCTGCAGGGGCTGGCCGGCGCTGTCGAAGAAGTCCAGGGTCGCGCCGACGCCGAGGGCTTCACCGATGTTGCGGGCCATGGGCTGCTGGGCCGAACCGTTCCATTGCACCCAGTCGAAGGTCCATATATCCCACAATTGCGGGTAGTCCACCGGCGCGTTGGCGATGCGATAGTTTTGCGGGGAAATGGCATCGCCAAAGCTGGCATTGGCGATGCGGCCGAAGGCGTCGGTGCGGCCCGGTCCTTCTTCGGTGGGGTAGAGGCCACGGTGGGTATCGTTCCAGGCAACCTTGAGGAAGCGGTTCAGCGACTGCTTGAAGTCCTGGCGCAGTTGGCTGTGTTCGGCGTCGTAGCGCTCCCCCAGGACCTGGCGGGCGAAGCGCTCGAATTTCCACGGGTTGTAATAAGTCGCCGCAAGGCTGGCGACCAGCGCCTGGCCGAAGCTGCCGCCGCGCAGGGTCGGCACGCTCGACGGCAGCACATGCTGGGCGGAGCCGCCGTCGATACGCAGGGCCTGGCCCTTGAAGTGCAGCTCGCCGGTGTGGCAAGCGGCGCAGGTGATATCCAGGTATTCAACGTTGCTGCCCGCATTTTTATGCCGGGCGAAACCCACCGGCAGATTGCCGGGGTTTTGCGCGCTGGGCGCTTGCCGCGGGTCCACCAGGAAGCCGAAGCGGGCCAGGTACTCCGGCGAGGCAAAACGGCGCTCGGAAAAGGGCAGCTCCAGCGCGGTGAACCAGTCGTAGTGCAGGCCTTTGACCTGGGTGCCCTGGGGCGTGAAGTAATAGGTCTGGCGGTCGGCGGCACTCCATTGGTCCTGATAGTGCACCTGCTCAACGGGCACGTAGTCCGGCAGCCTGGGGTTGATCGTGTAATAGAGCACCACGGCCAGAATCAGGCCCAGTGCCAGGAGGATCAGGAGTAAGACACGGGTGAAAATGCGCAAGTTAACTATCCTTGTCGGTTGTTCGCGTTGTTATGCCACTACGCCAAGGGGGCGGCAAGTGGCCATGAGTCTGGAGTGACAGGTCCCACGATCCGTCGCGGACCTGCATCATGAATGAAATTGCTTTTAAACACGTGAACTTATCAGACGTTTCCTGCTCACATGCCGGTAGCCATTGGTCGTGGCCGCCTGATAAGCTCGCGACTTTATTCGAATGCCCTTTTGGCGCATGAACAAGGAAATAGCATGAAACAGCATCGGTTGGCGGCGGCGGTGGCCCTGGTTAGCCTGGTACTTGCGGGTTGTGATTCGCAGACCAGCGTAGAGCTGAAAACCCCGGCGCAGAAAGCTTCCTACGGCATCGGCCTGAACATGGGCAAGAGCCTTGCTCAAGAAGGCATGGATGACCTGGACTCCAAAGCGGTAGCCCAAGGCATTGAAGACGCTGTCGGCAAGAAAGAACAGAAGCTCAAGGACGACGAACTGGTTGAAGCGTTTGCCGCGCTGCAAAAGCGCGCTGAAGAACGCATGACCAAAATGAGCGAAGAGTCGGCAGCGGCCGGCAAGAAATTCCTCGAAGACAACGCCAAGAAAGACGGCGTGGTCACCACTGCTTCCGGTCTGCAGTACAAGATCGTGAAGAAAGCCGACGGCGCCCAGCCCAAGCCTACCGACGTAGTGACTGTTCACTACACCGGCAAGCTCACCAACGGCACTACCTTTGACAGCTCCGTGGACCGTGGCAGCCCGATTGACCTGCCGGTCAGCGGTGTGATCCCGGGTTGGGTCGAAGGCCTGCAACTGATGCACGTTGGCGAGAAGGTCGAGTTGTACATTCCGTCCGACCTGGCTTACGGCGCCCAGAGCCCGAGCCCGGCGATTCCAGCCAATTCCGTGCTGGTATTTGACCTGGAGCTGCTGGCCATCAAGGACCCAGCCAAGGCTGACGCGGCTGACGCACCTGCTGCACCTGCCGCCAAGAAGTAATCGGCGCTGCAAATAACGACAACGCCCCGTTTCGACGGGGCGTTGTTGTTTTCGCCGACGGGTATTTACCTGGCTCCCTGCGATCAAACTGTGGGAGAGGGCTTGCTCCCGATGGCGGCCTCGGGGCCGACCAGGCTGTTGAGTCGATCCCGGTCCAAATGTGGGAGGGGCTTGCCCCCGATGACGGCCTCAGGGCCGATCAGGATGTTGAGTCGATCCCGGTCCAAATGTGGGAGGGGGCTTGCCCCCGATGGCGGCCTCTGGGCCGACCAGGATGCTGGATTGGACCGAGTACATATCCGTTTCTGCGGTCATGGCT
>NZ_CVTK01000058.1:71629-119925 GCF_900004785.1 Pseudomonas sp. 28 E 9 | reverse complement strand
TCCATCAGGTCGCTGGACACCACGATCACCGCAATACCCTGGGCCGCGAGGTTGTGGATGATCTGATAGATCTCCGATTTGGCGCCGATATCGATACCGCGTGTGGGTTCATCCAGCAGCAGCACTTTCATCGGCATCGACAGCCAGCGGCCGAGAATGGCCTTCTGCTGGTTGCCGCCGGACAGGTACATGATTTTCTGCTCGGCGCTCGGCGTCTTGACCTTCATGGCCTTGATTTGCCCGTCGGCGTTGCCCTTCTCCCAGCCATCACGCAGCAGCCAGCCGAACGCCGAATGCGCGCCCCGGGCACTGATGTTGATGTTTTCAGCAACGCTGGACAGCGGAATGATGCCCTCCTTCTTGCGGTCTTCCGGGCACAGCAGCACGCCGGCTGCGATGGCATCGCGCGGTGAGCGCAACTGCAGCGGCTCACCGCACAACTCCAGGCTGCCGGCACTGGCACGCTCCAGGCCGCTGAGCAGGCGGAACAGTTCCGTGCGCCCTGCCCCCACCAAGCCGAACAGGCCGAGGATTTCGCCTTTGCGCACGTTGAAACTGATCGGTTCGCGCAGGCCGGGACCGAGCAGACCGTCGACCTTGAGGGCCACTTCGCCGTGCTCGCGCGGGCGATAGTCGTAAATGTCCTGGATATCGCGGCCGACCATGCAGGTCACCAGTTGGTCGTGGCTCAGTGCGCTCATGTCCTCGAAGGTGCGCACGAAGCGCCCGTCCTTGAACACCGTCACCGCAGTGCAGATACGGAACACTTCTTCCATGCGGTGCGAGACATAGAGCACCACTTTGCCCTCATCGCGCAGGCGCGCAATGATCGCCATCAAGCGATCAATCTCACGCGCAGAGAGGCTGCTGGTCGGCTCATCGAAGGCAATCACGTGGGCGCCACGGGACAGCGCCTTGGCGATTTCCACCAATTGGCGCTGGCCCAGGGACAGGCGGCCGAGCTTTTCCTGGGGATCGATTTCATCGGCCAGGCCCTTGAGGCACGCCAGCGCCTGCTGGCGCAGCACGCTGCGGTTGACCACGCCAAAACGCGACGGCAGATGCCCGAGGAACAGGTTCTCGGCCACGGTCATTTCCGGCACCAGGTGCAGCTCCTGGTGGATCACCGCCACGCCGCTGGCAATGCTGTCGGCGGCGTTCTTGAAGGCCATGACCTGCTCGCCGATCTGCACCGTGCCGCTGCTGGGAATATAGGCGCCGCCGAGGATCTTCAGCAGCGTCGATTTACCCGCACCGTTCTCGCCCATCAGGGCGTGCACTTGCCCCGGGTGCGCGGTGAAGCTGATGCCATCGAGCGCCTTGACCCCAGGGAAGGTTTTGCCGATACCGTCAAAACGCAGGGCCGCAGCGGTCATTTCCACAGCCCGATCTTGGTCAGTTCTTCCTGGAAGTTGGCGCGGGTGATCAGGGTCACTTCGTCCATGGCGGTGTATTTGGCGGGCTCTTTACCGGTGGTGACCCACTCGTACATCGCCAGCGCGGTGTTGTAGCCCTCGATATGCGGGCTTGGCAGCATCGAGCCGAAGAAGCCGCTGTCGGCTTTCTTCAATTCGCCGATGGCGTCGGTGCCATTGATGCCGATGCCGATCACGTTGGCGGCCTTGAAGCCGGCGCTTTCAGTGGCACGTACGCCACCGAGCACGGTGTTGTCGTTCATGCCGCCGATGATCAGGTTTTTCGCGCCGCTGGGCAGCTTGACCAGGGCCGAGTTGGTGGCGTCCATGCTGCCGGGCACGTCGAGGGTTTTAAGCGCGGCGGTGAGGATGTGGTCCTTGGGAATGCCGGCTTCTTCCAGGGATTTGATCGAACCGTCGGTGCGTTTCTTGCCGGTGTCGAGTTCGTTGAAGGTGTTGATCACCGCGTAGGTGTCCTTCCAGTCCCAGCCGCGTTTTTTCGCTTCGGCGGCCATGGCGGCGCCCTGCTTCTGGCCCACTTCAAACGCGGCCATGCCCAGGTACGGCACGTCCTCCATGAAGTTGCCCTTGGCATCGACAAAGCGGTCATCCACGGCCATCACTTTGAGGCCGTTGACCTTGGCCTTGGCGACAATCGCCGGGCCGAGGGACACATCCGGCGGGCAGATCACAAAGCCCTTGGCGCCGTTGGCGGCCAGGCTGTCGATGGCCGACAGGGTTTTCTCGCCATCCGGCACGGCGATCTTGATCACGGTGAAACCGTGCTCCTTGCCGGCTTTCTCGGCGAAGGCCCATTCGGTCTGGAACCAGGGTTCTTCGGCCTGTTTGACCAGGAAGCCGATCTTCACTTCTTCAGCGGCCAGCAACAGCCCGCTCAAGCTCATGGCCGAGACCGCCACAGCGGCGCAGCACAGGGAACGCAAACCACGACGACGATTCATACGGGTGACTCCTTGTTGTTGTTTTGTATTTTTGTGTAGGAGCGAGCTTGCTCGCGAAAAACCTGAGAGCACCGCGTTCATCCAGGATGAACGCGTTATCGTTGACGTTTTTCGCGAGCAAGCTCGCGCCTACAGGGGTTATCCGGCAAAGCGAGTGCAAGGTTTTCCAGGGACATCAACTTCCAGGGCCAGCACCGCACCGTCCAGGGGGTGACCCAGGGGGCTCGCGGCGCTGGTGATATACAGGGTGGTGAGATCCGCTCCACCGAACACGCAACTGGTGGGACGGCTGACCGGCAGTTCGATGATGCGGTCCACCTGACCGTCAGGCGCCAGACGCAGCAGGCAACCGCCGTCCCAGCGCGCATTCCAGATATAGCCTTCAGTGTCCATGGCCGAGCCGTCCGGCCCGCCGCGTTCGTGCGGGCCGAACCACACCTGTGCGGGTGCCAGCCGGCCATCGGCGTGGATCGAATGCTGATAGAGCGTGCCATCCAGGCTGTCGCCAAAGTGCACCTGGCTACCCTCCTCGTTCCACAGCAAGGTATTGGGAATGCCCAAGCCGCTGAGCAACGGCGTGACCGTCGCATCGGCATCGATGCGAAACAGGCCGCCGGAGCGTCGCGTGATCGGCAGGTCTTCACCCTGCTCGCCGATATTGTTCTGCATGGTGCCCAGCCACAGTCGGCCCTGGGCATCGCAGCGTGCTTCATTGCCACGATTGCCTGCTTGCGGGTCGGCCACGCACAGCAGCGTCAAGGCTTCGGTGCTCAAGTCCAGCCGGTACACACCGCTGCTCAGGGTCACCAGTGCATCGCCGCTTTCACAGGGAATGAACGCCGAGACGTGCTCGGGCAATTGCCAGACCCGCAACTGCCCGCCCATCAGGCGCAGCGCCTGCCGGGCGGCGATATCAACCCAGTAAAGGGCCTGGGACCGCACATCCCAGAACGGCCCTTCGCCCAACCGGGCACGGTGTGAGGTGACTGCGCTCAATGTCATGAAGCCTCCGGGTGACTTACAGCGATTCGCGAGACGGCGCGCCATCCACCAGCCGCTGGATACGCAGCGGGTTGGCGTTCTTCAGCGCGTCGGGCAGCAGGCTGTCAGGGTAGTTCTGGAAGCACACCGGGCGCAGGAAACGATCGATGGCCAAGGTGCCGACCGAGGTGCCACGGGCATCGGAGGTGGCCGGATACGGCCCGCCGTGCACCATCGAATCGCAGACTTCCACGCCGGTGGGGTATCCGTTGAGCAGGATGCGCCCGACTTTCTGCTCCAGCAGCGGCGTCAGCTCGGCGAACTGTTGCAGGTCGGCCGGCTCGCCAATGATCGTGGCCGTCAACTGCCCGTGCAGGCCGTGCAAGGCGGTGCTGAGCTGGGCCTGGTCGGCGACTTCGACAAACACCGTGGTGGGGCCGAAGACTTCTTCCTGCAGCACTTCGTCGCCGTCGATCAACAGGCGTACATCGGCTTTGAACAGTTGCGGCTGCGCCTGGTTGCCCGATTGCGCGTTGCCGGCCAGGTGTTCGATACCGGGGTGGGACAGGAGTTTTTCCAGGCCCTTGCCATAGCTGCCCAGGGTGCCGGCGTTGAGCATGGTCTGCGCCGGTTGCTCGCCGATCAGCTGCGCCACTTGTTGGGTGAATGCGCTGAATTCGGGCGAAGCGATGCCGATCACCAGGCCTGGGTTGGTGCAGAACTGGCCGCAGCCCTGCACCACCGAGGCGGTCAGGTCGCGGGCCACGCTTTCGGCCCGTGCCTTGAGGGCCTGGGGCAATACAATCACCGGGTTGATGCTCGACATCTCGGCAAATACCGGGATCGGTTGCGGGCGGGCTGCGGCCATGTCGCACAGGGCACGGCCGCCCTTGAGCGAGCCGGTAAAGCCCACCGCCTGGATCGCCGGATGCTTGACCAGCGCTTCACCGACGCCGCCACCGAAAATCATGTTGAATACACCGGCGGGCATCTCGGTCGCTTGCGCGGCACGAATGATCGCATCGGCGACCTGTTCAGCCGTCGCCATATGGCCGCTGTGGGCCTTGAACACCACCGGGCAGCCTGCCGCCAACGCCGCCGCGGTATCGCCACCGGCCGTGGAAAACGCCAGGGGGAAATTGCTTGCACCGAACACGGCGACCGGGCCGAGGCCGATGCGGTATTGGCGCAGGTCCGGACGCGGCAGCGGCTGGCGATCCGGCAGTGCCTTGTCGATGCGCGCACCGTAGAAATCACCACGGCGCAACACATTGGCGAACAGGCGCATCTGGCCGCTGGTGCGCCCACGCTCGCCCTTGATACGCGCAGCCGGCAAGGCGGTTTCGCGGCACACCAACTCAACGAAGTTATCGCTCAACGCATCCAGTTCGTCGGCGATCGCATCCAGGAACTGCGCGCGCCGCGCCGCACTCAAGGCGCGGTAGGCTGGATACGCCTGCGCGGCGGCCCTGGCGGCGGCGTCGACTTCCTCCGGGGTGGCCTGATAGAAGTCCTGGGGCAAGGCCTGGCCTGTGGTCGCGTCGACGCTTTGCAGCTTGACGCTGCCGTTGGCGCTGCGCTGGCCGCCGATGTAGTTGTGGCCGAGGAACTGGGTCATGGGGCTCTCCTTTAAAGGGTGATGACGTTGCCGGGTTCGAATGCCGCATCGCTGCTGCCGACGCTGTTGACCAGCGGCGCGCCGAACTCAGCCTGGCTGATCTCGAACACATCGCCGGCCTGGGTACGTATACCGTCGGCGAATGACAGTGTGGCGGTGCCGAAGAAGTGAATATGCACATCGCCGGGCTTGAGGAACTGGCGGTATTTGAAGTGGTGGTACTCGAGGTTTTCCAGGCTGTGGCACATATTGGCCTCGCCGCTGAGGAATTCGTTCCGCCAGATTTCCTCGCCGTTGCGCAGGATGCGGCTGGTGCCCGCCAGGTGCTGGGGCAACTCGCCCACGCGCACTTCCGGACCATAGCTGCAACTGCGCAGTTTGGAATGGGCCAGGTACAGGTAGTTCTTGCGCTCCATGATGTGGTCGGAGAATTCGTTGCCCACCGCAAAGCCCACACGATAGGGCTTGCTGTCCGGGCCGATCACGTAGAGGCCGCCGATTTCCGGCTCTTCACCGGCATCTTCGGCGAACGGTGGTACCGGGAAGGCAGCGCCCGGGCGCACGACGGTGCTGCCGTCGCCCTTGTAGAACCACTCCGGTTGCACGCCCGCCTGGCCGGCCGCCGGCTTGCCGCCCTCCACGCCCCATTTGAAGATGCGCATGGTGTCGGTCAAGGCGGTCTCGTCGCCGGCCTGGTGCATCTTGTCCCGCGCCGAAGCGCTGCCCAGGTGGGTCAGGCCGGTGCCGCTGATGAGCATGTGTGCAGGGTCCGGATGATCCAGCGGCGGCAGGATCTTCAGGTCGGCCAGCAGGCTTGCATAGTCATGGCTGTCGCCCAGGCCGAGGCTGTTCACCTGTTGTTCCAGGCCCACGCCCGCTTCGATGGCGGCCAGGGCCAGCTCGCGCACGCTGCGCGCGGTGCGCACCTCACGCAGTTGGCTGCCCTCGACGACGCCGACGCGGCGTTCGCCGTTGCTTGACTCGAACTGAACTAAACGCATGAATTTTCTCCCAGATTAAGGTCGTGTGGCGCCACGGGCGCTGGCGGCGAATTGGTCGACGGGCAGCACATGCTTGCGCTCCAGCACACGGTAGACCACGCCGGTCAACACCAGCCCGAACACCATCACCGCCGACAGGAAGTACAGGCCCGAAGCCAGGTTGCCGGTGTATTCCTTGAGCGCACCGATCACGAACGGGCCGATGTAGCCGCCGAGGTTGCCCACCGAGTTGATCAACGCAATACCCGCCGCCGCACTGGCGCCGGCGAAGAACCGCCCCGGCAAGGTCCAGAACACCGCCGTGCAGGAAAACAGGGCGAATGCGGCCAGGCACAGCGCCGCCATTTGCAGCACGGGCGCACTCAGCCAGGCACTTGAAAACAGGCCGATGGCGCCCAGCACATAGAGCACGGCGAGATGGCCATAACGGTCGTTCAGGCGGTCGGAACTGCGCGGGATGATCAGCAGACCGATGATGCCGAAGAGGTAGGGGACGGCGGAAATGAAGCCGGTAGTGAGGTCACTGCCGCCGAACTGTTTGATCAAGGTCGGCAGCCACAGGCCCAGGCCGTAGATGCTCAGGGTCACCGGCAGGTAGAACAGCGCCAGCAGCAACACTCGCTTGTCTTTCAATGCATGCAAAGGGTTGCCGTGACGGGTCTGGCCGTAGGCTTGCAGGTCTTTGTTCAACTCACCCGTGAGCCAGGCCTTTTCTTCCTCGCTCATCCACTTGACCTGCTTGGGGCCGTCCGGCAGGTAGCGCAGCACTGGCCAGGTCAGCAGGATCGCCGGGGTGCCAATCACGATAAACAGCCACTGCCAACCGTGCAGGCCGAGCAGGCCATCCATGCCCAGCAGGCCGCCCGACACCGGGCCGGTGATCATCATGGCGATGGGTTGGGACAGAATGAACAGCCCGAGGATCTTGCCGCGATGGCGCACCGGGAACCATTGGGTGATGTAGTACAGCACGCCCGGAAAGAACCCCGCCTCGGCCGCGCCGAGCAGAAAGCGCATCACGTAGAAGCTGTGCGGCCCCTGCACAAAGGCCATGCCGATGGTGATGGTGCCCCAGGTGATCATGATGCGCGCAAACCAGCGCCGCGCGCCGAAGCGGTCGAGCATCAGGTTGCTGGGAATCTCGAACAGGAAGTAGCCAATGAAGAACAACCCGGCGCCCAGGCCATAGGCCGCATCGCCGATGCCGACGTCGGCGCCCATGTGCAGCTTGGCGAAGCCCACGGCGGAGCGGTCCACGTAGGCAATCAGGTACAGCAGGATCAGGAAGGGAATCAGTTTCAGCGTGATGCGCCGAATAAGCCGCAGTTCCTGGCTCATGGGGGTCGATCTCCGATTGTTGTTTTTATAGAAGCTCGGGGGACGCCTCTCGCGAAAATCCGCCAGGGTCATACCTCAGTTGAGAAAGACTATATAGTAGGACTATTTACAAAACAACTCTTCCAAAGCTTGGTTTTTGCGCTTATGTTTAGCTACGGTTAGAACATATAGTCATACAATAAGAGAATCGATCATGTCTGATAAAAAGCCCGGCCTACGCTCCGCCCAGTGGTTTGGTACTGCCGACAAGAACGGCTTCATGTACCGCAGCTGGATGAAGAACCAGGGCATTGCCGACCATCAGTTCCATGGCAAGCCGATCATCGGCATCTGCAATACCTGGTCGGAGCTGACCCCGTGCAACGCGCATTTCCGCCAGATCGCCGAGCACGTCAAACGCGGCGTGATCGAAGCCGGTGGTTTCCCGGTGGAATTTCCGGTGTTCTCCAACGGCGAATCGAACCTGCGCCCTACCGCCATGCTCACGCGCAACCTGGCGAGCATGGACGTGGAAGAAGCGATTCGCGGCAACCCGATCGATGGCGTGGTGCTGCTGACCGGCTGCGACAAAACCACTCCGGCGCTGCTGATGGGCGCCGCCAGTTGTGATGTGCCGGCCATCGTCGTCACCGGCGGGCCGATGCTCAACGGCAAGCACAAGGGCCAGGACATCGGCTCGGGCACGGTGGTGTGGCAGCTCAGCGAACAGGTCAAGGCCGGCACCATCACCCTGGATGATTTCCTCGCGGCCGAAGGCGGCATGTCGCGCTCGGCGGGTACCTGCAACACCATGGGCACCGCGTCGACCATGGCCTGCATGGCCGAAGCGCTGGGCACCTCCCTGCCGCACAACGCGGCGATTCCGGCGGTGGATGCGCGGCGTTATGTGCTGGCGCATATGTCCGGCATGCGCGCGGTGGAGATGGTGCGCGAAGATTTGAAACTGTCGAAGATTCTCACCAAAGAAGCGTTTGAAAACGCGATTCGCGTCAACGCGGCCATCGGCGGTTCGACCAACGCGGTGATTCACTTGAAAGCCATCGCCGGGCGCATCGGCGTCGAGCTCGACCTGGATGACTGGACGCGCATCGGCCGTGGCATGCCGACCATTGTCGATTTGCAGCCGTCGGGGCGCTTCCTGATGGAGGAGTTCTACTACGCCGGTGGCCTGCCCGCCGTGTTGCGCCGTCTCGGTGAAGCCAACCTGATCCCGCACCCGAATGCCTTGACCGTCAACGGCAAGTCGTTGGGCGAGAACACCAAGGACTCGCCGATCTACGGCCAGGATGAGGTAATCCGCACTCTCGACAACCCGATCCGCGCCGACGGCGGCATTTGCGTACTGCGCGGCAACCTGGCGCCACTCGGTGCGGTGCTCAAGCCGTCGGCCGCCAGTGCCGAGCTGATGCAGCACCGTGGCCGCGCGGTGGTGTTCGAAAACTTCGACATGTACAAGGCACGCATCAACGACCCGGAGCTGGACGTGGACGCCAACTCGATCCTGGTCATGAAAAACTGCGGGCCCAAGGGTTACCCGGGCATGGCCGAAGTGGGCAACATGGGCCTGCCGGCCAAGTTGCTGGCCCAGGGCGTGACCGACATGGTGCGCATTTCCGATGCGCGCATGAGCGGCACGGCGTACGGCACGGTGGTGTTGCACGTGGCGCCGGAAGCGGCGGCCGGCGGGCCGTTGGCTGCGGTGAAGGAAGGCGACTGGATTGAGCTCGACTGCGCCAATGGGCGCCTGCACCTGGACATCCCCGACGCAGAGCTGGCAGCGCGCATGGCCGACCTGGCGCCCCCTGAAAAACTCATCGTCGGCGGCTATCGCCAGCTGTACATCGACCATGTGCTGCAGGCTGACCAGGGCTGCGACTTCGACTTCCTGGTGGGTTGCCGAGGGGCTGAAGTCCCACGGCATTCCCACTAATTGGGATGCTATGATGCCGCGAATCTAAGTCAGAGCCTTCCCGTCGTTATGGATCACCAGCCGCCCAAGCCGCGCAAGAGCCAGCATGCCCAGATCGTTCAGGACCTGGGCATGCACATCGTTTCCGGCCGCTTCAAGCCCGAAGAACGTCTGCCCATGGAGGCCACGCTCTGCGAGGAATACAAGGTCAGCCGTTCGGTGCTCCGCGAGGCGACGCGGGTACTCAGCGCCAAGGGCCTGGTGTATTCCAAGCCCCGGGTGGGCGCCGTGGTGCGGCCACGCTTGAAATGGCACCTGCTCGACCCGGACGTGCTGTCCTGGCTGATGCAGTCCACGCCCCACAGTGAATTCTTCAATACCCTGGCCGGGGTGCGGCGCATTCTCGAACCGGAAATCGCCGCCATGGCCGCGACCACCGCCACCGATGAAGACATCGCCATCATCGAACACGCCTACCAGGGCATGGAAACCGCCAAGACTCACGAAGAACTGTTGCAAGCCGACCTGGATTTCCACCGTGCGATTGCCGACGCCACGCGCAACGACCTGCTCGCCTACATGTGCAACATGCTCTCTCTGCCGTTGCGCGAGTCGATCAACATCACCAACCGCCGCCCGGATATCCAGGGGTTGAGCCTGCCCCGGCACAAGGCGATTCTGACCGCGATAAAAAACCGCGACGCGCTGGGCGCACGGCATGCCTCGCTGGTGCAGTTGGATGACACCCGCGTGGCGCTGGATACGGTGATGAATGTGTTGACGCCGCTGTAACGCGTCCGGGATGTAAACGGGATCAAATGTGGGAGGGGGCTTGCCCCCGATGGCGGTGGGTCAGCGACAACAGAGCTGGCTGACATACCGCATCGGGGGCAAGCCCCCTCCCACATTTGGATTGCGGATCGACACACGATACCGGTCGGATTCAAGCCGGAGAGAGGGCACACCGAGCCTAAGCGAGGTGCCGAGTGGTGGGGCAAGAGCGTTTTGCTTACTTTTGACTGGGCCGGCATTCCGGCTTTTCAAAAGTGAGCCGCTGTAAAAGTGGAACCCTAAGTAGCCGTTACCGCAGAAACGGATATGTACTCGATCTGATCCAACATCCTGGTCGGCCCTGAGGCCGCCATCGGGGGCAAGTCGAATCGTCGCACCGCCCCTCCCACATTTGGATGTGCGTTCACATTTAGAGGGTGTAGGCGATGCCCACCTGCACGGTGCGCGGCTCGCCCGGGTAGGCGTAGAAGTTCAGGAACGAGCCCTCTTCGTATTCACGGTTGAACAGGTTCTTCACATCCAGGTTGAGCCGCACGTTCTCGTTGACCTTGTAGTAACCGAGCAGGTCGACCACCGTGTAAGCGTCCATGGTGAAGGTGGAATTGGCGGTCTGCCCGGCACGATCAGCCACGTATTTGCCACCGGCGCCAAGGCCCAGGCCCTTGAGTGCGCCATCCTGGAACTCGTACACGTTGAGCAGGCTGAAACTGTTGCGCGGGATGTTGGCCTGACGCGTTCCGGTACGCACCGTCGTGTCCTTGGTAACGGCGGCATCCACATAGGCATAGCCGCCGATCATCCGCCATTCAGGCGTCAGGTTGCCGGCCACGTTCAGGTCGAAACCACGGCTGCGCACCTCGCCGGTCGCGACCTTGAAATCGGCGTTGAGCGGGTCGACACCCTGGACGTTCTTCTTTTCGATCTGGTAGATCGCCGCGTCGACGCTCAGCTGTTTATCCAGCGCTTCCCATTTCACGCCCATCTCATAGGACTTGCCTTTCTCCGGCTCGAACCCGCCACCTTGACGGCTGGCACCGGTGTTCGGCTTGACGGAGCGCGCGGCATCGGCGTAGAGCGCGACGGTGTCGGTGAGGTCATACATCACGCCGACGCGCGGGGTGACGGCGTTGTCGGCTGCGTTCCAGGGTTTGACGCCCGACACATAGGATTCGTACTGGTGCTCGAAGCGCTCAAGGCGTGCGCCGGCGAGGACTTTCAAACGTTCGGTCAGCGCCACCTGGTCCTGGACGAAGACCGCATAGGTTTTGAGGTTCTCTTTATCGTGGGTCGGCGTGCGGGTCAACGCCGGACGTGGCTGGCCATAGACCGGGTTGAAGATATCGATCGGGAAAGCAGCGCTGGAACGTTGGATGATCGACTTGTAGTCGTAATCCTCGTACTCGATGCCAGTCAACAAGGTGTGCTCGAAACCGCCAGTGGCGAAGTGCCCGGTAAGGTTGAGCTGATAATCCTTGTCGGTCCACTCCAGCTTGCGGTAGTTGAAGTTGCGCTGCAGGGTGCGGCCGTCAGCGCCCAGGCTGCTCGCGTTATTGGCCTCCACGCCATCGCCCTTCATCGTGCCGTCCAGCCACTGGAACCCACCGCCCAGGGTCCAGTTGTCGTTGAGCAGATGCTCGAAACGCAACTGGGCTGTGTTGTTATCGTTGTGCAGGTCACCGGCGTACTTTTCACCCCAGAAGGTGTCGCGCGACGGCGTGCCGCGCTGGTTGGCAAAGCGGGTCAGGCCGCGATCCAGCGGGTGGTTGTTGCGTATGAAGTCGCCTTCGAAGATCACCTTGGTCTCATCGGTCGCTTGCCAGGTCAGCACCGGGGCCACGCCGTAACGTTCCGTGGAGACATGGTCGCGGAACGTATCGCCGACCTCGCCCACCACATTCAGGCGATAGGCCAGGCGGCCTTCTTCATCCAGCGGGCCGGACGCATCCAGGGTGCCGCGCTTCATGCCTTGATCATCCAGTTGGCTACCCAGTGTGACCGTACGCTCGGCCAACGGCTGCTTGGACACCACGTTGAAGGTGCCGCCGGGATCGCCCCGGCCGTAGAGCATGGTCGCCGGGCCACGCAACACTTCAAGACGTTCGATCGTGTTGGCGTCGGGCATGGCCGGGTAGCCGCGGTTCACGGGGAAACCGTTGCGATAGAACTCCGCAGTGGTAAAACCGCGCACGGTGAAACTGGTGAGGCCCTGGCCGCCGAAGTTATTCGCCCGGCCCACCCCGCCCGCGTAATCGAGCGCATCTTGCAGACGGGTCGCACCGATGTCCTCGACCACGTCTTTGGAGACCACGGTGATGGACTGCGGTGTTTCATGGATGGATGTATCAGTACGCGTCGCACTGGCTGAACGTGTGGCGTGGTAGCCCTTGACCGGTCCTTGAGCCGTCTCGAAATCCGCCGTGCCGGTCACAGTGGTCGCTTGCAACTCAAGGCTGGTTTTTTCGGTGGGGGCACTATCTGCCCAACTGAACGGGGAAAACGCCTGCAGCACACAGATGGAAATCAGGGTACGACGCATGGATGTTGAACCTAGTGAATGAGCCAGATGGGGCGGCAAACCTGCCAAGAATTCGCCGCGCATCATATATCAATGCATTCTCGTTTGATATCCGTTCTCATTTGTTATTTTTCGTGTATCAGCTTTGTACGAAGTGGCGCGGATTGTCTGGTGGATGAAAAACAAATGTGGGAGGGGGCTTGCCCCCGATGGCGGTGTATCAGTCAAAAATATCGAGACTGAGCCACTGCTATCGGGGGCAAGCCCCCTCCCACATTTAGATATGCGCAAAAACGCTTCTTACTGGCCTCAGCGATAGCGCTCCAACCAGTGCGCGTAAGGCGCCGGCAAGGTCCAGGAGGCGTTGTCCACGCCCAGCTCCTTGGCCGCAAAGTACGCCCAATGCGGATCGGCCAGGTGTGCACGGCCCACCGACACCAGGTCAAGATGCCCGGCCTGCAGCGCGCCTTCGGCCAGTTGCGGCGTACCAAAGCCCCACGCCGACGTCACCGGTATACCCGCTTCGCGGCGCACACGCTCGGCGATCGGGCCCAGGAAAGCCGGGCCCCACGGGATGTTGGTGTCGGGAATGGTGAACCCGACGCTGACGCTCAGCAGGTCCAGACCACCGGCCTTGAAACGGCGGGCCAGTTCGATGGACTCGGTGAGGGTCTGCTCATCGCGACCGTCGTATTCGATCACACCGAAGCGTGCGGTAAGCGGCAGGTTTTCCGGCCAGACTTCGCGCACGGCGGCCAGGGTTTCCAGGAGGAAGCGGCTGCGGTTGTCGAAGCTGCCACCGTAGGCGTCGGTGCGCTGGTTGGAGTGTTCGGAAAAAAAGCTCTGGCCCAGGTAGCCATGGGCAAAGTGCAGTTCGATCCACTCAAAACCGGCATCCCGGGCACGACGGGCGGCGTCGACGAAATCCTGCCGGACCCGGGCGATATCGTCCAGGGTCATGGCACGCGGCACCTTGGGCAGGTTCTCGCCGAACGCAATCGCCGACGGGGCGATGGTTTCCCAGCTACGGGCATCGGACGCAGGGATGTGGTCGTCGCCCTCCCATGGGCGGTTGGCGCTGGCTTTGCGACCGGCGTGGGCGATCTGGATACCCGGTACGGAGCCCGCCGCCTTGATGGCCTTGACCATGGGCACGAACGCCTCGGCATGGGCATCGCTCCAGATACCGGCGCAGCCTGGAGTGATACGCCCCTCAGGCGAGACGGCGGTGGCCTCGACCACCAACAGGCCGGCACCGCCACGGGCCATGCTGGCCAGGTGCACGTGGTGCCAGTCATTGACCATGCCGTCGTCGGCCCTGTATTGGCACATCGGTGGAATGGCAATGCGATTGCGCAGGGTAACGTCTTTGAGTTTGAACGGTTCGAATAATGCGGACATCAGATACTCCGAGGGAAAGGCGGTTGATTCGATAGTTCGATGGTAATCGAACTATGGTGTTCAGTGCTACCCCCCTGTTATGATCCGCTCAATGCGCGCATTCAAACACCCTACCCTGCAAGAACTCACGCTGGAGCGTCTGCTTTACGCCCTCAGCGACCCCGTGCGCCTGGAAATCGTGCGCTGCCTGGCCGACGTGCCCGAAGCCACCTGTGGTGAACTGGACGGTGGGCGACCCAAATCCAGCGTGTCCCACCACTTCAGGGTATTGCGCGACGCCGGCCTGGTGAACACGCGCAATGTGGGCACCACCCACATGAACTCATTGCGCCGTGATGAACTCGAGGAGCGTTTCCCCGGGTTGCTGGCCAGCGTACTGGCCCAGCGCTGAATCACGCCGGCAGCGCTTCAGGCCGCGACGGGCCGCAGCAGTGCGCCATCCAGATGCACACAGTCCTTGCCATTGCGCTTGGCGCCATACAGGTTCTTGTCGGCGATCTTGAGTACCATCGACAGTTCGTCACCTGACGCAAAGCGCGCCATGCCGGCACTGCACGTATAGTTGTGCGGGGCCGCAACGCTGCAACGGATCGCCTGCAGCAAATCCAGCACAAACTCGCAGGCAAACGCCGGGTCATCGCCCTGCAACAGCACGCCGAACTCTTCCCCGCCGATCCTTCCAAAGCTGTAGCTGCCTTTGGCGTTTTTCAGGCAGAGCGCCATGGCGCGCAGAATCTTGTCCCCAACGTCGTGGCCATACCGGTCGTTCATCGCCTTGAAACTGTCGATGTCGAGCATGATGAAGTAGCCACCGTGGCCGCTGTCGAGCAACTTTTCGAAGCTCTGCATGAACGCGCGCCGGTTGAGGATAGATGTCAGGTAATCGGTCTCGGCCAAGGCGCGAAACTCACTTTCCACCAGCAACACCGAACGCAGGTTCTTCAGGTACGAGTAACTGAGGATAAAACCGATCGACACCGACGAGGCGCAAAATATCAACAGATAGCCCTGGGTTGCGGCATACAGCTCGGCCTGCATGGGCGACCACAGGATGAGCCACACCGACAGCGCGCCGACCAGATAGTCCTGAACGCTGATAAACAGGATGGCGCTGCCGACCACCAGCGTGACCGCCAAGGGCAAGCCATAGATACGCAATTGCGGATTCAAGTGAATCACATAGGCAAACCCCACTGACAACAGCACGATGTAGGTCACCCCCAGCAAGCGCCACAGTAGAAAGTTCGTCGTCAGCGAATGAACACGGCAAACAAGCAACAGGGCAAGGGTGACACTCAACATATACAGGTCCAACAGCGTTGCCTGCATCCAACCGATACCTGTCCAGGCAATGATGCCTATCCATTCGGCTTGCGTGACCGCAGGCGACAACAACCTGCGCATCCTGGGTCTTAACTTCAAGTGAGCCGGCATCCTTACGCTCCCATTTCAATAGCATGCAGGCCCACCGCAAATGAAAAGGCCATGAACCGCTTTACCAGGCTGACGAAGGGTGGCAGCACTTCCAGGCGGGTCTTGGAGTGCGCTTTGAAATAGCCCTTTTCAACGCCCTCCTGAACCATTCGGATAATGTGGGTCTTGGACACCGAAAGTTGCTTGGCCAATGCAAGATAAGACGATGACCTGAACGTTGCCCGATCATTTTCCGGCGCAAAGGCGTCGTTATAAATGGCCAGCATCAACAGGTGCCCGGCGTCTCTTTTCACCAGCCAGTAACACTCGGGCAGCAATACATCGACCGTCAGGTCGGCGTCGAGAATGATGGCAAAGCCCCTGAAGTAGAGGGCCAGGAAGCCGCGATCATCCAGCTCGCGCATTTTCCGGAATATCGCCCGATCAGGGTACAGCCGCGCCAACGACTCGGTGAGCGAGGTCAACATCAAGCGTGCTTCACGGCAGGCTTCATCCGAAGGCGCATACACTCGGAAACGACTGTCTTCCGGATGCGGCGCCACCTCCATGAAACCCAGCGCGCGTAATAACAGAAACATTGATTCCAGGCTGTTTTTTGAACAATACCTGCGCGTCACGCACAGGGTTTTAACTTCGGACAACAACGGTAACGGTGTGGCGAAGTACTCACTCAATAACGCAAACGACACCATCAGACGACTGTATTTAAGTGCACTCTTATAGAAAAACGGTCGTCTGGAATAGGGCACGAGCAGCACGTGGTAATGCGCTCTCAAGCACGATTCAAAATCCTTATGACGTTCGATTGCTTGCGCGGTACTCCACATAGCCGACTTCAACGAACTGACATGCATGAAAGAGCCCTGATCATCCAACTTGATTCCTGATCTCAGCTACGAAATCCCTGCAGCCCGGCCCCAAAACAAATCACGTGGTAAACCCTGCGGTTAATGGCTTTTTGCCTCGAACGCAATGTACAGCGATTGCTGCGCAAGACGTCATCAGTACCAAAGTTGTTCCAGTTTCCCGGTGCGCCTGCCATCGGCAGTTCGAAGACACTTCCTGTTACATCCACACCGGCGTCGCGCCTTGCATTGACTAAAACACCCAGCCGGGTCTCGTTGGGCGAACCTTCATCCGCCTGCGGCGTCGTAACCTGGCATTGTCGCCAAACGCACGCGCGAGGTTCTCGTTTGAAAGCTGCCCTTCTCAAGAAATACCGCCTGATCATCAAGACCATGGGCTATGTGGGCTGGGCCCTGTTCTGGCTGTTGCTGTGGGATATCGCCGTCACGGTGGATTTCATGCTGTTCCTCAACTCCAAGATCAACCTGCCGCTGATGCCCCTGACCTTGCTGGGTTCGGCGCTGGTGGTGCTGATCAGCTTTCGTAACAGCAGCGCCTACAACCGCTGGTGGGAAGCGCGCACTTTATGGGGCTCGATGGTCAACAACTCGCGCAGCTTCGCGCGCCAGGTACTGACCCTGCTGGACGACCCCGGCAGCGAAGTGAACCCGATCAAATCCACCCTGCTGCGCCGTCATGTGGCCTATGTGAATTGCCTGGCCGCGCACCTCAAGGGCGAGCCCTGCCCGGAGGAAGTGCGCGCGTTCATCCCAGACGAGGAATTCGCACGCAATGGCGCCACCAACAACTTTGCCAACGACATCCTGACCGGCTCGGCCGCCTTGCTCGCCCGGGAATACAAGGCCGGCCATCTGGACAGCATCCGCCTGGCGCGGCTGGAGTCGACCCTGGTGGACCTGTCCAATGCCCAGGGCGGCATGGAGCGCATCGCCAACACGCCGCTGCCCTACCCCTACGTGTATTTCCCCCGGCTGTTCATTTCGCTGTTCTGCCTGATCGTACCGGTGGGCCTGGTGGAATCCCTCGGCTGGTTCACCCCGCTGGCCTCTACGGTAGTGGGCTTCATGCTGCTGGCCATCGAGCGTATCGGCACCGACCTGCAAAGCCCGTTTCGCTCCAGCGAACATCAGATCCAAATGGAAGCCATCTGCGAAACCATCGAAAAGAACCTGCAGTCAATGCGCCGCGACGCCCTGGCCGGCGATCAAATCGGCTGAGTCCCCGCCCTTCCCCCTCAAGTGCCGGCGCCCTCGGTCGATAAACCGAGGGTACGCATGGCCTCGGCCCCATAACAACGCATGCGACGCTTAGCACGACCGTTTCCCCTTGCCAAAACTATAAATACCCGCGGGTGAAGTCATGAATATCAAGCAGAAGCTGACATGGGCGTTTGCGGCCATCGCGTGCGTGCCGGTCATCCTGGTCGCCGTTATTGTGGTGTTGAATGTGCGCGAAGGCGCCCTTGCCAACTTTCTCGACAGCAGCGGGCGCGAGATCCGCCAGATCGACAATGGCATGAAGCAGTTTTTCGACGGCATCAGCCAGAACGTGGAATTCGTGGCCAAGGACCCGCGCGTTGTCGCGGCCAAGGACCTGAAAAGCTACGCCGGCGCGGATGGGGCGAAAATCCCCCTGACACCGACCAATATCGAGCTGCTGGCGATATTCGACCAGTTCGCCAAAAGCCATCCCAGCACCGCCTACCTGTCCCTGGGCCTGCGCGATGGCGGCTACGCCAGCTGGCCGGACGACACCAAGCTGAACAACTACGACCCACGCGTGCGTCCGTGGTACCAGGCAGGCGTCGCTGCCCCGGGCAAGACCGTGCGCACCGGTGCCTACTACTGGGCACCGGACGATGTGGTGCTGATCGGTACCGTGCGCGCCGTCGCCGATGCCACGGGCAATATCCTCGGCGTGGTCGGCCTGGACGTGTCGCTCAAGCAACTCACTGAACTGGTGCGCACCATCAAGCTGGGCGACAGCGGCTACTTGATGCTGGTGGAAGACAACGGCAACGTGCTGGTAGACCCCAGCGATGCCAAGCACAACTTCAAGCCCCTGGCCGACCTGGGCCCCAACTACGCCGAACTGGCCAAGGGCGGCGACGGCGTGACTCAGGTCGACATCGACGGCGTGGCCTACATGGCCAACGTGGTCAGCTCCAAAGACCTGGGCTGGCGCTTTATCGGCCTGATCAAGCGCGATGAAGTAATGGCCGGGGCCACCCGCCTGACCTGGTTGATCGCGGCCATCGCCGCGGTATTGGCCGTCGTGTTCGCCATTGTCGGCGCCAGTTTCGCCCGCGTGATCGTGCGCCCGATTAGCGGCGTGGCCGATGGCCTGCAGGAAATCGCCGAAGGTGAAGGCGACCTCACGCGTCAGCTCAAGGTGCAAGGCAAGGACGAAACCGCCGTCCTCGCCGGCTGGTTCAACCAGTTCCTGGGTATGATTGCCCAACTGGTGCAACGCATCGGCAACGCGTCCTCGGACCTGCAAACCGCCGCCGCCGACACCAGCGAAGTGGCCAGCAACATGAACCAGGCCGCCGGTCGCCAACGCGAAGCGGTGGAACTGGTGAGCACCGCCTTCAACGAGATGGTGGCAACCGCCAATGAAGTGGCCCGTTCCTGCAGCGCCGCTGCGGTGAGTGCCGACGAAGGCTATCGCGACGTACACAACGGCCAGCAGCACATCGGCGAAGCCACCGGCAGCGTGCTCAAGCTCAGCGAAGACTTGCAGAAGTCGACCCAGACCATGCAGTTGCTGGAGCAGGACAGCCAGAACATCAACACCATCCTCGACACCATCCGTTCGATTGCCGAACAGACCAACCTGCTGGCGCTCAACGCCGCGATCGAGGCGGCCCGCGCCGGCGACCAGGGCCGTGGTTTCGCGGTAGTGGCCGACGAGGTGCGCGCCCTGGCTCGACGCACCGCCGACTCCACCGGCGAGATCGACAGCCTGCTGGGCAATCTTGCCCGCCGCACCCAGGAAGTCACCCAACAGATGCAAGGCAGTTTGCTGGTCTCGCACACCAGCGTGGAGCGTATCCAGCAGGCCCGCGACAGCTTCGAAAAGATCCGTGGCTCGGTGGACTCGATTCGCGACCAGAACACTCAGATCGCCACGGCCGCCGAAGAACAGCACCAGGTGGCCGAAGAGATCAACCGGCACATCGCGCAGATCCATGCCGATGCGCAGCTGGTTGAAGAGTTTGCGCATACGGCGCAGACCGGCTCGGGGCGTTTGACCGACATTTCCGGTCAGCTCAACGGTCTGGTGGGCCGCTTCAAGTTCTGACGTCCTCTCCCAAAGCAGGCGGTGAGCCCTTCACCGCCTGATCGCTGCACCCATTCCCCCCTCTCAAGCACTGCCAGCGAGCAACTGTAGGAGCGAGCTTGCTCGCGAAAAACTTCAACGATAACGCGTGCTTCCTGAATGAACGCGGTGCCTGTGAGTTTTTCGCGAGCAAGCTCGCTCCTACAGCTATTGCGCTTCTCGTATTATGGTATACCATCATACGCAGACCCTCACTTAGACGGAGCAGCCCATGAGTTTCGAAATCCGCAAGATCGTCAGCTATGTAGAAGAGACCTTTATCGAGGGCGGCAAAGCCTCCGACACGCCCGTGAAAATGGTCGGCCTGGCCGTGGTGCTGAAAAACCCCTGGCTGGGTCGTGGTTTCGTCGAAGACCTGAAGCCGGAAATTCGTGCCAACTGCTCCGACCTCGGCGCGCTGATGGTCGAGCGCCTGGTCGCCATCATCGGCGGCGCCGAGAACATCGAGGCCTACGGCAAAGCGGCCGTGGTGGGTGCCGACGGCGAGATCGAACACGCCAGCGCGATCATCCATACCCTGCGCTTCGGCAACCACTACCGTGAAGCGGTCAAGGCCAAGAGCTACCTGAGCTTCACCAACAAGCGCGGCGGCCCGGGCACCTCGATCCAGATCCCGATGATGCACAAGGACGACGAAGGCCTGCGCTCGCACTACATCACCCTGGAAATGCAGATCGAAGACGCGCCGCGCGCCGACGAAATCGTCGTCGTGCTGGGCTGCGCCGATGGCGGTCGCCTGCACCCACGGATCGGCAACCGTTACATCGACCTGGAAGAGCTGGCGGCTGAACAAGCCCAGTAAGCAACACCGGCCATGACAAAAAGCATGCAGGAGCGCTCCATGATTCGGCTCACCGCTGAACGCACCCCGGCCGGCACCAGTTACCTGGCGACCGGCCAAGGCCAGCCTGTGGTTTTGATCCACGGCGTGGGCCTGAACAAAGAAATGTGGGGCGGGCAAGTCGTTGGCCTGGCCACGAAATACCATGTGATCAGCTATGACATGCTCGGCCATGGCGCCAGCCCGCGCCCGGCCGCCGGCACGCCGTTGCTCGGCTATGCGGACCAGTTGCTGGAGCTGCTCGACCACCTGCAAGTGCCCCAGGCCACGGTGATCGGGTTCTCCATGGGCGGTCTGGTCGCACGGGCGTTTGCCCTGCACTACCCCGACCGTCTCAAAAGCCTGGTGGTGCTCAACAGTGTGTTCAACCGCAGCCCCGAGCAGCGTGCCGGCGTGATCGCGCGCACGGCCCAGGCCGCCGAGCACGGTCCGGATGCGAACGCGCAAGCGGCGCTGTCGCGCTGGTTCAGCCGTGAATACCAGGCGGCCAACCCGGCGCAGATCGCCGCGCTGCGCCAGACCCTGGCGGGCAATGACCCCCAGGGCTACCTCACCACCTATGAGTTGTTTGCGACCCAGGACATGTACCGCGCCGATGACCTCAAGGGGCTGCGCGTGCCCACCCTGGTCGCCACCGGCGAACTGGACCCCGGCTCGACGCCGGAAATGGCCCGGCAACTGGCCGACTGTATTCCCGGTGCCACGGTTGCGGTGCTGGCCGAGCAACGGCATATGATGCCGGTGGAATCACCGCGCCTGGTCAACAGCCTGCTGCTGGGGTTCCTCGACACCGTGTACACCCAAAATAATCCAATAAAGGGGATCGTTGCATGACACTCGCACGCTTCCAGATGTGCATCGGCGGTAAATGGGTCGATGCCCTGTCCGGCAAGACCTTCGACAGCCTCAACCCGGCCCTGGCCGAACCCTGGGCGCAACTGCCCGATGCCGATGAAGCCGACGTGGACCGCGCCGTACAGGCCGCACAAACGGCTTTCGAGAGCCCGGCCTGGCGTGGCCTCAGCGCCACCGCGCGAGGCAAACTGCTGCGCCGCCTGGGTGATTTGATCGCCCAGAACACCGAACAACTGGCGCAGCTGGAAAGCCGCGACAACGGCAAGCTGATCCGCGAGACCCGCGGTCAGGTCAGCTACCTGCCGGAGTTCTTCCACTACACCGCAGGCCTGGCCGACAAGCTCGAAGGCGGCACCTTGCCGCTGGACAAGCCGGACCTGTTCGCCTACACGGTCCACGAAGCCATGGGCGTGGTCGCCGCGATCATTCCGTGGAACAGCCCGCTGTACCTGACCGCAATCAAGCTCGCGCCGGCCCTCGCGGCGGGCAATACCATCGTGATCAAGCCCTCGGAACACGCTTCGGCGACTGTCCTGGAACTGGCGCGCCTGGCCCTCGAAGCCGGGATTCCACCGGGCGTGGTCAACGTGGTGACCGGCTACGGCCCAAGTACCGGCGCCGCCCTCACCCGTCACCCACTGGTGCGCAAAATCGCTTTCACCGGCGGCGCGGCCACCGCACGGCATGTGGTGCGCAGCAGCGCGGAGAACTTCGCCAAGCTGTCGCTGGAACTGGGTGGCAAGTCACCGAATATCATTTTTGCCGACGCCGACCTCGACAGCGCCATCAACGGTGCGATTGCCGGTATCTACGCGGCGTCAGGGCAAAGTTGCGTGTCGGGTTCGCGCCTGCTGGTGCAAGATGAAATCTACGACGAATTTGTCGAGCGCCTGGTGCAGCGCGCCGAACGCATCCGCATCGGCAACCCCCTGGACGATGCCAGCGAAATGGGCCCCATGGCCACCGCTCAGCAACTGGCCGTGGTCGAAGGCCTGGTGGCGGATGCCATCGCCGAAGGCGCACGCCTGCGCACCGGTGGCAAACGCCCGCAGAACCTCGGTGAAGGCTGGTTCTATGAGCCGACGCTGTTCGAGTGCGACGCCAACTCAATGAAGATCATGCAGGAAGAAGTGTTCGGCCCAGTGGCTTCGGTGATCCGTTTCAAGGACGAAGCCCAAGCGCTGGCGATTGCCAACGACTCGCAGTTCGGCCTCGCCGCCGGCATCTGGACCCGCGACCTGGGCCGCGCCCATCGACTGGCCCGGGACGTGCGCTCGGGGATTATCTGGGTCAACACCTACCGCGCCGTCTCGGCCATGGCGCCCATCGGCGGCTTCAAGAACAGCGGCTACGGACGCGAAAGCGGCATCGATTCGGTGCTGGCCTACACCGAGCTGAAGACGGTGTGGATCAACCTGTCCCAGGCGCCCATGCCTGATCCCTTTGTGATGCGTTAAGAGGCCACCCCCATGATCGAACCCGGCATTTACAAAGACGTCATGAGCTCGTTTCCATCGGGCGTCACGGTGGTCACCACCCTCGACCCGGACGGCGGCATCGTCGGCATTACCGCCAGCGCATTCAGTGCGCTGTCGATCGACCCGGCCCTGGTGCTGTTCTGCCCCAACTACGCGTCGGACACTTACCCGATCCTGCGCGACAGCAAGCGATTCGCCATCCACCTGCTGTCCGCCGGCCAGACCGCCGAAGCCTATGCCTTCGCCAGCAAAGGCAAGGAAAAGGCCAAGGGCATCGAGTGGCGCCTCAGCGACTTGGGCAACCCGCTGCTGGCCAACGCCACGGCCATCATCGAGTGCGAGTTGTGGCGCGAATACGACGGCGGCGACCACGCGATCATTGTCGGCGCGGTGAAGAACCTGATCCTGCCCGCGCAGCCGGTCACGCCGATGATCTACCACAAAGGCAAGCTGGGCGCGCTGCCGACCCTGGCCTGAGGAGCGCTGAAGCATGAGCAACGAAAAATATGAACAGGGCCTGAAAATTCGTACGCAAGTCTTGGGTGAAGCCTACGTACAGCGTTCAATCGACAACGCCGACGACTTCACCCGGCCGCTGCAGGAAATGGTCACCGAGTACTGCTGGGGCCATGTGTGGGGCCGGGAGGGTTTGTCGCTTAAAGAACGCAGCATGATAAACTTGGCAATGATTTCGGCCCTCAATCGGCCTCACGAACTCAAGCTGCACGTGCGCGGCGCCTTGCGCAACGGGCTGAGTCGTGAACAAATACGCGAAATTCTGCTTCAGGTCGGCATTTACTGCGGGGTTCCCGCTGCCGTGGACAGCTTCCGGCTGGCCCGTGAAGCCTTCGCCGAAGCCGATGCCGAGGCCTCCAGTTAACCGCCACATTCAGAGCAGACCCCATGAAACGCGCGCCCCTCGACGACAGCTTCAAGGTCAATCACAACCCGGTCACCCTGCGCGAAATCGTGCTGGAGAAACTGCGCAGCGCCATCATGAATTTCCAGCTGCTGCCCGGTGACCGCCTGGTGGAGCGCGACCTGTGCGACCGCCTTGGCGTCAGCCGCACCTCGGTGCGCGAAGCCTTGCGCCACCTGGAGTCCGAAGGGCTGGTGGAATTCGCCGATGCCAAGGGCCCGCAAGTCGCGATCATCACCCTGGCCGATGCCGTCGATATCTATGAACTGCGCTGCGTGCTCGAAGGCTTGATCGTGCAGCTGTTCACCCTGCGCGCCAAGGCCAAGGACATCAAGGCCCTGGAAAAAGCCCTGGAGGAAAACCGCAAGGCCCTCAAGGAAGGCGAACTGCAGCAAGTGATCGACTCCGTGCAGGGCTTCTACGATGTGTTGCTCGAAGGCTGCGGCAACCACGTGGCCGCCACTCAGTTGCGCCAGTTGCAGGCGCGTATCAGCTACCTGCGCGCGACGTCGGTGTCCCAGCAGAACCGACGGGGCGCCAGCAACCAGGAAATGGAGCGCATGGTCCAGGCGATCAAGAGCGGCGACCCCCTCGCCGCCCACCAGGCCTGCGTCGATCACGTGCGTGCCGCGGCCGCCGTGGCCCTGGATTACCTCAAGCGCAAACAGGAAGAAACCGGCAAGCTCCCCGAGATCACCCTGCCCATCGCGCTCAAAGAACCGCGCATAGGTCACTGACCGTGCCAGGCCCCAGCTTCTGCCCGACCTGCGGCGGCCATGACCTCGGTCACCAACTGCCACCGGGCGACACCCACGAGCGCCTGATGTGCCGGGGCTGCGGCTACATCCACTACATCAACCCCAAGATCATCACCGGCTGCATCATCGAGCAGGACGGCAAATACCTGCTGTGCCAGCGCGCAATCCCCCCGCGCCCCGGCACCTGGACGCTGCCGGCGGGCTTCATGGAAGGGGGCGAAACCACCGAAGAAGCGGCGTTGCGCGAAGTCTGGGAAGAGACCGGCGTGCGCGCCGAGATCGTATCGCCCTACTCGATTTTCAGCGTGCCGAAGATCAGCGAGGTGTACATCATCTTCCGCGCCATCGCGCTGGAGATCACCGGCCAGTTCGGCCCGGAAACCCTGGCCTACACCTTCTTCGCCCCCGAGGACATCCCCTGGGACAGCATCTACTACCCGGCGATCCGGCAGATTCTGGAGCGCTATATCGAAGAGCGCCAGGCGGGGGTGTATGGCATATACATGGGGAATGATGACAGCGGCAAGATTCACTTCATACGCTGATCTTAAGCCTAATGTGGGAGGGGGCTTGCCCCCGATGGCGGCCTCTGGGCTGGCCAGGATGTTGGATTGGACCGAGTACATATCCGTTTCTGCGGTCACGGCTGCTATGGGTTCCGCTTTTACAGCGGCTCACTTTTGAAAAGCGCAAAAGTAAGCAAAACGCTCTTGCCCCACCACTCGGCACCTCGCTAATGCTCGGTGTGCCCTCACTCCGGCTTGAATCCGTGGGCCGCCGCAATGGGCCATCCCTGGCCCAGTGCGGCTAACCCGGCGTCCTGCCGGGTTGCCCACGGATTCAAGCCTGCGTTCGGCCAGCGTGGTTTAACGGGGCGCCTAGGATCAAAAGCAGATCAAGATCAAGAGCGACTCGCTTCGCATCGTGGTTACGCGGTTGGGCGCTACAGAGTTGTGTAGATACCTATGCCCCGATAGCGGTCTTTCAGCCAGCTTGTTTATAGCTGACCCACCGCCATCGGGGGCAAGCCCCCTCCCACATTTGGACCACACTCGGCCAGGTATACCTAGGGCGCCAGCCCTTCCACAATAATGATCTGCGCCTCTCCCACCCCCGCTCTGTGCCCCTTCGCCGCCTGATATTCGGCAGACTCATAGCACGCCACTGCCTGCTCATAGCTCTCAAACTCAATCACCACATTGCGCTGCCGTGCGGGCCCGCCTTCCAGTGCCTCAGTGCGCCCGCCCCTGGCCAGGAAGCGCCCGCCGAACTTCGCAAACGCCGCTGGGGCGCGTTGGGTGTACTGGGTGTATTGCTCTGCATCGGACACGTCCACATGGGCAATCCAATAGGCCTTCATCGAGACATCCTCTTGCTTGGAATTTGTGGTATACCATAATACATACAACCAACAAGCAGAGCACTCCCCATGCCCTTCAACAGCATCGCCGACATTATCGAAGACTACCGCCAGGGCAAGATGGTGCTGCTGGTGGACGACGAAGACCGGGAAAACGAAGGCGACCTGCTGCTGCCTGCAGCGTGTTGCACCGCCGAGACTATCAGCTTCATGGCCCGCGAAGCCCGTGGCCTGATCTGCCTGACCCTCACCGATGAACATTGCCAACGCCTCGGCCTGGAGCAGATGGTGCCCAGCAATGGCAGCGTGTTCAGCACCGCGTTTACCGTGTCCATCGAAGCCGCCACCGGCGTGACCACCGGCATCTCCGCCGCCGACCGCGCACGCACGGTGGCGGCGGCTGTGGACAGCAACGCCGGCCCCGCCGACATTGTGCAGCCGGGGCATATCTTCCCGCTGCGCGCCAGGGATGGCGGTGTGCTGACCCGCGCCGGCCATACCGAAGCCGGTTGCGACCTGGCGCGCCTGGCCGGGCACACACCGGCCTCGGTGATCGTGGAAGTGATGAACGACGACGGCACCATGGCCCGCCGCCCCGAGCTGGAAGCCTTTGCCCGCAAGCACGGGATCAAGATCGGCACCATCGCCGACCTGATCCACTACCGTCTCAGCACCGAACGCACCGTGGTGCGCATCGGCGAGCGCGACCTGCCCACGGTGCACGGCACCTTTCGCCTGATCACTTTTGAAGACCGCATCGACGGCGGCGTGCACATGGCCATGGTCATGGGTCAACTGCGCCGCGATGAACCGGCGCTGGTGCGTGTGCATGTAATCGACCCGTTGCGCGACCTGGTCGGCGCCGACTACAGCGGGCCGTCCAACTGGACCTTGTGGGCCGCCCTGCAACGCGTGGCGGCAGAAGGCTGCGGCGTGGTGGTGGTGCTGGCCAACCATGAATCGTCCCAGGCCTTGCTCGAACGCGTCCCGCAGTTGACCCAGGCGCCGCGTCAGTTCAGCCGGTCGCAGTCGCGGATTTACTCGGAAGTGGGTACCGGCGCGCAGATATTGCAGGACCTGGGCGCAGGCAAACTGCGTCACCTCGGGCCACCGCTGAAATACGCAGGCTTGACCGGTTACGACCTGGAAGTCGTGGAAAGCATCCCCTTCACCTGAGACTGGAAACCAGCGTCGGCAGATAGCCGGTATGGCAAAGTGCTTGCGCAAAGTTTGGAATACCATAATATGATATTCCATAGGCCGGACGACCTTATCAGGTGGTCCGGACCGACTGCTCCCGACAGGCGGGCACTGCAAAGCCCCGCTCATAAACACAACAATGAGGGCGTAAACATGGTGTTGAATAAAGGTGCAACCGCGGCGCTGTTCGCGGGGCTGTTGAGCGTGGCCACCCACGCGGCCATGGCAGCCGAAAGCGTCAACTTCGTCAGCTGGGGCGGCAGCACCCAGGATGCGCAGAAGCAGGCGTGGGCCGATCCTTTCAGCAAGGCCAGCGGCATCACCGTCGTCCAGGACGGCCCCACCGACTACGGCAAACTCAAGGCCATGGTCGAAAGCGGCAATGTGCAGTGGGACGTGGTGGATGTCGAAGCCGACTTCGCCCTGCGCGCCGCCGCCGAAGGCCTGCTCGAGCCCCTCGACTTCTCGGTGATCCAGCGCGACAAGATCGACCCGCGCTTCGTCTCCGACCATGGCGTCGGTTCGTTCTTCTTCTCCTTCGTGCTCGGCTACAACGAAGGCAAGCTCGGCGCCGGCAAACCGCAGGACTGGAGCGCCTTGTTCGACACCAAGACCTACCCCGGCAAACGCGCCCTCTACAAATGGCCGAGCCCGGGCGTGCTCGAACTGGCGCTGCTGGCCGACGGCGTACCCGCCGACACGCTCTACCCCCTGGACCTGGACCGCGCCTTCAAGAAACTCGACACGATCAAGAAAGACATCGTCTGGTGGGGCGGCGGCGCGCAGTCGCAACAGTTGCTGGCCTCCGGCGAAGTGAGCATGGGCCAGTTCTGGAACGGTCGCATTCACGCCTTGCAGGAAGATGGCGCACCGGTGGGCGTGAGCTGGAAGCAGAACCTGGTGATGGCCGACATCCTCGTGGTGCCCAAAGGCTCGAAAAACAAAGCGGCCGCGATGAAATTCCTGGCCAATGCCAGCAGCGCCAAGGGCCAGGCGGATTTCTCCAACCTGACCGCCTACGCGCCGGTGAACATCGACAGCGTGCAGCGCCTGGATTCGGTCCTGGCGCCCAACCTGCCGACCGCCTACGCCAAGGACCAGATCACCCTCGATTTCGCCTACTGGGCCAAGAACGGTCCGGCCATTGCGACACGGTGGAATGAATGGCTAGTCAAATGAAAATGACGGCAACCACGCCGCACGGGGGCGCCCTCGGCGGTACCGTTGGCGCGAAGGCCGGGGCGCCGTCCCTGGCGCAGCGTTGGCGCGGATCGGGCAACCTGATTCCGGCGCTGCTGTTCCTTGGCCTGTTCTTCCTGGCGCCACTGATCGGCCTGCTGCTGCGCGGCGTGCTGGAGCCGGTGCCGGGCCTGGGCAACTACGAACAGTTGTTTGCCAACTCGGCGTATGCGCGGGTGTTGCTCAATACCTTTTCAGTGGCCGGCCTGGTGACCCTGTTCAGCCTGCTGCTGGGCTTTCCGCTGGCCTGGGCGATTACCCTGGTGCCGCGCGGCTGGGGCCGTTGGATCCTGAGTATCGTGCTGCTGTCGATGTGGACCAGCCTGCTCGCCCGCACCTATTCCTGGCTGGTATTGCTGCAAGCCTCGGGGGTGATCAACAAGGCGTTGATGGCCATGGGCATCATCGATCAACCGCTGGAGATGGTGCATAACCTCACCGGCGTGGTGATCGGCATGAGCTACATCATGATTCCGTTCATCGTGCTGCCGCTGCAGGCGACCATGCAGGCCATCGACCCGATGATCCTGCAGGCAGGTTCCACCTGCGGCGCCAGCCCGTGGACCAACTTCTTGCGCGTCTTCCTGCCGCTGTGCCGGCCGGGCTTGTTTTCCGGCGGGTTGATGGTGTTTGTGATGTCCCTCGGTTACTACGTCACCCCGGCCCTGCTGGGCGGTGCGCAGAACATGATGCTGCCGGAGTTCATCATCCAGCAGGTGCAGTCGTTCCTCAATTGGGGCCTGGCCAGTGCCGGTGCGGCGTTGCTGATTTTGATCACGCTGGTGCTGTTCTACTTCTACCTGAAGCTCCAGCCGGAATCCCCGGTTGGCGCCAGCAACGCGAGGTAAGCCGTCATGCTCCTGACTCCCAACGCCATGAGCCGCAGGCTGCGCCTGGGCCTCTACACCACCACCGGTTTGATTGGCCTGTTCCTGCTCTTGCCGATCGTGTTTATCGTGTTGCTGTCGTTCGGTTCGTCGCAATGGCTGGTGTTCCCGCCACCGGGCTGGACACTGAAATGGTACGGCCAGTTTTTCTCCAACCCCGACTGGATGAACGCGGCGATGGCCAGCCTCAAGGTGGCGGTGCTGACCACGTTCTTTGCCGTTGCCCTGGGGCTGCCGACCGCGTTTGCCCTGGTGCGCGGGCGCTTCCCCGGCCGCGAGCTGCTCTACGGCCTGTTCACCCTGCCGATGATCGTGCCGCTGGTGATCATCGCCGTGGCGGTGTACGCGCTGTTCCTCAAGCTCGGCTACACCGGCACGATGTTCGCCTTCGTGGTCAGCCATGTGATTGTCGCTCTGCCGTTCACCATCATCTCGATCATCAACTCGCTGAAGCTGTTCGATCAGTCGATTGAAGACGCGGCGGTGATCTGCGGCGCCTCGCGCTTGCAGGCGGTGTTCAAGGTGACCTTCCCGGCGATTCGCCCAGGGATGGTGGCCGGTGCGCTGTTCGCCTTTCTCGTTTCGTGGGACGAAGTGGTGCTCAGCGTGATGATGGCCAGCCCGACCCTGCAAACCCTTCCCGTGAAAATGTGGACCACCCTGCGCCAGGACCTGACGCCTGTGATCGCCGTCGCCTCGACGTTGCTGATCGGCCTGTCGGTACTGGTCATGGTGATTGCCGCCGCCCTTCGTCGGCGCACTGAAACCCGCGCCTAAGCGCCCAGGAGCAGAACATGAGTGCAGTGATCCAAGATGTCGCGCAGAACCCCGGCCAACCCCTGGTCAGCCTGCGCAACCTGAACAAGTACTACGGCGACTTTGCCGCCGTGGACAACATTTCCCTGGACATCCAGGACGGCGAGTTCCTCACCTTCCTCGGCTCCAGCGGCTCGGGCAAGAGCACCACGCTGTCGATGCTGGCCGGCTTTGAAACGCCGAGCAGCGGCGAGATCCTGGTGAGCGGGCAATCCCTGGTCAACGTGCCGCCGCACAAGCGCGACATCGGCATGGTGTTCCAACGCTACTCGCTGTTTCCGCACCTGTCGGTGCGCGACAACATCGCCTTCCCCCTGGCCATCCGCAAACTGGCCAGCGCCGAACGCGAGAAACGCGTCGACGCGATGCTCAAGCTGGTGCAACTGGAACCGTTTGCCCATCGCCGCCCTTCGCAACTCTCCGGCGGCCAGCAACAGCGCGTCGCCATCGCCCGCGCGCTGGTGTACGAGCCGCGCATCCTGCTGATGGACGAACCCCTCGGCGCCCTCGACAAGAAACTGCGTGAAGACCTGCAGGACGAGCTGCGCCAATTGCACCGGCGCCTGGGCATCACCATTGTCTACGTGACCCACGACCAGGAAGAAGCCATGCGCCTGTCCCAGCGCATCGCGATTTTCAGCCACGGTAAAATCGTCGGCCTGGGCAGCGGTTTCGACCTGTACCAGAACCCGCCGAACGCGTTCGTCGCCTCGTTCCTGGGCAATTCAAACTTCCTCAAGCTCAAGGCCCAGGGCAATGCGGCAGCGTCGTTCGAAGGCCAGTCGCTGTCGATCCGCCTGACCAGCGGGCTGCACACCGAGCAGGATGTATTGCTGATGGTGCGCCCGGAAAAGGCCCTGGCGCTGAGTGTCGAACAGGCCATCGAGCAACCGCTGGCGGCGGGCTGGAATGAAGTCTCGGCGATTGTCGGGGAGGTACTGTTTCTGGGCGAGAGCCAGACCTGCGCGGTGAAGACCCTGGGCGGTACGTCGATGACGGTCAAGGCGCTCTCGGCGGCGGGCATGCCGCTCAAGGCCGGCGACCCGGTGCGGGTGCGCTGGGCCACGGCGGATGCGTGCGTGTATACGCAGTGGGCCGAGAGTGATTTGAACAAGGCGGCCGGGGCGCATTGAGCCCGCCTTGGAAGGCTTCATGCGGCAGCGGCCGGGGAGAGTGCCAGCTGGTTTATAGCTGGCCGTTGCGCCATCGGAGCATCGCATCAACTTCTGTACCAAATGGCCCAGATGACGGTTCCAACCACCCAGATATGACTGATGCGATAGGGCCACAGGGCCCATCTTCTGAGCGCTAAAGGAACTAATGCCAACTCGTCCTCGGTGACCAGGCCAGCTTTCACAAAACGCTTGGAATCGGACAGGAAATCAATCATAAGCCCCATGCGGTAAAACTTATCGATCCGTTGGTTTCTTTTCCAAAAACGTTTGTGCCTACGAACACATTCGTTCTCACTGAAATAGCTTTCCAGCTCGTCCAGTTTTCTGTATTCGGCGTATAGCATCAGCCCCAGAAGGATGAATATCCCAACCATCCACACGATGGTGTAAACCAGAAAGAACGACATCGTTAAGCCCCTTCTGGTTGAAATATAAAATGTCCATCGGCTTCAATAATTTCTCCCCCTAGAAGAGCACCGCCATCGCCGGCCAAAACGCCTCCTGCATACCCTCCCGCAGCGCCACCGATAATTCCACAGGCCAACTCAGCGCGCCCCTTGGTGGCGACCGCGAAAGCTATCCGGCAAAGGCTGCCCCCAACCTTTGCACCGAAATTACCAATCCAGGCAGCCCCCGCCACGCTACCCGCCAACCGCCCCGTCTCCACATACCTGGCCCGCCGACACTGCGCCTCCCTCCCCGTCATACACGCCTCCTTGATCTCCAATCCCGCCGCCCCCACGTCCATCGCCAGGCCCACATACATACCCTTGCCCAACCACTTCGACACCCGGGCAATCGCCGCCATCCGCTGGGCATACCCGGCAATCTCACCCTTATGCAAATAGCTTCTGGTGGAGACCCCGAGGATCTTCTTCAACGACTGATTACCGCGCAAGCCCGTACCCAATCTGGCCACGCCACTCAGTTGGATATCCAGCGATGCAAATAGCATCTGCCGCTGGCCAATGAAGGCATTGCGATCCAGCCCGCCCGCTTTCATCCGTTGATGCAAGCGCTCGATTTCCTCCAACGTATGCACTATTTCGTCCAAATGCCGCGCCCAGGCAGATGTCGCGCTGCCGACGCCAATCGAGCCATAGGTCAGCAAGCTCTGCAGCAAGTCATAGTCATTGACCACGGCGGCCCCGACCGATGAGCTCTGTTCCAAATCGCGTTGCACTCGCTCGGCATGACGCATCAACCAGGCTTCATCCTTGGAGCATTCCACGCTGTATGCATCGGGAATAATCACCAATTGCCCCGGCGTGACCAGCCCATGGCGCAGGTGCCGGTTGAGCACATCAAAATGGTCGGAGCGCTGGCGACTCAAACCGCTTCCCATCAAGCGGGACTTCAAGCTGCCGTAGTCGATTGTGTGGTCGTTGATATAACCCTGCGCCATGCCCTGCATCCCGCGTCCAATAGAGAGGGCATCGGAATATAAGCAAGCGAATACGGCCCGGACACACGCCGGAAAGCGAAAAGAAAAATAGAGAAGTTGCCTACGTTGCCGGGAAAAACCGACTACAAAAAAACCCGGCCAGCGCCTAATGCCGTTCAGTTAAGGCTTTTTGTAGGAGCGAGGGGGGCGCCTAGCTCTTGCTCGCGAAAAACCACAGGCGCCGCGTTCAACCAGCAAACACGCGTTATCGTTGACGTTTTTCGCGAGCAAGCTCGCTCCTACAGAGGGCGATGTACGCTTAACTGAACAGCATTACGGCAAGCGCCGGGTATTTGATGTGACGCGAGGATCAGTCCGAATAACCCAGCTTCGCCGCCCGGACCTTCTGCGTTTGCTTGCGCGTCGCCAGGCAGTAATACAACGGACACGTCACCGCCAACCCCACCAGCCACGACAAGTCCGCGCCTTCCACCAGGTTGGCCCACGGCCCCACATACAACGACGTATTGGCAAACGGCAGTTGCACGATGATCCCGATGAAGTACGCCACGATCGCATGCAGGTTAAACCGGCCATACACCCCGCCATCGGCCTGGAAGATCGAGGCGATGTCGTACACGCCGCGCTTGATCACGTAGAAATCGATCAGGTTGATCGAGGCCCACGGCACCAGCACCAGCAACAGCGCGAGGATCAGCCCGATAAATTGCGCGATGAAGTCCGCCGATGCGCCCAGCGCCACCACGCAGCAACCGGCGAGGATGATGCCCGAAAGCACCACGCGCACTTTGATGCTGGGGGTCCAGTGGCTGGCGAAGGTCTGGATCGAGGTGATGATCGAAAGCACCGCACCGTACAGGTTCAGCGCGTTGTGGCTGATGATATTGAGCAGGAACAGCACCATCAGGATCGGCCCCAGCGCGCCGGTGGCCTGCTTGACCGCAACCATCGCTTCGGTGCCTTCCGGTGTAGCCAGCGCCGCCACCAGGCCGAAGGCAAATGACAGGATGGTGCCCAGGGTTGCGCCCAGGTAGGTGGCGATAAACGGCCGGGTGATGCCGATGTCCGCCGGCAGGTAACGCGAATAGTCGCTGGTGTAGGGCGAGAAGCTGATCTGCCAGATGATCCCGAGCGACACCGTGGCCAGCCAGCCGGCGGCGTTGAAACCGCCACGGGTGAGGAAGTCGGCCGGCAGGTCATGGGCAAAGATGTAGACAAAACCGGCGAGCAACGCGCTGCCCATCACCCAGGTGCCGATGCGGTTCAAGGTATGGATAAAGCGGTAGCCGATCACGCCGATGGCCGTGGCGCTGAGCGCGCCGATCAGGATGCTCGCCGGCACCGGCACCGAGGGCACGATGCCGACGATGGATTTGCCGGCCAGCACAATATTGGAAATGAAAAAGCCGATGTAGATCAGCGCCGCGAAAAACACGATCAGCAGCGCGCCATAGCGCCCGAACTGGCCGCGGCTCTGCACCATCTGCGGGATGCCCATGCGCGGGCCCTGGGCCGAGGCCAGGGCAATCACCACGCCGCCCAGCAGATGCCCGAGGACAATCGCCAGCAGCCCCCACAGCAGGTTGAGATGGAACACCTGGGCCACCATCGCGCCGGTGACGATGGGCAGCGGCGCGATATTGGTACTGAACCATAACGTGAACAGGTCGCGGGCCTTCCCGTGGCGCTCTGCGAGGGGGACGTAATCGACCGTGTGATGCTCGATCAGGGGGTCTTGCCGGGACATCTGAGGCATAGGAATAACTCGCGTTTGTCTGATCTTATAGTTGTTTGACGCCATCCAGAGGAAGCTCGATGGCCGCCTCTCAGACGAACACCATATTATGGTATTCCAACATTTTAACAAGGCTGATCCGCTGTTTTAGCCTGCCTCTGATCCGGCAATCGCGCCCCGAGAACAACCGCCATCACGGGATAAATCCCCGTAATAAAGGCCTTTGGCGGGTCCTGGACACGTTTATCGCCGGTCCAAAAAAGCCCTTGCAACTCCTGTATTACGGTATACCATCAGACCTATAAATTTAAAAACCGCTTCATAGCAGAGGACCATCCCATGATCGATGCCGCCATCTACAAACAAGTGATGGGTTCGTTTCCGTCCGGGGTCACCGTGATTACTACGCTGGACGACGACGGGCAAATCGTCGGCCTCACCGCCAGCGCATTCAGCTCGCTGTCCATGGACCCGGCCCTGGTGCTCTTCTGCCCCAACTACAGCTCCGACTCCTACCCCGTACTGATCAGGAACAAACGCTTCGCCATCCATGTGCTGTCCGGCGGGCAGCAAAGCGAAGCCTATGCCTTTGCGCGCAAAGGCAAGGACAAGGCCCAGGGCATCGAGTGGACCCTGAGTGCACTGGGCAATCCGATCCTGGCCAACGCCACGGCGGTCATTGAATGCCAACTGTGGCGCGAATACGAAGGCGGCGACCACGCAATCATGGTGGGCGCCGTCGAGAACCTGATCGTGCCGGTGCAGCCGAACAACCCCCTGGTGTATTGCCACGGCAAGATGGGTACCCTGCCGGTGCCTGCCTGACACCCCGCTCAACCCGTTTTTTGCGGAAAAATAACAATAGATCCGAGGTACGCGTCATGAAATTTTCGCTGTTCGTACACATGGAACGCTGGGATGAAAGCGTCAGCCACCGTCAGTTGTTCGAAGACTTGACCGAACTGACCCTGATGGCCGAAGCCGGTGGCTTCAGCACCGTGTGGATTGGCGAACACCACGCGATGGAATACACCATATCGCCAAGCCCGATGCCGTTGCTGGCTTACCTTGCGGCCAGGACCACCACGATTCGCCTGGGCGCCGGCACCATCATCGCGCCGTTCTGGCACCCGCTGCGGGTGGCGGGGGAATGCGCGTTGCTCGACGTGATCAGCAACGGACGCATGGAAGTGGGCCTCGCCCGGGGCGCTTACCAGGTTGAATTCGACCGCATGGCCGGCGGCATGCCCGCCTCGAGCGGCGGCCAGGCCCTGCGCGAAATGGTGCCGGTGGTGCGCGCCCTGTGGCAAGGCGACTACGCCCATGACGGCGACATCTGGAAATTCCCCACTTCCACCAGCGTGCCCAAGCCGATCCAGCAGCCCACCCCACCGATGTGGATCGCCGCCCGCGACCCCGACTCCCACAATTTTGCAGTGGCCAACGGCTGCAACGTAATGGTCACGCCGCTGATGAAAGGCGACGAAGAAGTCCTGGACCTGAAAAACAAATTCCAGGCCGCCCTGGACAACAACCCTGGCGTGCCCCGCCCGCAATTGATGGTGCTGCGCCACACCCACGTGCACGCCGCTGATGATCCCCAGGGCTGGAAAGTCGGGGCCAAGGCGATCTCGAAGTTCTATCGCACCTTCGATGCCTGGTTCGGCAACAAGAGCGTGCCGGTCAACGGTTTTCTCGAGCCAAGCCCGGAAGAGAAGTTTGCCGCACGGCCAGAGTTCGAGCTGGAGAGCCTGCACAAAACCGCGATGATCGGCACCGCAGAAGAGATCATCCCGCGCATTCGGTACTACCAGGAACTGGGCGTGGATGAGTTCAGCTTCTGGTGCGACAACAGCCTGCCCCATGCCGAGAAAAAGAAGTCCCTGGCACTGTTTATCGAGCAGGTGATGCCGGCGTTTCGCTGACCGAGTGCCGGCGCCCTCTGTAGGAGCGAGCTTGCTCGCGAAAAACGTCAACGATAACGCGTGCTTCCTGAATCAACGCGGTGTCGGTGAGTTTTTCGCGAGCAAGCTCGCTCCTACAAAGGGCGGTGACGGGCATTAGCGCTTGCCCTCCTACTTTCCTTGCCCTCGGCCCATCATCGCAGCATCTGTAACAGTCTATTGCACGAGCATAATGTACTAACCAGTTACTTATCTTGCTAAAATCGCGCCCTTGCCCTCTCTCACTCGAGTCCTTTCGACATGAAACGAGCATCGCGCGCCGCTGGCGTCTCTAGATTCCTACTCCTTGGCCTGGGCGTGATCATCGCCCTGCTCGGCCTTGCGCTCGCCGTCGGCGGTGCCAAATTGATCAGCCTGGGAGGTTCCTGGTACTTCCTGGTCGGTGGCGTGGCCATGGCCATTGCCGGGCTGCTGATTGCCCGGCGCAACCCGGCGGGTGCCTGGCTGTTCGCCGCGTTCCTGGTCGGCACGGCCGTCTGGGCCGTCGCGGATGTGGGCCTGGTGTACTGGCCGCTGTTCTCGCGCCTGTTCATGTTCGCCGTGATCGGTATCGTGGTCGCGCTGGTGTATCCGTTGCTGGTCGGCAAACCGGCGCGTGGCGCGTACGGCGTCGCTGCCGTGCTGACGCTCGGCGTGGCAGTGGCCGCGGGCAATATGTTCGTCGCTCACCCAAGCGTAGCGCCAACCGGCGCAGGCCCAGGCATCACCCCGGTGGCTGCGGCCGATGCCCAGAAAGACTGGGCCCACTACGGCAACACCGAAGGCGGCAGTCGCTTCGCCGCGCTGGACCAGATCAATCGCGACAACATCGACAAGCTCAAAGTCGCCTGGACCTACCACACCGGTGACGTGGCGATCAGCGACGGCAACGGTGCCGAGGACCAACTGACGCCCCTGCAGATCGGCAACAAAGTGTTTATCTGCACCCCGCACAACAACCTCATCGCGCTCGACGCCGACACCGGCAAGGAGCTGTGGAAGAACGAGATCAATGCCCAATCGGCGGTCTGGCAGCGATGCCGTGGCGTGGCCTACTTCGACGCCACTGCGCCGATTGCCCAGCCGACCCAACAAGGCAGCTCGCCGGTCATTGCCGCCAGCGTGGCCGCCGGTGCGCAATGCCAGCGTCGTCTGCTGACCAACACCATCGATGCACGCCTGATCGCCGTGGACGCCGACACCGGCAAATTCTGCGAAGACTTCGGCACCCACGGCCAGGTGGATTTGAAGGCCGGCCTGGGTAATGTCCCGGACAGCTACTACCAGCTGTCCTCGGCGCCGCTGATTGCCGGCACCACGGTGGTGGTGGGTGGTCGCGTCGCGGATAACGTACAAACCGATATGCCGGGCGGCGTGATCCGTGGTTTCGATGTGATCAGCGGGCAGATGCGCTGGGCGTTCGACCCCGGCAACCCTGAAGACAAACACGCGCCGGCCGCTGGCAGCACCTACGTGCGCAGCACCCCGAACAGCTGGGCGCCGATGTCCTACGACCCGCTGATGAACACGGTCTTCCTGCCGATGGGCAGCTCGTCCACCGACATCTACGGCGTGGAACGCACCCAGCTCAATCATAAATACGGTGCTTCGGTGCTCGCGCTGGACGCCTCCACCGGCGCCGAGAAATGGGTGTACCAGACGGTCCACAATGACCTGTGGGACTTCGACCTGCCGATGCAACCCAGCCTGATCGATTTCACCCCGCCGGGCAGCGACAAGGCAGTGCCCGCCGTGGTGATCGGCACCAAGGCCGGGCAGATCTATGTACTCGACCGCGCCACCGGCAAGCCGTTGACCGACGTGCAGGAAGTGCCGGTCAAAGCCGCGAACATCCCCAACGAGCCGTACTCCCCCACCCAGCCCAAGTCCCTGGGCATGCCGCAGATCGGCGCGCAAACCCTGACCGAATCGGACATGTGGGGCGCCACGCCGTATGACCAGTTGCTGTGCCGCATCGACTTCAAGGGCATGCGCTACGACGGCCTGTACACCGCGCCGGGCACCGATAAATCCCTGAGCTTCCCGGGTTCCCTGGGCGGCATGAACTGGGGCAGCATTTCCACCGACCCGGTGCACGGCTTTATCTTCGTCAACGACATGCGCCTGGGCCTGTGGATCCAGATGGTGCCGTCGCAGAACAAGGCCCTGGCGGCCTCCGGTGGCGAAGCGCTGAACACCGGCATGGGCGCCGTGCCGCTCAAGGGCACGCCGTACGCGGTGAACAAGAACCGCTTCCTGTCGGTGGCCGGCATCCCGTGCCAGGCGCCGCCGTTCGGCACCTTGACCGCGATCGACATGAAGACGCAGAAAATCGCCTGGCAAGTACCGGTGGGCACCGTTGAAGACACCGGTCCCCTGGGCATCCGCATGCACCTGCCGATCAAGGTTGGCCTGCCGACCCTCGGCGGTACGCTGTCGACCCAGGGTGGCCTGATCTTTATCGCCGGCACCCAGGACTTCTACCTGCGCGCCTTCAACAGCGGCAACGGTGATGAAATCTGGAAAGCCCGCCTGCCGGTGGGCAGCCAGGGCGGCCCGATGACTTACGTGTCGCCGAAAACCGGCAAGCAGTACATCGTCGTCACCGCCGGCGGTGCACGCCAGTCCACCGACCGTGGCGACTACGTGATCGCCTACGCCTTGCCGTAACAACCCCTTGTTAGCGCGGTGCGCCCGCACCGCGCTTTTGTGCCTGGAAAATCCCCCATGAACCCTACTTATCATACGTCCCTTGGGCGCTTGGCGCTGGGCCTGGCCTTTGCCGCCGCCCTGCCCGTCCAAGCCGACGACACCACCCTGACCGGCGACTGGGGCGGCCTGCGCCGTGAACTCGACGAACAGGGCGTACGCTTCAGCGGCGACTACAGCGGCGAGACCGCCTACAACGCCCACGGCGGCCGGCATCGCTCGGCGCGCTATTCACAGAATCTCAAGCTCGGTGTGCAGTTCGACCTCGGCAAACTCTACGGTCTCAACAACGGCGACCGCATCCAGCTGACCATCAACGACCGCCGCGGCAACAGCGCCTCCGAAGACCTGGTGGGCAACCGACTGCCGATCCAGGAGAACTACGGTGGCCTCTACACCCGCCTCACCGAGTTGAGCTACGAACGCACGCTGTTTACACCGGCACTTAACCTCAAGTTCGGCTACATGGCCATGGGCAATGACCTCGGCGGCCTGGACAGCGGCATCCTGTGCAACTTCATGAACGCCGGGTTCTGCGGGCACCCGCTGAACATGTCGGGCGGCAGCGGCTGGGCCAACTACCCGAATGCGCACCTGGGCGCGCGGGTGAAATACGACTTCTCGCCCAACTGGCAACTGCGCGTGGCCGCGTTCAATGTCGACCCGTCCAGCAACGGCAATTCCAGCCGCGCCTGGCACCTGGGGCCCAAACACACCACCGGCACGGTGGTGCCCATCGAGCTGATTTACAAACACACCGGCAGCCTGCCGGGTGAATACAAGCTCGGTTATTACTACGACAGCTCCGATGTAAAACGCATCGGCAGCGACAAAGAGGTCAGCGGGCGTGGCGGCCACTACCTGTTGATCGACCAGGCCGTGTGGGCCTCGCAATCATCCCAGGGCCGCAGCCTGCATGCCTTCGGTCAGTACTCCGCTGCCAGCGAAGCCGCGTCGCCGTTCAGCAAGTGGTATGGCGCGGGCGTGGTGTTGTACAAACCGTTCGAAGGCCGCCCGCGCGACACCGTCTCCCTGGGCTATGGCCGCGCCGTGCCGAACCCGCGCAGTCGCGATGTACAGGAACTGGCGGCCTTCAATGCAGGCAACCCCTACCCTGCCCTGGACAGCGCCGAGCAGTTGATCGAACTCAGTTATGGCTATCAGGCCACGCCGTGGCTGACCTTGCGTCCGGATGTGCAATACATCATCGAACCGGGGGCATTTTCCGGGAAGCGTATCGACAATGCGCTGATCCTGGGTATGCAGGTCAAGGCGGTGTTCTAAGCCGCGCCCTGCTGGTACTGCCGCGGCGTACACCCGTACTCGCGGCGAAACACCGTGTGCAGGTATTGCGCCGAGGTGAACCCGCAGGTCTGCGCAATATCGGCAATCGCCAGCGCCTGGTTTTCCAGGCCCCTGGCGGCGGCGGCAAGTTTGAAGCGCAGGATCTCGTCGTGCACGCTGCACCCCCGCACCTTGCGAAAGTGCGACTCCAACGATGAACGCGACACCCCGACATACGCCGCCACCTGCGCGGTCTTGATGCCCTGGCAGGCGTATTGACGAATGAACAGCAGGGCCTGCATCACATAGGGATTGCCCAAAGGTTGATGCAGGCTGGAGGCCTGCACGTTGATCGCGTCCGGCGGCACCAGCACCTGCGTACCCGCACAGGGTTTGCCATGCAGCATCTGATGCAGCAGCGCGGCGGCGGTGCGGCCCATGGTTTCGGTGCCCTGGATCACCGAACTGAGCGGCACCCGCGTCAGCGTGCGGGTCAGCGGGTCGTTGTCGATACCGATCAGCGCCACTTCCTCCGGCACCGCAATGCCTGCGGTCAGGCAGGCCTGCAGCAGTTGCCGGGCACGGGCGTCGGTCACCGCAATGATGCCGATGGGCTTGGGCAGGCTGTGCAGCCAGGCAATCTGCTGCTCCACCGCGCTGTCCCACAACGGCGCGCTGGTCCCCAGGCCGCGATAGATCTCCACCTGCAAACCATCGCGCTGCATCAAGCCGCGAAAAGCCTTCTCACGCTCCTGGGCCCAGCGATTGGCCTGGGCTTCGGGCAGGCTGAAACAGGCAAACCGCGTCAGCCCGGCCTCGATCAGATGCTCGTAGGCCAACTTCATGAGGGCATGGTTATCGGTCGCCACATAGGGAATCCCCTTGGGGTACAGGCTGACGTCCTCATACGAGCCGCCCACCGCCACCACCGGTATCCGACTCCCGGCCAACGCCTCACCAATCAGCGGGTCATCGAAATCGGCAATGATCCCATCGCCCTGCCAACGCTCGATGCCGCGCAGACGACAGAGGAAATCCTCCTCCAGGAACAAATCCCAGGACGCACGGGTGCTGCTCAGGTAATTGCCGATACCGGCGATGATGCCACGGTCGTAGATTTTGCTGCCGTTGAAGAGCAAGGCAATGCGGTGCACGGGCGGTAGGGTTTTCATTGTTTTTGTCCTCGGGCCGGTGGAGACAGACTAGACCTGACTGCACAAAATCGCACCACCCCTTGGTGATTTTCATAATCAGCAGCCCCAGTGCCGTTGCTAGTATCCAGACACCGCCAAGAACAATAAGGAAAACCCCATGCCGTACTTCCCCGGTGTCGAGCAGGTTCGCTTCGAAGGCCCTGCCAGCGACTCTCCCCTCGCCTTTCGTCACTACGACGCCAACAAGCTGATCCTCGGCAAGCCCATGCGCGAGCACCTGCGCATGGCCGCCTGTTACTGGCACACCTTTGTGTGGCCGGGGGCGGATATGTTTGGGGTGGGCACCTTCAAGCGACCGTGGCAGCGCAGCGGTGACCCGATGGAGCTGGCCATTGGCAAGGCGGAGGCGGCCTTTGAGTTTTTCTCCAAGCTGGGCATCGACTACTACAGTTTCCACGACACCGACGTGGCGCCCGAAGGCAGTTCGCTCAAGGAGTACCGCAACCACTTTGCGCAGATGGTCGATCACCTGGAGCGTCATCAGGAACAGACCGGCATCAAGTTGCTGTGGGGCACCGCCAATTGCTTCAGCAACCCGCGCTTTGCCGCCGGCGCCGCGAGCAATCCCGACCCGGAGGTGTTCGCCTACGCCGCCGCCCAGGTGTTCAGCGCGATGAACGCCACGCTGCGCCTCAAGGGTTCCAACTACGTGCTGTGGGGCGGCCGTGAAGGCTATGAAACCCTGCTCAACACCGACCTCAAGCGCGAGCGCGAGCAGCTTGGCCGGTTCATGCGCATGGTGGTGGAGCACAAGCACAAGATCGGCTTTACCGGCGACCTGCTGATCGAGCCCAAGCCCCAGGAACCAACCAAGCATCAGTACGATTACGACAGCGCCACGGTGTTCGGCTTCCTGCATGAGTACGGCCTGGAGCACGAGATCAAGGTCAATATCGAGGCCAACCATGCGACGTTGGCCGGGCACAGCTTTCATCATGAGATTGCCACCGCCGTGTCCCTGGGAATTTTCGGCAGCATCGACGCCAACCGTGGCGACCCGCAGAACGGCTGGGATACCGACCAGTTTCCCAACAGCGTCGAGGAAATGACCCTGGCCACCTATGAAATCCTCAAGGCCGGCGGGTTCAGGAATGGCGGCTACAATTTCGATTCCAAGGTGCGCCGCCAGAGCCTGGACGAGGTGGACCTGTTCCACGGCCACGTAGCGGCGATGGATGTGTTGGCCCTGGCCCTGGAGCGCGCGGCCGCCATGGTGCAGAACGACCGCCTGCAACAGTTCAAGGACCAGCGCTATGCCGGCTGGCAGCAGCCGCTGGGCAAAGCCGTACTGGCGGGCGAGTTCAGCCTGCAATCCCTGGCCGAACATGCGTTCGCCAACGAACTGGACCCGCAGGCCGTGAGTGGTCGGCAGGAGATGCTGGAAGGAATCGTGAACCGGTTCATCTACACCTGACACCCCTCTGCAGGAGCGAGCTTGCTCGCGAAGAACGTCAACGATAATGCGCGTTTCTTGGATAAACGCGGCGCTCTCGGGTTTTTCGCGAGCAAGCTCGCTCCTACAAGAGCTGTGACATTTGCGCGACAAATCTATGCACAGAGCGCCCCAGGACGCTCTACAGTTTCAGGCGCACCACGCTGTGTCTTTTCCAACAACAATAAAAGGACGCACCACCATGAAGTCATTCAAACGTACGCTGCTCGCCACTGCCCTGGCCCTGCTCGCCCTGCCGGTGATGGCCGATTCGGCTCACCCGAAAATCGGTTTTTCCATCGACGACCTGCGCCTTGAGCGCTGGTCCCGAGACCGTGACTACTTCGTCGCAGCGGCGGAAAAACTCGATGCCAAGGTGTTCGTGCAGTCCGCCGATGCCAACGAGCAGAAGCAAATCTCGCAGATCGAAAACCTCATCTCCCGTGGCGTCGATGTGATCGTGATCGTGCCGTTCAATGCCACGGTGCTCACCAACGCGGTGGCCGAAGCCAAGAAGGCCGGGATCAAGGTGGTGTCCTACGACCGTCTGATCCTCAATGCGGACATCGATGCCTACATCTCCTTCGATAACGAAAAAGTCGGCGAAATGCAGGCCAGCGGCGTGCTGCAAGCGGCGCCCAAGGGTAATTACTTCCTGCTCGGCGGCGCGCCGACCGACAACAACGCCAAGGTGCTGCGCGAAGGCCAGATGAAGGTGCTGCAACCGGCCATCGACAAGGGCGATATCAAGATTGTCGGCCAGCAATGGGTGAAAGAGTGGAATCCCACCGAAGCCCTGAGCATCGTCGAGAACGCCCTGACCCGTAACAACAACAAAATCGACGCCATCGTCGCCTCCAACGACGCCACCGCCGGCGGTGCGATCCAGGCCCTGGCCGCGCAGAAGCTGGCGGGCAAGGTGCCGATTTCCGGCCAGGACGCGGACCTCGCGGCGATCAAGCGCGTGATCGACGGCACCCAGACCATGACCGTCTACAAACCGCTCAAGTTGATCGCCACCGAGGCGGCCAAACTGTCGGTGCAGTTGGCGCGCAATGAAAAACCCACCTACAGCTCGCAATACGACAATGGCAGCAAGCAGGTCGACACCATCCTGCTCACCCCGACGCCGCTGACCAAGGCCAATATCGACGTGCTGGAGAAGGACGGGTTCTACACCAAAGAACAGATCGCCGGGCAATGATGACTGCCTCGATAAAACCTCGCCCCCTGTAGGAGCGAGCTTGCTCGCGAAAAACGTCAACGATAATGCGCGCTTCCTGGATAAACGCGGCGCTCTCGGGTTTTTCGCGAGCAAGCTCGCTCCTACGGGGGTGGGGGCCAGCCTATTTGTGTGAGCCTTTCCCATGTCCGACTACCTGCTGCAAATGAACGGCATCGTCAAAAGCTTCGGTGGTGTCAACGCCCTCAACGGCATCGACATCAAGGTGCGGCCCGGCGAATGCGTCGGGTTGTGCGGCGAAAACGGCGCCGGCAAATCCACCTTGATGAAGGTGCTGTCGGCGGTCTATCCGTACGGCACCTGGGAAGGAGAAATCCTCTGGGACGGGCAGCCGCTCAAAGCCCAGTCCATCAGTGAAACCGAAGCCGCCGGCATCGTCATCATCCATCAGGAACTGACCCTGGTGCCCGACCTGTCGGTGGCCGAGAACATCTTTATGGGCCACGAACTGACCCTGCCCGGCGGGCGCATGAATTACCCGGCGATGCTGCACCGCGCCGAAGCGTTGATGCGTGAACTCAAGGTGCCGGACATGAATGTGGCGCTGCCGGTGTCGCAGTACGGCGGCGGCTACCAGCAACTGGTGGAGATCGCCAAGGCTCTGAACAAACAGGCGCGCCTGCTGATTCTCGACGAGCCCTCTTCGGCCCTGACCCGCTCGGAAATCGACGTGCTGCTGGACATCATCCGTGACCTCAAGGCCAAGGGCGTGGCCTGCGTGTACATTTCGCACAAGCTCGATGAGGTGGCCGCCGTGTGCGACACCATCGCCGTGATTCGTGACGGCAAGCACATCGCAACCACCGCCATGGCCGACATGGACATCGCGCAGATCATCACGCAAATGGTCGGCCGCGAGATGAGCAACCTCTACCCCACCGAACCCCATGAGGTGGGTGAGGTGATGTTCGAGGCGCGCAACGTTACCTGCTACGACGTCGACAACCCCAGGCGCAAACGCGTCGACGATGTTTCCTTCGTGCTCAGGCGTGGCGAAATCCTCGGCATTGCCGGGCTGGTGGGCGCCGGGCGCACGGAGCTGGTGTCGGCGCTGTTCGGCGCCTACCCCGGGCGCTACAGCTGCGAGGTGTGGCTGGAAGGCCAGGTGATCGACACGCGCACGCCGCTCAAATCGATCCGCGCCGGGCTGTGCATGGTGCCCGAGGACCGCAAGCGCCAGGGCATCATCCCCGACCTGGGCGTGGGCCAGAACATCACCCTGGCGGTGCTCGACACTTATGCCCACCTGACCCGCATCGACGCCGAGGCCGAACTGGGCAGCATCGACCAGCAGATCGCGCGCATGCACCTGAAAACCGCCAGCCCGTTCCTGCCGATTACCAGCCTGTCCGGCGGCAACCAGCAAAAGGCCGTGCTGGCAAAAATGCTCATGGCCAAGCCCAAGGTGCTGATCCTGGATGAGCCCACACGCGGGGTGGATGTGGGCGCCAAGTACGAGATCTACAAACTGATGGGCGCGCTGGCGGCCGAAGGTGTGGCGATCATCATGGTGTCGTCGGAACTCGCCGAAGTGCTCGGCGTGTCCAACCGCGTGCTGGTGATCGGCGACGGCCAGTTGCGTGGCGACTTCATCAATCAGGGGCTCACCCAGGAACAGGTACTCGCCGCTGCGCTCAGCCAAAACAATAATGATCGGAAGACCGCGTAGATGAATCAGGTCAAACACCTTTTCACCCGCTACAAAATGCTCGCTCTGGTGATCGCCGTCGCGTTCATCTGGCTGTTTTTCAGCTGGCAGACCGACGGCGGCTTCCTCACGCCGCGCAACCTGTCCAACCTGCTGCGGCAGATGTCCATCACCGGGATACTGGCGTGCGGCATGGTGCTGGTGATCATCAGCGGCGAAATCGACTTGTCGGTGGGTTCATTGCTGGGCTTGCTGGGCGGGCTCGCGGCGATCCTGGACGTGGTTTATCACATCCCGCTGCTGGCCAACCTGAGCCTGGTCGCGCTGTGCGGCTTGATGATCGGCCTGGCCAACGGCTATATGACGGCCTACCTGCGCATCCCGTCGTTCATTGTCGGCCTGGGCGGGATGCTGGCGTTTCGCGGGATCCTGCTGGGGATCACCGGCGGCACCACCATCGCGCCGGTGTCGCCGTCGCTGGTGTACGTGGGCCAGGGGTACTTGCCGCATTCGGTGGGCATTGGCCTGGGTGTTTTGCTGTTTGCATTGACCCTGTTCCTCACCTGGAGGCAGCGGCGCAACCGCGCACTGCATGGTTTGGCCGCGCATGCCCTGATGCGCGACATACTGCGCGTGGTGCTGATCGGTGCAGTGCTGGCCGGGTTCGTCACCACCCTCAACAGCTACGACGGCATCCCGGTGCCGGTGTTGCTGCTGCTGGTGCTGCTCGGCGTATTCAGCTACGTCACCAGCCAGACCGTGTTCGGCCGTCGCGTGTACGCGGTGGGCAGCAATATGGAGGCGACGCGGCTGTCGGGTATCAACGTGCAGGCGGTGAAACTGTGGATCTTCGGCATCATGGGCGTGATGTGCGCGCTGGCCGGCCTGGTCAACACCGCGCGCCTGGCCGCCGGCTCACCGTCAGCGGGGAACATGGGCGAACTGGACGCGATTGCCGCGTGCTTTATCGGCGGCACCTCAATGCGCGGCGGCTCGGGCACAGTGTATGGCGCGTTGCTCGGGGCGCTGGTGATTACCAGCCTGGATAACGGCATGTCGATGCTCGACGTGGACAGCTACTGGCAGATGATCGTCAAGGGCAGCATTTTGGTGCTGGCGGTGTGGGTGGATGTGAGTACGCGAGCGGGCCGGCGCTGACCCCCCTTCATGCCAACACCGCATACCCTGTGGGAGGGGGCTTGCTCCCGATGGCAGTGGGTCAGTCAACATTCATTTATCTGACCCACCGCTATCGGGGGCAAGCCCCCTCCCACATTGGTCTGCATTCCAACAGTGGGATTGGTGGCATTGCCGGAAGTTGCCAGGACCACGCTCCATCGAGTGCCTGACCTGTACAAAAACCCACTGCCTGAACGCGGTCAAAAATGTGGGAGGGGGCTTGCCCCCGATAGCGGTGTATCAGCCACCCATACAGTGGCTGACACTCTGCAATCGGGGGCAAGCCCCCTCCCACAGTTGATTGCATTTCAACATTGGGTTGGTGGCATTTAGTCATGGTTTTTAAAGGGCCAGCAAGGCGTGTCCCTTTAAATTGCAGGACGTTTCCTAGACAATCCCTGCCGCCTTGTGCCTGCTGGAATCGCTGGCTAGTCTGCGCTCCGTCACTGCCAATTCAGTGATCGGGTTTAGTCGCCCGGAATGTCACAAGGAGCATGGTCCATCAAGTTTTATGGTGGCTGTGCGCAGGGCACCTTCGGGTGCGCCGGATTTTCCTTGTGGCCGGTCGACTAACCTGCGTACAGCCGCCACCCATCGTTTAGTCGCGACGGGGGTCGGTACCTGACCACACAAGGAGTTGCACCATGAACAAAGCCCTACCCGACCCACCCCTCGATCCCGCAAAAGACCGCGCCGCCTTCAACCGCGCCATCGACCACTACCTGCCCACCCAAGGCTTTCACTCGGTCAACGAAGACCTGAGCTTCGAAGACGCCCTGCTCTACACCGCCAGCTTGCTCGACAGCGCCTCCGCCACCGCCCTGGACTGCGGCGAACTTCTGCAAAGCCCCGAGCGGGCGAAGATACTGGCGGTATGGCACCTGCTAGAAATTGCCAAGACCACGGTCGACCGCTCCATCGAATGCCTGACCTGCACAAAACCCACTGCCTGAACGCGCTCAAAACTGTGGGAGGGGGCTTGCTCCCGATGGCGGTGGGTCAGTCACAGATTGATCAACTGACACTCCGCTATCGGGGGCAAGCCCCCTCCCACATTGGTCTGCATTTCAACATTGGGATTGTTGGCACTGGCTGGCAGTTGCCAAGACCGGGCTCCATCGAATGCCTGACCTGTACAAAAGCCACTGCCTGAACGCGCTCAAAACTGTGGGAGGGGGCTTGCTCCCGATGGTGGTGGGTCAGTCAACATCTACAGTGACTGACACTCCGCTATCGGGGGCAATCCCCCTCCCACATTGGTCTGCATTTCAACATTGGGATTGGTGGCACTGGCTGGCAGTTGCCAGGACCAGGCTCCATCGAATGCCTGACCTGTACAAAACCCACTGCCTGAACGCGCTCAAAACTGTGGGAGGGGGCTTGCCCCCGATGGCGGTGGGT
>NZ_CVTK01000058.1:53315-71579 GCF_900004785.1 Pseudomonas sp. 28 E 9 | reverse complement strand
AAAACCCACTGCCTGAACGCGCTCAAAACTGTGGGAGGGGGCTTGCCCCCGATGGCGGTGGGTCAGTCAACATCTACAGTGACCGACACTCCGCCATCGGGGGCAAGCCCCCTCCCACATTGGTCTGCATTTCAACATTGGGGTTGGTGGCAATGGCTGGCAGTTGCCAAGACCAGGCTCCATCGAATGCCTGACCTGTACAAAACCCACTGCCTGAACGCGCTCAAAACTGTGGGAGGGGGCTTGCCCCCGATGGCGGTGGGTCAGTCAACATCTACAGTGACCGACACTCCGCTATCGGGGGCAAGTCCCCTCCCACATTGGTCTGCATTTCAACATTGGGCTTGGTGGCACTGGCTGGCAGTTGCCAGGACCAGGCTCCATCGACTGCCTGACCTGCACAAAACCCAATGCCTGAACGCGGTCAAAACTGTGGGAGGGGGCTTGCCCCCGATGGCGGTGGGTCAGTCAACATCTACAGTGACTGACACTCCGCTATCGGGAGCAAGCCCCCTCCCACATTCGGGCATACAGTGCCTGTAAGACCTTACTTCGACACCGGCATCGCAAACTCCGCGCCCTGCTCGATGCTCTCCGACCAGCGCTGCATGATCGACTTCTGTTTGGTGTAGAAACGCACGCCTTCGGTGCCATACGCATGCATGTCGCCAAACAGGCTCTTCTTCCAGCCACCAAACCCATGCCAGGCCATCGGCACCGGGATCGGGACGTTGATGCCGACCATGCCCACCTCAATACGCCGCGCAAATTCGCGGGCGATGTGGCCGTCGCGGGTGAAGCAGCTGACGCCGTTGCCGAACTCGTGGTCGTTGACCAGCTTCACGGCCTCCGCGAAGTCGTTGACGCGCACACAGGCCAGTACCGGGCCGAAGATTTCTTCGCGGTAGATGCTCATGTCCCGGGTCACGTGGTCGAACAAGGTCGCGCCGAGCCAGAAGCCGTTTTCCAGGCAGGGTTCGGTGGGCACGTAGTCACGGCCATCGAGCAGCAAGTGCGCGCCGGCTTGTACGCCCTGCTCGATATAGCCGCTGATGCGTTCCAGGGCGGCCCGCGAAACGATCGGGCCCATCTCGGCTTTCAAGTCGCGGCCGTCGGTGATGCGCAGGATCTTGGCGCGTTCGGTCAAGGCCGCAATCACTTTGTCACCCACATCCCCCACCAGCACCGCCACGGAGATCGCCATGCAGCGCTCGCCGGCACTGCCGTAGGCGGCGCCCATCAGCGCATCGACCGTGCGCTCGATATCCGCGTCGGGCATCACCACCATATGGTTTTTCGCCCCGCCCAGGCCTTGTACGCGCTTGCCGTTGCGGGCGCCGCTCTCGTAGATGTACTGGGCAATCGGCGTGGACCCGACAAAACTCACGGCCTTGACGTCTGGGTGTTCGATCAGCGCGTCCACCGCTTCCTTGTCGCCCTGCACCACGTTGAACACGCCCTTGGGCAAGCCCGCTTCACGCAGCAGCTCGGCCATGAACAACGAAGCGCTCGGGTCGGTGGGGCTTGGCTTGAGGATGAAGGTGTTGCCCGCCGCAATGGCAATCGGGTACATCCACATCGGTACCATCACCGGGAAGTTGAACGGGGTCACGCCGGCCACCACGCCCAGGGGCTGGCGCAGGGTCCAGTTGTCCATGCCACGGGAGACCTGGTCGGAATGTTCGCCCTTGAGCAGGTTGGGAATGCCGCAGGCGAATTCGAGGATGTCAATGCCACGGTCGACTTCGCCCTGGGCATCGGTAAAGACCTTGCCGTGTTCGGCGACGATGATGCGCGCCAGGTCGTCCTTGCGTTCACGCAGCAGGTGCAGGTATTCGAATAACACACGGGCGCGGCGGATCGGCGGGGTGTCGGCCCAGCCGGCGAAGGCGGCCTGGGCGGCGGCGACGGCTTCGGCCACGGTCTGGCGGCTGGCCAGGGCCACGCGCGCGGTGACTTCGCCGGTGGCCGGGTTGTAGACGTCCTGATAGCGATCATCGCGGCTCACGCGCTGGTCGTTGATGTAATGCTCAAGGGTAGTGGACATGGCGGGCGCTCCAGGTAGTTGGCGTTGGCACCCACCTTAGGCTTTCGCTTTGTTCCGAACCAGAGCAGAATCCTGAACTTATTGTGCAACCTGGCGAACAATACCCCCCATGGAAAAAGCCGAGATCGAAGGGCTGTGGACCCATATCCACTGGCTGTCGGTGCTGGAAGAACAAGGCACCTACACCGCCGCCGCCGCACGCCTAGGCGTGAGCAAGTCGGCGGTGAGCCAGCGTATTTCCGACCTGGAAAAGGCCACCGGCACCCGCCTGGTCACGCGCACCACGCGCAGCGTACGGCTGACCGACGCGGGGCTGTCGTTGACCCGCGAGGTGCGCAGCGCCTATGAACACATCGCCCGCAGCTTTTCTTCGGTGCGCGACCAGGCCGGGGAAGTCCGTGGGCTGGTGCGGCTGACCGCGCCCGTGGCGTTCGCCCGGCAACAACTGGTGCCGCACCTGCCGCAATTCTTGCAGCAATACCCGCAGGTGCGCATCCAGCTGGACGTGTCCGACGCCTTGAGTTCCCTGGCCGCCGAAGGCTACGACCTGGCCGTGCGCCATGGTTTCCAGATCCCCGAGACCCATGTGGCCTGGAAACTCTGCGACACCGCCTCGGTGCTGGTCGCCACCCGCGACTACCTGCAGCGCCATGGCGAACCCGGCACGCCGAGCGAGCTGTCGACGCACAACTGTCTGTTCTACCCACGCGGCGCCGACCAGCCGGCCTGGACCTTCGAACGCAGCGGCACACACATCGAACGCCTGACCATCCCCATCGCCGGCAGCTTCGCCACCAACAACAGCGAAGCCCTGCGCGACGCGGCGCTCAACCACCTGGGCATCGCCCTGCTGCCGGACTTCAGCGCCCATGCGGCGCTGGCCGAGGGCAAGCTGGTGCAGGTCTTGAAGGGTTGGACGCTCAAGGGCGCGTTTGCCGATGAAATCTACCTGATCCGGCCGTACTCGCCCCATGTGCCGAAGTCAGTGAGTGCGTTGGTGGGCTTTTTAAAGGCGCAGTTGGCCGGCGGGTTTCGATTCGCGGGCTGAGGCAAAAAAAGCCCGGCGACACACGCGGATGCGTCACCGGGCAAAGCAAGCGACCTGCTTCAGAAACGCGGCTTGAGCGTTTTCCAGTCCGGTTGATAGCGCTGCATCTGTTTTACGTCATCACGCTGCCGGATCCCGCAACTGAGGTATTGGTCATGCAGCTTGCCCAACTGATCGTGGTCAAGTTCCAGGCCCAGCCCCGGCGCACGGGTGATGCTCACGCAGCCGTCGACGATAGGCAGCTTGCCGCCCTTGATCACCTCCTCGTCCGGCTCCTGCCACGGGTAGTGCGTGTCACAGGCATAGTCGAGGTTGGGCACCGCGGCCGCTACATGGGCCATGGCCATCAGGCTGATGCCCAGGTGTGAGTTGGAGTGCATCGACACGCCCAGGCCAAAGGTGTGGCACATTTTCGCCAGCACTTGGGTGTCACGCAGGCCGCCCCAGTAATGGTGGTCGGCGAGTACGATCTGCACGCTGTTCAACGCAACGCTGCGGCGAAACTCATCAAAGTCGGTCACCACCATATTGGTCGCCAGGGGCAAACCGGTACGTGCGTGCAGCTCGGCCATGCCGTCCAGGCCGGCGGTCGGGTCTTCGTAATATTGCAAGTCGTCGCCCAGCAGTTCGGCCATGCGGATCGAGGTGTGCAACGACCAGTTGCCGTTCGGGTCGATGCGCAGCGGCACGCCCGGAAACGCTTTTTTCAGCGCCTTGATACAGCGCACTTCGTGCTCCGGCTCCAGCGCACCTGCCTTGAGCTTGATGCTTTTGAAGCCGTAGGTTTCAAGCATGCGCCGGGCCTGGGCGACGATCTGCGCTTCAGTCAGGGCCTCGCCCCAACTGTCGGGTTTGTAGGGCGAATCGATATGTTCGGCGTATTTGAAAAACAGGTAGGCGCTGAACGGAATCCGGTCGCGAATCGCACCGCCGAGCAGGTCCACCAGCGGCACATTCAGCGCGTGCGCCTGCAGGTCGAGAAACGCCACTTCGAACGCCGAATAGGCGTTGCTCACGGCTTTGCCGGCATGGGAGCCCGGCGCCAGTTCCGCCCCGGCAATGCTCTGCGGTCTATACGCCGCCACGGTGGCCTGGACGATAGTGCGCAGGCCATTGAGGTTGAACGGGTCCAGCCCGATCAGCTGTGGCTGAACCTGTTGCTGGATCGCCAGCGCCGGTGCATCGCCATAGCTTTCGCCGAGGCCGATGTAACCGGTGTCGCTTTCAATCTCGATGATCGAGCGCAGCGCGAAAGGCTCATGGATGCCACTGGCGTTGAGCAGCGGCGGGTCGCGAAAGGCAATCGGGGTGACGGTGACGCGGACAATTTTCAAGAGACGGCTCCCTGTGGACCTGGACGCACTGTGTGATGTGCCGTGGATGAAGTGGGCGGCGTACCGCTGCGCGGTGCGGTGCGGGCGAAAAACACCAGCACCGCCGCCACCAGTGAAGTGGCCGCCAGCCCGTAGAGGCCGCCCTCGATGGACCCCGTGGACTGCTCCAGCAAACCGAACGTGGTGGGCGCCACGAAACCGCCCAGGTTGCCGACCGAATTGATCAAGGCAATCACCGCCGCCGCGACCCGCGCGTCCAGGTACCCCTGGGGGATCGGCCAGAACAGCGCCGAAGCGGCCTTGAAGCCGATGGCGGCAAAACAGATGGCGACGAACGCAAACACCGGCCCGCCGATGGTGGACATGAACATGCCGAACGCGGCGATCACCAGCATCAGTGACACCCACGCCTGCTGGTGCTTCCACTTGCTGGCCAGCGAGGCGAAGCCGTACATGGCGACGATGGAAATCAACCAGGGAATCGAATTGAACAGGCCCACCTGGAAGTCACCCAGGTCGCCCATTTTCTTGATCATGCTCGGCAGCCAGAACGTGGCGCCGTAAATGGTCAGGGCGATGGAAAAGTAGATAAAGCAGAACAGTGCGATCTGCGTATCGGCGAGCAGTTTGAACATCGACGGCCGCACGCCCCGGCTTGCCTCGCGCGCCTGTTGCTCGAGTGCAATGGCACTGACCAGCGCGTGTTTTTGCGCAGCGCTGAGCCACTTGGCCTGGTGCGGATGGGACTGCAGCCAGAACCACACGAAGCCGCAGAGCACGATGGAGGCGAAGCCTTCGATCAAAAACATCCATTGCCAGCCATGCAGGCTCAACCCGCTGACAGTGAGCAACGCGCCCGACACCGGCCCGGAAATCACCGAGGCAATCGCCGAACCACTGAGGAAAATCGCCATGGCCTTGCCGCGCTCGCTGGCCGGCAGCCACTGGGTGAAGTAATAGATGATGCCGGGAAAGAATCCGGCTTCGGCGGCGCCCAGGATAAAGCGCAACACGTAGAAGCTGGTTTCCCCCTGCACGAACGCCATGCCCATCGCGGCCGCGCCCCAGGTGAACATGATGCGCGTCAACCAGGCCCGCGCACCGTAGCGTTGCAACAGCAGGTTGGACGGTACTTCGAAGATCGCATAACCGATGAAGAACAGCCCTGCGCCCAGGCCATAGGCCGCCGCACCAATGCCCAGGTCGGTTTCCAGATGGCTGCGCACGAAGCCGATATTGACGCGGTCGATGTAGTTGACGATGAACATCACCACGAACAACGGCAGCACATGGCGCTTGACCTTGGCGGCGGCGCTCGCAAGCACGCTCGGGTCTGGCGCATTCTGGAGGGTATCCACGGGCAACTCCCTTTCATTATTTTTTTGGGGACAGCTCGATGATGGACGCGAGGTATTGTTCCCGTCTAATCTAACCTGGCATTGGATTGATACCGGAATTAGATCAATGTTCGAACTGACGCAACTGCGCTGCTTCACCACCGTGGCCACCGAGCTGAACTTTCGCCGCGCCGCCGAACGCCTGAACATGACCCAGCCGCCGCTGAGCCGGCAGATTCAGTTGCTCGAGCATCATCTGGGCGTGGACCTGTTTGTGCGCACCACCCGCAGCGTCGCGCTGACCGCCGCCGGCCGGGCGTTTTTCATCGAGGCGCAGTACCTGCTGGAGCGCGCCCAGCAAGCGGCGGTCACTGCGCGGCGCTTTGCCGAGGGCGATATCGGTACGGTCAACATCAGCTTCGTCGGCAGTGCGGTTTACGAGTTCTTGCCCAAGGTGATCGCCGAGGCGCGGCTCAAGCAGCCCCACGTCAAGATCGACCTGTCCGAAATGAACACCTACCAGCAGTACGAAGCCTTGCGCGCCCGGCGCATCGACCTGGGCATTGTCCGCGCGCCACTGCTGGAGCCCGGCTACGCCACCGAATGCCTGGTGCGCGAGCCATTTGTGCTGGCGGTGCCGAGCAGTCATCGACTGGCCCAGGCAAAGGAGGTCAGCGTGCACGACCTGGATGCGCAACCGTTCCTGATGTACGCCCATTCCGCCTATCCGCCGTTCAATGAGTTGCTCACCGGCCTGCTGCGCTCGGCCCGCGTCGCGCCGCAGTACGTGCAATGGCTGGGCTCGTCGCTGACCATCCTCGCGCTGGTCAACGCCGGCATGGGCCTGGCCCTGGTGCCGCGTTGCGCCAGCAGTGTGGTGTTCAAGAACGTGGTGTTCCGCGATATCGACCTGGGCGAAGGCGCACAGAGCGAACTGCACCTGATCTGGCGCGAGCACAACGACAACCCGGCGTTCACCATGCTGCTCGAGGGTATCCGCCAGGCAGTGGACGAAAACCTGCCCGAGCATTGACCCAATCCTGTTGAATACTTGCCTGATCCTCTGAACTTGCAAGCTATTGCATAGATAGCCCTTGCGCGGTGGTCTAGAGTTCGACGATGGGCGACTTACGGTCGCACCACTCCTATAAGAACTTGTGCACCACCCACCGATGATCAGCAGGTAAGCCGCCATGCAATTACGTATTAACCAACAGGCCTATGAGGTCGATGCCGACGCCGACACGCCATTGCTGTGGGTGATCCGCGACGACCTGGGCCTGACCGGCACCAAGTATGGCTGCGGCCTGGCCCAGTGCGGCGCATGTTCGGTGCTGGTGGACGGCAACGTGGTGCGCTCGTGCGTCACGCCTGTGGCGGCGCTGGTCGGTCGCGAGATCACCACCATCGAGGCCATCGAGGCCGATGACGTGGGCAAACGCGTGGTCGCGGCCTGGGTCGAGCGCCAGGTGGCGCAATGTGGTTATTGCCAGTCCGGGCAGGTGATGGCGGCCACCGCGCTGCTCAAGCACACCCCGGCGCCCTCGAAGGCGCAGATCGACGCGGCGATGGTCAACCTGTGCCGCTGCGGCACCTACAACGCCATCCATGCCGCCATGGATGACCTGGCCGCCGGGAAGGAGACCGTCTGATGAGCACTATCCTGCCTGACGTAACCCTCGACGCGCCGGTCAACCTGTCGCGTCGGCGCTTCCTGGCGAGTACCGCCGTCGGTGCACTGGTGATCGGCTTTGGCCTGCCGCTGGGCACATCCCGGGTGCAGGCCGCCACCGGCGCCGGCGCCGAACGCGGCACCCAGGTGCCGGCGTTCCTGGAGATCCGCCCGGACGGCAGCGTGCGCCTGCTCAGCCCCTTCATGGAAGGCGGCCAAGGCACGCACACCGCCATGGCGCAGATTATCGGCGAGGAGTTGGATGCCGACCCGGCGACGTTCACCGTTGAAGCCGCGCCGCCCGGCGAGGCCTATGTGGTGATGGAAAACGGCATGCGTATTACCGGCGGCAGCATGTCGGTGCGCATGAGCTACCCGACCATGCGCCGCCTCGGCGCCCTCGCCCGTGCCATGTTGCTGCAGGCCGCTGCCGAGCAGCTGAATGTGCCGGTCGCGCAACTGACCACCCAGCCCGGCCGCGTGCTGCACGCCGCGTCGGGCCGCTCGCTGGGGTACGGCGAGTTGGCCGGGCGCGCCCTGGACATGCCGGTGCCCGACCCTGCCGGCATCACCCTGCGCGATCCAAGCCAGTTCCGCTGGATCGGCAAGCCGGTCAAACGCCTGGATGCCTATGACAAATCCACCGGCAAGGCGCAATACAGCATCGACCTGAAAGTCGACGGCATGCTCCACGCCGCCGTGCAGCACGCGCCGCGACTGGGCATGAGCGTGGGCAGCCTGCGCAACCAGGCCCAGGTCGAGGCCATGAAGGGCGTGCATTCGGTGCACACCTTGCCCGGCGCCGTGGCAGTGGTGGCCGAACGCTGGTGGCACGCCAAGCGCGCCGTTGAAGCGATCCAGGTGGACTGGCTCGACGCCGCCGCCGACTCCAGCGTGCGCGCAATGCCGGCGGACTTTTCCAGCGACAAGTACCGTGACTTTCTCGCCACTCAAGAAGGCCCGGCCCGTGACGAAGAAAACACGGGGGACGTAGCCGCCACGCTGGCCAGCGCCAAGACCCGCGTCGACGCCACCTATCACAACCAATACCTCAATCATGCCCAGCTTGAGCCGCCCTCGGCGCTGGCGCGCTACAACCCCGACGGCACGCTGGAGGTGTGGCTGCCGAACCAGGCGCCGGATATGTTCCGCGCCGACATCGCCAAGCGCACCGGCCTGACCATCGAACAAATCACCCTGCATTCCCCGCTGCTGGGCGGTTTTTTCGGTCGGCATTTCCTGTATGAGTCGGCCAATCCATATCCGCAGGCCATTGCACTGACCAAGGCCGTAGGCCGCCCGATCAAGCTGATCTGGAGCCGCGAGGAAGAGTTCGTGCGCGATGTGCTGCGCCCGGTCGCGGTGGTCAAGTTCCGCGCTGCGCTGGATGACAAAGGCCTGCCGCTGGCCATCGAAGCGGTCAGCGCCACCGAAGGCCCCACCGAAGCGATTGCCGGCAAACAGGGCGACAAAATCGACCCCACGGCCCTTGAAGGCCTGTCGGGAAAGAGTTATGCGATCCCCAACAAGCGCATCGCGCAGATCTATGTCAAGGGCCCGGCGATGCTTGGCTACTGGCGTTCGGTGGGCAATTCGCTGAACGACTTCTTCTACGAAGCGTTTCTTGATGAACTGGCGGACAAAGGCGGCCATGACCCGTACGAACTGCGCCTGCACCTGCTGCGCGACAACGCGCGGCTGACCACCCTGCTGCAAGCGGTGGACGAACTGTCCGGCGGCTGGAAGCGCGGGCCGTTCACTGCCGAAGACGGCAGCCGCCGTGCCCGTGGCGTGGCCATGGCCTCGCCCTTTGGCTCCCATGCGGCGGTGGTCGCCGAGGTGTCGATCGAGCACGGCCAGGTCAAGGTGCATGACATCTGGCAGGCCATCGACCCCGGCAGCATCGTCAACCCGGCGATCATTGAAGCCCAGGTCAACGGCGCCGTGGCCCTGGGCCTGTCGCAAACCCTGCTGGAGGAAGCGGTGTACGTGGACGGCATGCCACGGGCGCGCAACTACGACCTTTATCCGATCCTGCCGCCGTCGCGGATGGCGCGGGTACACGTGAAGATCGTCGAGAGCGGCGAAAAAATGGGGGGCATCGGCGAACCGCCGTTACCGGCCGTGGCACCGGCGGTCGCCAATGCGGTAGCCCGGTTGACCGGCCAGCGCATCCGCAGCTTGCCGTTGAGCCGCTACACCTTCAGTTAACCCACAGGGAACGCCCATGAACAACCGCCGATTCGCAAGAACCGCAGGCTGGCTGGCGCTGCCCTGCCTGATCGTCGCGGGCCTCTTGGCCTGGTACGTCACCCGCGAGCCCGCCTCGCCGTTCGAACAGGAACACGCCACCGGCCTGGACCCGGCACTGGTCAGTCGCGGCGAGTATGTCGCACGCGTGAGCGACTGCGTGGCCTGCCACAGCCTGGCGGGCAAGGCGCCGTTTGCCGGTGGCCTGGAGATGGCCACGCCGCTGGGGGCCATCCATGCCACCAACATCACCCCCGACCGCGACCATGGCATCGGCCGCTACAGCCTCGCCGACTTCGACCGTGCCGTGCGCCACGGCGTGGCACCGGGCGGGCGCCGCCTGTACCCGGCGATGCCCTACCCGTCCTACGTGAAGCTCAGCGACGACGACGTGAAAGCGCTGTACGCGTTCTTCATGAAAGGCGTGCAACCGGCCAACCAGGCGAATATCCCCAGTGATATTCCCTGGCCACTGAATATGCGCTGGCCCATCGCCCTGTGGAATGGCGTCTTTGCCCCCACAGCGCCCTATGCGGCCAACCCCGGCCAGGACGCGCTGTGGAACCGTGGCGCGTATATCGTCCAGGGCCCCGGCCACTGCGGCAGTTGCCACACGCCGCGCGGCCTGGCGTTCAACGAGAAGGCCCTGGACCAATCCGGCGCGCCCTTCCTCGCAGGCGCCCTGCTCGACGGCTGGTACGCGCCCAGCCTGCGCCAGGACCCCAACACCGGGTTGGGCCGCTGGAGCGAGGCGCAGATCGTGCAGTTCCTCAAAACCGGGCGCAACCAGCATGCGGTGGTCTACGGTTCGATGACCGAAGCGTTCAACAACTCCACGCAGTTCATGGCCGATGACGACCTGGCCGCCATCGCTCGCTACCTCAAGTCCCTGCCCGGCGACCCGCAGCGTGATGGCGCGCCCTGGCAGTATCAGGTGGCCGATACGCGCCAGGACATTCCCGGCGCCCACACCTACGCGACCCGCTGCGCCTCCTGCCATGGCCTGGACGGCAAGGGCCAGCCGCAATGGATGCCACCGCTGGCGGGCGCCACCTCGGCGTTGGCCAGGGAAAGCGCCTCGGCGATCAACATCACCCTCAACGGCTCGCAACGGTTAGTGGCCGCCGGGTTGCCGGATGCCTACCGCATGCCGGCGTTCCGCGAGCAGTTGTCCGACCAGGAGATAGCTCAGGTGCTGACTTATGTACGCAGCACCTGGGGCAACCACGGCAGCGCGGTTGACGCACAGGCGGTGGGCAAGTTGCGCGGGCATACCGACCCGGCCAGCGCCAGCCCGATCATCTTGCACATGCGTTGATACACAGCGATCCAATGTGGGAGGGGGCTTGCCCCCGATAGCGGTCGGTCAGTCACCTCTTCATTGACTGACACCCCGCCATCGGGGGCAAGCCCCTCCCACATTTTTCTCCAGGTAGTTACTTGCTCTCGTCGGCCTTGCCTTCCTGCATCTGCACCGAAGACTTGCTGCCGCTGCTGTTGTCCTTGGTGGTGTTATCGGAATTATCGAAACACCCGTGCAGCAGGAACACGCTGCAAAGGCTCAAGCCCATATAAAACTTCTTCATGAAAACCACCTGCTGAGTGAAGGAAATAGTCGTCAACCCTTGGTGTATGTGGCCAGTATCGGGGCACGAACGTTCCAGGCAGGGGTAGTGAGACTGACGAATGGTTTGCTATTAAGTTGCCAGTATTTACCCACGGAATATTTGAGCTAACCTTCATCCGCCAAGGCCTGTTATCCGGTGATTCCATGGACACGTTGACCAAAGTGCAAATCCAGCGCGCGCTTTCACAGCGGCTGCGCAATTGCCGTGTCACCTGCGCAATCAATCCAGACAGCAGCCTGTCCATTACGGTACTCGCGCCCGACGCCAATCAGTTCACCATCGCCAATATCAACCGCGCCCGCTACCACGGCGAGTCAGGTATCAACCGGCTGGTACGGGAAATCCTCGAAGACATGGTGGTTTCGCGAAAAACGTCGCGCCTTTCATCCGTCGGGTAACTGCACTTACACACACAGAACGAGGCTTCCCATGCCGGATTCCGCTGCCACCCCCTCGCAACACTGCACCATCGATTTCCTTCAAGACACGCTGTTTGGCGTCAACCCGCTCTCCCATGACTGCACAGCGCAGATTACCCAGGCAGGCGACAGCCTATCGCTACGCCTGCTATGGCCGTGGCCGAAAGCATTGACCGAAGCCCATAACGTTTCGATCAAGACCGACAATCACACTTATCATGGCGTGCTGGTGGATGCGCAGGCGTTCGGCACCGACGAGTTGCTGTTAAAAGTGGACCTCAAACCTGAAGCGGCCGGGGCTCACTGAGCGCTAACCCCGCTCACCGGCCAACGCACGCTGATGAAAATGCGTCAGCCACCTCAAGGCATGCAGCGCGGCTTGAAGCTGCACGTCTTCGCGCCCCCCCGTGAAACGCTCCTTGCGGCTGAACACGCTGAGCGTCTTGCCGATTCGATAGGCCCAGGCAAAACAGATAGTCCCGGCCGGAATCCCGTCCATGTCATCCGGGCCAAGCAGGCCGGTGGTGGCGACGGCGACCTGCGCCGTACTGTCACGTAACGCGCCTTCGGCCATCTCCCGGGCGACCTCGCAACTGGTGAGGTTAAAAGTGTCAATCGTATAGGCGCGTACGCCCAGCAAGCGCTGTTTGGCCTGCGGTGAGTAAACGACGTAACCACTTTCGATGCACGCCCCGCCGCCCGGCACTTCAGACACCAGCGTGATGATCTTGCCCGCCGTGCACGACTCGGCGCTGGTGAGGGTCATCTGGTGTTGCTTCAGGTAGTCGATAGTAGACGCGGCGATGTCCATGGTGATTCTCCTGCGTTCAAAGCGTGGCCAGGTAGTCGGCCAAGGTCAGCGCACAGGCCTCGATCGCGCCATCATTCCCGGCAGGGTCCACCCAGGTTTCGTCACAGAGCGGACGCAGGCGCTCCAGGCAAATGGCGCGCACCCCATCCTCCTGGCCACCAGGACCACGGGCGAGCAGCAACTGCTCAAGCAAGTGGGGAATGGGGTGGGCTTCGGTCAAGGCGGTGTGGTCAGGCCGGGCATCGTTTGGCATCCGGGACGGTCTCCATTCGCGTGGTTGAACACTTATTAAAAGTGACCCGGCACGTCGAGCGGTTGTTCCACAAATCTTCTTCGAATACGCAAGCGCATCAATCCGGTTGAACACCCACTTCGGCAGGCTTTCTAGATATGCACTACAACCGCTCATGGAGGGAGTCCCCAATGACCACAACCCGCTTGCAACCCACCCTGCATTCGCTGTGCCTGGCGATTTCGATTGCCGCGCTGACCGCCTGCGCCGGCAACGACTCAGCCTCGAACGTCGTCGCGCCCGGCGCGGCCAAGTCCCCCACCACGCGCAGCCTCGACGCCGGCGCCGCGCTGTTGCAATCGCGCCCGCCCATCGATGCGCTGAATGCCTACCTGGACGGCTTTCACTTCTACAACGGCCACCCGGACGTGCAGATGGAAGCCCATCACTACTGCGCCATCCTCAACGAGGAGGTGATCCAGTGCGTGATTTACGACGGCAACCGCAAGGATGCCAAGTTGATGGGTGTGGAATACATCATCAGCGAGCAGCTATTCAACACGCTGCCCGCTGCCGAAAAGGCGTTGTGGCACAGCCATGTGCATGAGGTGAAATCGGGCCAATTGGTCGCCCCCGGTATTCCGCAGGTGGCCGAGCACGCGCTGATGGAAAAACTGGTGCACACCTATGGCAAGACCTGGCACACCTGGCATACCGACCTGCACAAGCGCCTGCCGCTGGGTGTGCCGCAACTGATGATGGGGTTCACCGCCGACGGCCAGGCCGATGCGAAGATGGTCGCCGAGCGCGATCAACGGCTGGGGGTCGACAGTGCCGAGAAAAAGACCGACCGCGCCGACATTCCCGCCCCGCCGATTGCACCCGGTGCGGACGCCTGGCGCCAGGGCAACATTATCCAGATCGTCGACCCCACCCAGACCGACCACCAGCACTGACGGTCGCAGCCGGTCATTTGGATTGAACGATCATCTGCCCCCGATTGCCTCACTGGAACCGGGGCGCATGTGTGCCCTTCGCACGAGGAGTCCGTACATGTCCTATGACCATCAAGGCACCGTCAGCCTCATCACTGCTTCGCGCCATCTGGGCACCGAAGATGATGAAGTATTGAATGAGAACGTCGATATAAAAATGACCGGCAGCGGCAAGCCGACCATTGTTCGCGTCGACTTTCCCGCTCCACTGCAATGGCCCGGTCATCCCAACTTCGTCACGGTCAATTTGCCGGACGGCACATCTGTCAGCGGTGTAATCGTGGAATTGCAGCGTCCGGCCGACGGACCAGGCTGGGTCACCTTCACGGTGGATGACTGAGGCTGCGCGCAGGTCATCGCATTGTCTGAGAACTTCTTTGAATTATTCTTGACGCCAAATATCTGTAGATCATGAGCATAGGGAGGCCTCATGAAAAACAACGAGTTATTCACCATCAATTATCAGCTTCACGGCAAGCCCAGGTCCTTTATCGTGCGCGCGGCGCGCATGAATAACGCTGAAGCATGGCACTGGGCCAGCTGCGATGCCGGCGTGGCGGTCATCCCCAGGTTCGGGCAGAACAACCTCAAGCGCGTCTCCAAGCCGATGGCGGAAAAGTACGGCATTACGGACGTTCGCTGGTGCAGTGCGGCAGCCATTCAGTGGGCGGAGGGCGTTACATCATGAACAGTCAGGTGCTGGGCTTTACCAAGCGGCAGGCGGTGGACGACGAGGTGGCGCAAAACACGCAGATGTTTTTCGAAGCGGATCGACTCGATGCCCTGGCGTATAACATCATCGAATCCTACAGCGGCGATGCGGCCACCTGGGCACGCTTCACCGAGGCAAAGAAGATGGCGGACGCACAGCGTACCGCCGCTTATCGAGAGTGGATGCGCATTCACCGCGTGAGGAAGAAGTAAACCAAAAGTCCGAAAGCACTGAGTACCCAATGGTGGGAGGGGGCTTGCTCCCGATGGCGATCTGTCAGTTACGAAGAGTTGACTGACACACCGCTATCGGGGGCAAGCCCCCTCCCACATTTTGGATTTGCACAGTTCCCGACATCGTCAGCAGCCCCCGCCTGAGTCGCGCATTCACCGCAAGAGAATGAAGTAAACCAATAATCCGAAAGCACTGAATATCCACTGTGGGAGGGGGCTTGCTCCCGATGGCGATCTGTCAGTTATAAAAATTTGACTGATACACCGCTATCGGGAGCAAGCCCCCTCCCACATTGAGGCCTGCTCTGTTTCCAACTTCCTTAGAGAATCGGCTTGCCCCCGGTCACGCCATAGCGCTCGCCGGAGATATAACTGCCCTCATCGGACGCCAGCAGCACATAGATCGGTGCAACCTCCACCGGCTGGCCTGGCCGCCCCAGTGGCGTGTTGCCACCAAATTCCTTGACCATGTCGTCAGTCATCGTCGACACGATCAACGGCGTCCAGATCGGCCCCGGTGCCACGCTGTTCACGCGAATCCCGCGTTCGCCCAACATCTGCGCCAGGCCTGCGGTGAAGTTGGCAATCGCGCCCTTGGTCGCCGCATAAGGCAGCAGCGACGGATTGGGCATGTCGGAATTGACCGAGGTGGTGTTGATGATCGAACTGCCCTCGGCCATGTGCGGCAGCGCCGCCTTGCAGATCCGGAACATCGCGGTGATGTTGACGTTGAAGGTTTTCACCCAGTCTTCGTCGGGAATGTCTTCCAGGGATTTGTAGGTCATCTGGAACGCGGCGTTGTTGACCAGCACGTCGATACGCCCGAACTGCTTGACCGTCTCATTGACAATGGCGCTGCACTGCGCCGCTTCGCCCAGGTCGCCGGGCAACAACAGGCACTGACGCCCCGCCGCTTCGACCCAGCGCGCGGTCTCTTTTGCATCTTCATGCTCATCCAGGTACGACACCGCAACGTCGGCACCTTCGCGGGCAAAGGCAATCGCCACCGCACGCCCGATACCGCTGTCGGCGCCGGTGACCAGGGCAATCTTGTTGGCCATCCGGCCCGAGCCTTTGTAGCTTTGCTCGCCGCAATCGGGCATCGGCTCCATCTTGCGCTGATCGCCGGGGACGGGCTGCTGCTGTGGCTTGAAGGGTGGTTTTGGGTAATGGGTCATCGGGTTTCCCTCCTGTGTGTGGATAGTGTTGCGAGGGGTCCAGGGGCACGATAGTTCAGAGCGATTTTCAGAAAATCGGATGACCGTTCCGGTCGCTGCACCCAGTGGGTTATTCGTATGGAATCACCGAGATCTTGCCGTTGCGCTCAAGAATCGCGAAGCGGATCTGCCTGATCTCGAGAATGCCCTGGGCCGAGCGCGCCGCCTCGAGGATATCGTCCTCATCCAGGCGTGCGCGCTTGAGGCGTTCGTGGAGCACCCGGCCCTGTTCGACCACGACGGTCGGCCCGCCATCGAGCAAGCGTGAGAACCACAGCGAACGCTGCTTGACCAATGAAAAGCCGATGTCGATGGCGATCAGCGTGACGATCACCAGCACCGCATTGGTCAGGGAAAAATCATCGCCCAACAGCGCCTGCTGGGTGGCCTCACCGATCACCATCAACAACACCAGGTCGAAGGTAGTCAGTTCCGCCAGGGAACGCCTGCCAGCGATTTTGAACAGGACCAGCAACACCAGGTAAATCGCCGCTGCGCGCAGGACGGAGTCCATGATTGCCCCCTAGGGATAAATGAACTGTGATAAGTCCACGGTAGCGCCGTTGCTCAGCGAGACCTGGGTGTCGAAGCTGCCGACGCCGTCACTGCGCAAGGTCAGATACAGCGTCGCCCGCCCTTGATCGTCGCTCAGCGTCCACAGCTTCACGCCCTCGCCCGCCGTGCTGGCCTTCAGAGGCTGGGGCTGGAGCATTTCCACGTTGAAGCCCTGCAGCAGCTCGCCGTTGATCGAGACTTCCAAAGCCGTGCGCGCAGGGCCTTGCAGGTGGATCACCAGTGCGTCAGAGGAGCCATTGCGCAGGAAGCGCTGGTATTCGACACGTACGTGGCCGTCGACGCTGCGCACCTGGCTGGTGCTCAGCGGCCCCTTGGAAAACAGCCCCGCCAGCGTCAGCCCGATCAGTACGACCAACCCGTACCAGCCCAGCCGCTCGAAGCGCCAGACCTTGCGCTGCAAGGCCATGTCCTCGCGTACCGGATAGTCGCGGCTGTGCAGGTCGTCAGGCCCTGACTCGATCATGTCCCGCCCTCTTTCAGCCCTTGCTGTGCTCCGGCGAAGACGGCCCCTTGGTCACGCCGCGCGGGCCGGACACGGCCCATATCACCGCGCCAACGAACGGCAGCAGGACCACCACGGCGGTCCAGCCTGCCTTGCTCCCCGAAGAATGTTCGCTGCGCCACACGCTGTTGAGGACCCACAGGTCGAGCAACAGCAGAATGATCATCAGGCCAATCCAGAAATACGTGGTTTCCATGGCGCACCTCCCGGTTATGAAACATTAGGTTTACCGGACGCGCACAGGGTTCAGAATTTTTCGGTCGGCCAGCGCTGAATCTAAAAAAACGATAGTTGCGACGGAACTGAATCGTTGAATTGATCAATATTTCAGAGGCAAGCAAATTGATACCGTCGCTTTTCGGGCCGGTCACAGCCTTATCGGAACCTGTTGAAGAAGGATTTACGCCATGCACCACACCGACACCTACGCAAAACGGATGGCCTGCCGCCAACTGGCGATGGAGCAGAACCAGAAGCTGTTCGATGAGGCCAACGCCCTCAGCCGCAGCGCATTCGACCTGTTGGAATGCGCCGATTTCGACAGCGAAAAGTTCGATCACTACCTGCGCCTGCGCGCCAGGGCCGAAGCGCTGTTTCGTGAAGCGATCGAGCATCTGGGGGTGCTCAATAAGCATTTCCCGACGCCCGCATCCAGCGTGGCCAATGAGGGTGCGAAGGTTGTCATCCGTGAACGGGAGGTGGCGTGATGAACACCTCAAAGCAGGCCTGGGAGCTGGCGATGGTGCTGGTCGCCAACGGCAAGATCCCGTTCGACCCTGCCAACCCGAGCGGCTCGGTAAAGATCCTTTCGCGGCACCTGGAAGCACTTGAGACCGCACTGCATGAAGAAGCGATGGCAAACACGCCGGTTGAGCACTTGCGCAAGCTCGGCAACCGCCGGTCTGCCCTGGCATGTGCCGATTGAGTTTGAGCAAAACAAGGTCAAGGGAGGGGGCTTGCCCTGATGCCGGTCAGTTAAGGCTTTTTGTAGGAGCGAGCTTGCTCGCGAAAAATCCGCAGGCACCGCGTTCATTCAGAAAGCACGCGTTATCGTTGACGTTTTTCGCGAGCAAGCTCGCTCCTACAGAGGGCATGCCACGGGTACCGACACAACGCTGCAGCGCCCAACGCTAACCACGATGCGCAGCGAGTCGCTCTTGCTTTTGATCTTAGGCGCCCCGTTAAACCACGCTGGCCGAACGCAGGCTTGAATCCGTGGGCAACCCGGCAGGACGCCGGGTTAGCCGCACT
>NZ_CVTK01000058.1:0-53265 GCF_900004785.1 Pseudomonas sp. 28 E 9 | reverse complement strand
CGTTTTGCTTACTTTTGCGCTTTTCAAAAGTGAGCCGCTGTAAAAGCGGAACCCTAAGTAGCCGTTACCGCAGAAACGGATATGTACTCGGTCTTATCCAGCATCCTGGTCGGCCCTGAGGCCGCCATCGGGGGCAAGCCCCCTCCCACACTTGGATTGCGATCAATTCAGCGCAAAGCCATTGCGACCTGCCGACTTCGCCCCATAAAGCGCCTTGTCGGCCGCCTCGATCAAGCTGAGCAAGCGCTCCAGTTCAATGCCCCCCGCCGTGGCAATACCGATACTCACACTCACGCGCCCCAACGGGCTGCCCGGATGCTCGATGTTTTCCCGCTGCAGCCGATCAATGATCAGTTGTGCCACCACCACCGCGCCATCGCTGTCGGTCGCGGGCATGATGATGGCTAATTCCTCTCCGCCGTAACGCGCCATCAGATCCGAGGGGCGGCGCACGCAGGTCTCCAACAAGGCGCTGACCCGCTGCAGGCAGGCATCGCCGGCGACGTGACCCAAGGCATCGTTGTAACGCTTGAAATAGTCGATATCAATCATCAACAACGCCAATGAAGTGCCATCGCGTTGCGCCCGGCGTGCTTCCAGGGCCAGGGTCTCATCGAAGCAGCGACGGTTGGCCAGGCCGGTCAGCGCGTCCTTCATCGCCAGTAATTCAAGCTGCCGGTTGGACTCGAGCAGCTGTTGCTGGGCGATACGCAGCGCCTCTTCCACCTGGGTTCGCCGGCGGATATCGAGGATCAGGAACCAGCCGATCAAACCCGTCAGCCCAAGCAGCCCCGCCACCACCACCGCCGACAACACCGCTTCCATACGCCAGGCCGCCAGCGACTCGTGCTTGCCCAGGGCAACAGTGGTGATCAATGGCAGGCTTTCGCTTTTGCGGAAGGCATACAGCCGCTCTACGCCATCCAGGCTGGAGGTGTACGACGCGGTGCCGACGGAGCGGTCGATCAGATACTGGGAATAGATCGGCGACTTGGAAAAGTTGCGGCCCATGTCCTGCTCGCGGAAGGGGTAGCGCACCAGCAGGGTGCCGTCGGTATAAGACAAACCGATGGCGCCTTCCTGACCGATGTCGAGTTTGCCGAATACCCGCAGAAAGTTTTCCACCCCCAGCGTCACGGCGACCACCCCGGCGAAGTGGCCGGCCGCGTCATCGAAGCGGCGGCTGATGGTCACCACCCACTCTCGGTTGGTATGGCTCTGAATCGGCGGGCCGATGAAAGGCTCACGACTCGGGTCTTCGCGATGATGGATGAAATAGGCACGCGTGCCGCTGTTGGCACCCGCCGCAATCAAGCGATTGGAGGACATCAGCCAACCGCCCTGCTGGTCGTAGATGGTGATGCCGCTCAGTTGCGGCATCAGCGGCTGTTGTCGACGGATCAACGCGTTGATGCGCTCGATCTGCGCCGGGCCACTGCCTTCGGTTTCCAGGCGCTCGACCAGCCCCAGCAGCAGCAGCGCGCTTTGCCGCACGATGCCTTCGGTGTAGGTGTTGAGCGCCTGGGTCAGGTTCAAGCCATGCACGCCCACTTCCGCCAGCGCCCGCTCACGGGAAGACAGGACTTTCCAGATCGTCAACGAAGTCAGGGAACAGCCGATGACCAACAGCAAAAGCATCACAAGACGGGTATCACGCTTCACGTCAGCACCTTAAGGAAGCCTGGTAGGTATTCCAGCCATCATTCGAACGTCGGTACTCACAGCGGCCACCGGTTCCGGTGGCGCACGCATACAAGCGGTCTGAAGGCCCGCCGCCATGGAGCAGCCTTTACCAGAACCGCTGCTGGGTCAGCCGGCTCCACCAGGTCAGCAACACCCGATCCACCGAACCACTGGCCGCCAGCCCTACACGCTCCTGCAGGCTTTTACGCTCGGCGTAGTGCAGGTGGAACACCTCGGCCGTCTTGGCCTTGGTCGCCAGGTATTCGTCGCTGGTTTGCAGTTCGTCGACCAGTTGTTTATCGAGCGCTGCAACACCCAGCCACACTTCTCCGGTCGCGACGTCATCGATGGCCAGCTGCGGGCGATAGCGCGACACAAAGTTCTTGAACAACTGATGGGTGATGTCCAGGTCTTCCTGGAACTTTTCGCGGCCCTTCTCGGTGTTTTCGCCAAACACCGTCAGGGTGCGTTTGTATTCGCCGGCAGTCAGCACTTCAAAGTCGATGTCGTGCTTTTTCAGCAGGCGGTTGACGTTGGGCAACTGCGCCACCACGCCGATGGAGCCGAGGATGGCAAAGGGTGCGCTGATGATCTTCTCGCCGATGCACGCCATCATGTAGCCGCCGCTGGCCGCGACCTTGTCGATGCACACGGTCAACGGCACGCCCGCCTGGCGGATACGCGCCAGTTGCGACGACGCCAGGCCGTAGCTGTGCACCATGCCGCCGCCGCTTTCCAGGCGCAGCACCACTTCGTCTTTTGGCGTAGCCAGGCTCAGCAATGCGGTGATTTCATGGCGCAGGCTTTCGGTGGCCGAGGCCTTGATGTCACCGTCGAAATCCAGCACGAACACCCGCGGCTTGGCCTCAGGCTTGTTCTTGCCCTGCTTTTTCTCGGCTTTGCTTTCGGATTTGCGCAGGGCCTTGAGCTGGTCCTTGTCGAGCAGCGACGATTCGAGGCGCTCACGCAGGCCCTTGTAGAAATCGTTCAGCTTGCTGACCTGCAACTGGCCGGCGGCTTTACGACGCCCTTTGCTGCGCAGGGCCGCGAAGCTGATCAACACCACCAGAATAGCGACCACCAGGGTGAAGGTCTTCGCCAGAAAGCTCGCGTATTCGGCCAAAAAATCCATATGTCTCCTTAAGAATGCACTGCGCCAGGCGCGGATGGCCCAGCATACCGGCGCCAATGCCTGCGGACCAGTGCCCAAACCGACAGCAGCGCACCTCTAACGGACTTTTAAAACAAGCGTATGTTTTTTCATTGACAGCTCGCGGGCATCCTCATAACCTCGCCAGACTTTCAACGTACCGGGAAAACGGACGTGGGCAGCATCTATCTGATTCGACATGGCCAGGCCTCCTTCGGTGCAGACGACTATGACGTCCTGTCGCCCGTCGGCGTGGAACAGGCCCAGGTACTCGGTCGCCACCTGGCAGAGCTGGGGCTGACGTTCGATCGCTGCCTGTCGGGCGACCTGCGCCGCCAGCAGCACACCGCCACCGCCACGTTCGATCAATACCGCGCCCTCGGCCTGCCGGTTCCGCCCCTGGAAATCGACAGCGCGTTCAACGAGTTCGACGGCGAGGCGATCATTCGCGGCCTGCTCCCCGACCTGCTTGGCGCCGAACCCGACGCCGTGCACGTCCTGCGCAATGGCGCGCAGAACCGCAGCGAATTCCAGCGCATCTTCGCCCTGATCATCGAACGCTGGCTGGCCGGCACCTACGACCCACCGGGGCTGGAAAGCTGGCAGGGATTTGTCGAACGTGTCGAGGGCGGCTTGCAGCGTATCCTTGAAGCAGCCGACCGCTCGCAAAAGATTGCGGTGTTCACCTCCGGCGGCACCATCACCGCCCTGCTCCACCTGATTACCCGAATGCCGGTCGCCCAGGCGTTCGAACTGAACTGGCAAATTGTTAACACCTCGCTCAACCAGCTGAAATTCCGTGGTCGCGAGGTGGTACTGGCTTCCTTCAACAGTCATGCCCACTTGCAGCTGTTGAAGGCGCCGCAGCTCATCACTTTCCGATGAACTGCGGCCAACCGTGACCCCAAGGTCACTGGACTCCACCCTAAAGGATCGAAACCATGACTGACGTAGCCAAAGCTGTAGAAGCAATGAAAGCCAAATTCAACCCAAGCGCTGCCGAAGGCCTGGACCTGGTATTCGGTTTCCGTATCGACGACACCAAGAATTTCTCGCTGGTGGTCAAGGACAAGACCTGCGAACTGCAGGAAGGCGAAAACCCGGACGCCCAAGTGACCCTGGTCATGGACAGCGAAACCCTGGAAGGCATCGTCGACGGTTCCACCGACGGCATGCAGGCCTTCATGGGCGGCAAACTGCGCACCGAAGGCGACATGATGCTGGCGATGAAGCTGAGCGAGTTGTTCCCTTCCTGATCACGCCGCGCTCAAAAAAATCCCGCCTTCCGGCGTAATGTCGTTCAGTTAAGGCTTTTTGTAGGAACGAGGGGGGCGCCTAGCTCTTGCTCGCGAAAAACCACAGGCGCCGCGTTTATTCAGGACGCACGCGTTATCGTTGACGTTTTTCGCGAGCAAGCTCGCTCCTACAGGGGGCGATATAGGCTTGACTGAACGGCATTACGCTGAAGGCGGGATTTTTCCATTTAAACGCACAGGCCCGGCTGTCAGCCACCTGCGGCGGCGTCGACCTTTTTGAACTGTTCCAGATCCCGTGGCTTGCCCTCGGTACCGTACCGGTTGATGAGACGCCCCTCCCCCGGCTTCAATTGGAACTCCCCGGACTCCACATCCCGGCCGATCACCAGCACATACTTGTTGCGCCCAACGCGCACATACACGTTATAGAAATCCACCAACTGATCTTCAGTGATGAAAATACTGTAGGCATAACGCGCACGACGGGCCAGGTTGGGCCACTGCGCCTCCAGTACAGCGACATCCCCGTCCTCACCCACGATGTCCATCGCACGAATGGCTTCTTCGACCAGGGCGTCATTGGCATCGGCGCTTATGGCCACAGGCTTGAGCCGGGTCATCTTGCGCACCGAATCAGGGTCCGCTCCCCGTACTTCGTCGTCCAGCGACAGTGTCACTGACTCGAGACGGTACGTGCCGTTTTTGACCCATTTGGAGGCATCGACGCTTTCTGAATCCTGACAGCGCAGACACGCTGCCCTCATCGAGGCCGCACTGGCGCTGCCGACAGACAGGCAGGAGACCAATACACCGGCGCCCAGCAAGATGCCCAAGCGGCTGGCCGGATTTGAAAGGGTGAAGCACTTAAGCATGATCTACATCCATGTAAGGTTGGGGGGGTGGGCAAATCTACCTGATTCATGCCTTGAGCGGAACATTGAGCAACAACGCCACCAACGCACTCCACCCCGTCTGATGCGACGCCCCCAACCCACGCCCGGTCTCCCCATGAAAATACTCATGGAACAACACCAGATCGCGACTGGCCGGGTCCGCTTCCAATTGCGCATACCCCGCCATCGAAGGGCGCAGGCCGTTTTCATCGCGTAGAAACAAGCGCGTGAGGCGCTGGCTGAGGCTGTTTGCCACTTCCTCAAGGGACGCCAGATAACCGCTGCCCGTGGGGTACTCCACCGAGAAATTATCCGCGTAGTAGCGGTGAAACTCGCGCAGCGATTCGATCAACATGTAGTTCACCGGCATCCACAACGGCCCGCGCCAATTGGAGTTGCCGCCGTACAAGCGTGAGTCGGACTCGCCGGGCTGGTAGCGCGCACACAGGGTGTCGCCGTTCATCTTCAGCGCCAGCGGCTGTTCGGCAAAGGCCTTGGATAACGAGCGCACGCCAAACGTCGACAGAAACTCATGGTCATCGAGCATGCGCCGCAGCAGGTCCTTGGTGCGCTCGCCACGCAGCAAGGCGAGCAACAGGCGGTTGCCCTGCCCCGGTTCGTTCCAGCGCGACACCAGCTTGGCCAGGTCCGGCCGGTGTTTCATGAAACCCAGCAGTCGCTCACGCAGGCCTTGCAGCCCTTCGTGCTCGCGCTGCTCCAGCACCAACACGGCAAACAATGGCATCAGGCCGACGATGGAGCGCAGGCGCACCGGCTCGTTCTGGCCGTCCGGGCGGTGCAGCACATCGTAGAAGAACTGGTCCTGCTCATCCCACAAGCCTTCGGCGCTGTCGTCCACGCGGTTGATCGCGCCGGCGATGTACAGGAAGTGCTCAAAGAACTTCACCGCGATATCCACGTACACCCCATTGCGCCTGGCCAGTTCCAGGCCAATGCGCATCAGGTCCAGGGCATACGCCGCGACCCACGCGGTGCCGTCGGCCTGATCCAGCTGGTAGCCGGGCGGCAAGGTGGCCGAGCGGTCGAACAAGGCGATGTTGTCCAGGCCCAGGAAGCCACCCTGGAACAGGTTGCGGCCCTCGGCGTCCTTGCGGTTGACCCACCAGGAAAAATTCAGCAGCAGCTTGTGGAAAATCCGCTCGAGAAAGTCCATGTCGCCCACGCCGGTCAGCGCCTTGTCCTGCTGATACACGCGCCAACTGGCCCAGGCGTGTACCGGCGGGTTGGCGTCGTCGAAACGCCATTCATACGCCGGCAGCTGGCCATTGGGATGCATAAAGCGATCTTTAACCAGCAACAATAACTGTTGCTTGGCATACCCCGGATCAATCAGCGCCATTGCCACGGCCTGGAAGCCCTGGTCCCAGGACGCGTACCACGGGTATTCCCAGGTGTCGGGCATGGACAAAATGTCGAAATTGGACAAGTGCCGCCAATGGGTATTGCGGATATGCAGGCGCTCGGGCGGCGGCGCGGGTTGGGCCGGGTCGCCGTCGAGCCACTGGTTTACATCAAAGTAGTAGAGCTGCTTGGACCACAGCAACCCGGCCAGGGCCTGGCGCTGCACATTGCGCGCGTCAGCGTCGGCAATGCCTTGCTGCAAGGCGGCGTAGAAGTCGTCCGCTTCTTGGCGGCGCAGCTCGAACAGCTTGCGTGCATTGACCTCGGGCGCGTCCACCGGCGCAAACCGCAGGTACAGGGTTTTGCTCTCCTGGCCCACCAGTTCGAGGCTGAAACGCGCGGCGACCTTGGTGCCCGTGTCGCGGCGAATCGCCGAGTCTGCGCCGCCCACCACATAGTCGTTGATGCCATCCTTGAACGGCCCCGGCGCCGGTTGCCCATTGAGCTTGGGGACGTTGCTTTCGTTTTCGCAGAACAGCCACTCCAGCCCGTCCTGGCCCCAGGCGCTGAGGTGACGGTCAGCCAGCTCATGATGCCGGGCCAGCACCCGCTCACCGTCCAGGCGCAACTGCGGCTTGGGCGCGTCAAAGGTCCAGCTCCAGTCATTGCGCGCCCACAGTTGGGGCAACACCTGCACACGCGTCGGCTGGTCCGCGCGGTTGTGCACGGTGACGCGCATGAAAATATCGTCAGGCTGATGCTTGGCGTATTCGACCGTTACATCACAGTAGCGGTTGTCTTCGAATACGCCGGTGTCGAGCACTTCGTACTCGGCATCCTCAAGCCCACGGCGGGCATTTTCGGCGAGCAGGTCGGCATAGGGAAACGCCGCATGGGGATATTTGTAGAGCATGCGCATATAGGCATGGCTGGGCACGCCGTCGACAAAAAAGTACAGCTCCTTGACGTCTTCTCCGTGGTTGCCCTCGGCGTTGTCGAGGCCGAACAGGCGCTCCTTGAGGATGCTGTCACGCTCGTTCCACAGCGCCAAACCCAGGCACCAGCGTTGCGCCTTGTCGCTGAAACCGGCCAGGCCATCCTCGCCCCACCGGTAGGCGCGACTGCGGGCGTGCTCGTGGGGGAAGTAGGCCCAGGCGTCGCCATCGGCGCTGTAGTCCTCGCGCACCGTGCCCCATTGGCGTTCACTCAAGTAAGGCCCCCACTCGCGCCAGCGTTCGGCACCCTCTGTCGCCAGCCGCTGGCCTTCGAGGGTGTCGAGTATCGGGTGTGTGGGTGTGGCCGTCATTGAGTGCTCCATCGCCTGCCGGATGAGCAGCAGTGTAGAACCCAATGACGCCCGGATGCACATGAAGACTCAGGCGGGCCTGGTCGGCGGTGCCGGTGCGTTTGCCCGATTGTGGTCATGTTCATCTCATCTCATTCATTTGCAGAATGAAGTCCAGAGGATTCTTCGTTTGCAAGCCGGCGTGGCGCTCAACAAAATCGGGACAAGGCCACTTTTGTCATCCCAGCCATCAGGAATTTTTCTATGCACGCCACTGCACATGTCAGCCCCGACGAGATCCGCAAGGGCTTTTCCAAGGCGATGTCCGACATGTACCGGGATGAAGTTCCGTTGTACGGCGCGCTGCTGGAGCTGGTGGCGCAAACCAATGCCCACGTGCTGGAGAGCGACCGGGGCCTGGCCGGGCACCTGCACCGTACCGGCGAAATCCAGCGCCTGGGCATGGAACGCCACGGTGCGATCCGCCTGGGCACCGCCGCCGAACTGGCGACCATCAGCCGTCTGTTTGCAGTGATGGGCATGCAACCGGTGGGCTACTACGACCTGACACCGGCGGGCGTGCCGGTGCATTCCACCGCCTTTCGCGCCGTGCATGAGCAGTCACTGCAAGCCAGCCCGTTCCGCGTGTTCACCTCGCTGCTGCGCCTGGAGCTGATCGAAAACCCCGCGCTGCGCAGCTTCGCCGAAACCGCCCTGGCCAAGCGGTCGATCTTCACCCCAGGGGCCCTGGCGTTGATCGAGCAGGCCGAAACCGACGGCGGCCTCGATGCCGAGGATGCCGAGGCATTTATTCGCCAGGCGCTGGAGACCTTTCGCTGGCACCACAGCGCCACCGTCACGGCCGAACAGTACCGGCAACTCAGCGATCAGCATCGACTGATCGCCGACGTGGTGGCCTTCAAGGGCCCGCACATCAACCACCTCACCCCGCGCACCCTGGACATCGATCAGGTACAGGCCGCCATGCCCGCCCACGGCATCACCCCCAAAGCCGTGATCGAAGGCCCACCGCGACGCCATTGCCCGATCCTGCTGCGCCAGACCAGTTTCAAGGCCCTCGACGAACCCATTGCCTTTACCGATGCCCAGGGCCGCCACAGCGCGCGCTTCGGTGAAATCGAACAACGCGGCGTCGCGCTCACGCCCAAGGGCCGCGCCCTGTACGACCAGCTGCTGAATGCCGCCCGCGATGAACTCGGCGCGGCACCCAACGAGGCCAATGCGGCGCGCTACGGGCAATTGCTGGAGCAACACTTCCAGGCATTTCCGGACAACCACACGCAGATGCGCGAACAAGGCCTGGCCTACTTTCGCTATTTCCCCAGCGAAAAAGGCCTCGCAGCCCGCGGCCAGCCCGACTCACCGCGCACGCTTCAGGCCTTGCTCAGCGCAGGGCACGTGGAGGTGGAGCCGCTGGTGTACGAGGACTTCCTGCCGGTGAGCGCAGCGGGGATCTTCCAGTCGAACCTGGGCGATGCCGCGCAGAGCCACTACGCGGCCCATTCAAACAAGGCCGAGTTCGAACAGGCGCTGGGCCGCAGCACGATTGACGAGTTGCAGTTATATGACGAAACGCAGCAGCGTTCCGTCGAGGCGTGTGTGAGAGCACTGCTGGTATAAAAACGCTGCCGGTATAAAACGCTGCAGATATAACCAGAGCGTCCACCGGCAGCGATTTTTGCTTAACCCAACTTCGCGACAATTTCGTCTTTGATCAGCAACCGTTTCTTCTTCAACTTCTCCACGTCCTCATCACTGGCGCTTGCCGATTCAGCCTTCAGCACCTCCCCGTCGGCAGCGTCGTATTGCGTAAGCAGCGAGTCCAGCCGTTTGTCCCCCGCCCTGCGCTCGTGGACAACTTCCTTGCTCAACCCCAAGTCCTGATACAGGTCGTGTTTCACTGGCATGACTTACCTCCACAAGTTGATCAATGGCCTACCCCTTGAAGCTAGCCCATTGACCGGGGTGTTGTCATGTTTGCAGTCGATACAGCCCCGTTCGTCGCAACCCTGGCGATGGGATCAAACCTTTTGCCCTGCGCTGCCCTCCACTGTAGATCGCCACTCGAGGGAGACCGGTTTCATGAATCACACCGCAACCGCCGCCGACACGCAATGCATCAACACTATCCGCACCCTGGCCATGGATGCCGTGCAGAAGGCCAACTCGGGCCACCCCGGTACACCGATGGGCCTGGCCCCGGTGGGTTATACGCTGTGGAGTCGTTTCCTGCGCTATCACCCGGAGCATCCCGACTGGCCCAACCGTGACCGCTTTGTGTTGTCGGTGGGGCATGCGTCGATGCTGCTGTATTCGCTGCTGCACCTGGCCGGCGTGGTGGAGATCGACGCCCACGGCAAGCGTTCCAGCGAGCCGGCGGTCAGCCTGGACGACATCAAGCAGTTCCGCCAGATGAGTTCCAAGACCCCGGGGCACCCCGAGTACCGCATGACCACCGGCGTGGAAACCACCACCGGCCCCCTGGGCCAGGGTTGCGCCAACAGCGTGGGCATGGCCATGGCCGAGCGTTGGCTGGCCAAGCGATTCAACCGCGACGGCCAGGTGCTGTTCGATTACGACGTCTACACCCTGTGCGGTGATGGCGACATGATGGAAGGCATCAGCAGCGAAGCGGCGTCGATGGCCGGGCATTTGCAGCTCGATAACCTGTGCTGGATCTACGACAACAACACCATCAGCATCGAGGGTCACACCGAACTGGCCTTCAGTGAAGATGTGGTCAAGCGCTTCCAGGCGTATGGCTGGCACACCGTGCATGTCACCGATGCCAATGATCTGCAGGCATTGAGTGTGGCGCTGGACACCTTCAAGGCCAATACCGGCGCACCGACCCTGATTGTGGTCGACAGCGTGATCGGCTACGGCTCGCCGCACAAACACAACACCGCCGCCGCCCATGGCGAGCCGTTGGGCGAAGACGAAATTCGCCTGACCAAGGCCGCCTATGGCTGGCCTCAGGACGCCAGCTTCCTGGTGCCCGATGAAGCGCGCACAACGTTGCGCGATGCACTCGTTGAGCGTGCCGAGCCGCTGTTCGCCGAGTGGAACCAGACCCTGGCCGCCCTCGACCCGCAACGCGCCGATGAGCTGCAGCGCATGCGCGCCGGGGAAATGCCCGAGCACTGGCAGGCCGACCTGCCGAGCTTTGCGGCCGATGCCAAGGGCGTCGCCAGCCGCGCATCAGGCGGCGAGGTGCTGAACGCCTTCGCGCAAAATATTCCCTGGTTGCTGGGCGGTTCTGCGGATCTGTCGCCGTCGACCAAGACCAACCTCACGTTCGACGGCGCAGGCCGTTTCAGTGCCGACGACTACAGCGGGCGCAACCTGCACTTCGGCATACGCGAGCACGCCATGGGCGCGATTGCCAACGGCCTGGCGCTGTCCTACCTGCGGCCGTACACCTCGACGTTCCTGGTCTTCAGCGACTACATGAAACCGCCGATCCGGCTCGCGGCGATCATGGAGCTGCCGGTGATATTCGTGTTTACCCACGACTCCATCGGCGTGGGCGAAGACGGTCCGACGCATCAACCCATCGAACACCTGACCCAGCTGCGCGCCACCCCGGGCTTGCTGACCCTGCGCCCAGGGGATGCGAATGAAACCCTTGAGTTGTGGAAGGTGGCGCTGGCGCAAACCCATCGGCCGAGTTGCCTGGTGCTGTCGCGCCAGCCGCTGCCGACCCTGGACCGCAGCCGCTACGCGTCGGCCGCAGGCGCGGCCAAGGGCGCCTATGTGTTGGCGGGTGCGGACAAGCCCGAGGTGATCCTGCTCGCCACTGGCAGTGAAGTCAGCCTGGCGGTGGCGGCCTATGAACAACTCACCGGCGAAGGCATTGCCGCGCAGGTGGTGTCGATGCCCAGCTGGGAACTGTTTGAGGACCAGGACCAGGCCTACCGCGACAGCGTCTTGCCGCCGACCGTGAAGGCCCGCGTGGTGGTCGAGCAGGCCGGTCCCCTGGGCTGGGACCGCTACGTCGGACAGACCGGGGCCAAAGTGGTGATGAACAGCTTTGGCGCTTCGGCGCCGCTGGCGAAGTTGCAGGAAAAGTTCGGCTTCACCGTGGAAAATGTGGTGGGGTTGGCCAAGCAGCAGATCCAGCACAACCGGGCGGAATAAACCGCGCCAATGCGCAGAGGGCTTGCTCCCGATAGCGAAGTGTCAGTCAAGGATGATGTGACTGATGCACCGCCATCGGGGCATAGGTATCTACACAACTTTGTAGCGCCCAACGCTAACCACGATGCGCAGCGAGTCGCTCTTGATCTTGATCTGCTTTTGATCTCCGGCGCCCCGTTAAACCACGCTGGCCGAACGCAGGCTTGAATCCGTGGGTAACCCGGCAGGACGCCGGGTTAGCCGCACTGGGCCAGGGATGGCCCATTGCGGCGGCCCACGGATTCAAGCCGGAGAGAGGGCACACCGAGCCTAAGCGAGGTGCCGAGTGGTGGGGCAAGAGCGTTTTGCTTACTTTTGCGCTTTTCAAAAGTGAGCCGCTGTAAAAGCGGAACCCATAGCAGCCATGACCGCAGAAACGGATATGTACTCGATCTGATCCAAAATACTGGCCAATCCTGAGGCCGCCATCGGGGGCAAGTCGAATCGTCGCACCGCCCCTCCCACATTTGGACCGGGATCGACACAGCATATCGGTCGGTTCCAAGGCCGCCGTGCTTTGATCTTGGGGCGCCCCGTTAAACCCAGCGGGCAGTCGCTCAGCAACCGCCGGCCAGGCGTTCGCGCAGGAATTCGACCAACGCCTGTACCGGCCGCGAACTCTGCCGGTGCTGGGGGTACACCGCCGACAAGGTCAGGGCTTCGGGCGCGAACGCATCCAGTACGCTGACCAGGCGGCCGTCCTTCAACGCATCGCCGACGATAAAGGTTGGCAAGTAGGTCACGCCCAGTCCGGCAATCGCGGCGTCGCGCAGCAAATCGCCGTTATTGACGCGCATGCGCCCGCTCACATGCAGCGCTTGCAGCTTGCCCTTGAAACGCCATTGCACCTGGCGACCGTGCCCGTAGGGCAGGCAATCGTGATCGGCGAGGTCATCGGGTTTGTGCGGCGTACCGCGCAGGGCCAGGTAATCGGGGCTGGCGCAGTAGACGCGCGGGATGCTGGCAATACGTCGGGCGATCAAGGTGGAATCTTCCAGGGTGCCGATGCGCAGCACCAGATCGTAGCCTTCGCCGATCAGGTCCACCGGGCGGTCGCTGAGGTCGACTTCCACCGCCACCTCGGGATAGCGCTTCAGGAACAACGGCAGCAGGCACCCCAAATGCGCCATGGCAAACGACAGAGGCGCGCTGAGGCGAAGGGTGCCACGCGGTTCGCTGTTCTGGCCGGCGATACCTTGCTCCACTTGCTCGACATCACTGAGCAGGCGCAAGGCCGATTCGTAGTAGCTCTGGCCCAGCGGCGTGACATCCAGGCGGCGCGTGGAGCGATTGAGCAGGCGCACGCCGAGGCGGTCTTCCAGCTGGATCAGGCGGCGGCTGACGAACTGCTTGGACAGGCCCAACTGCTCGGCGGCCGCGGTGAAACTGCCGGACTCCATGACCTGGCAGAACAGGCGCATGTCTTCGAAGGGGTTCATTGTCGCTTCTCGGTGGACGATGGGCTGTTTTATAACCGGTCAGTGACCACACCACAAACCCAATGTGAAACACAATCAAATGTGGGAGGGGGCTTGCCCCCGATGGCGGTGGTTCAGTCGTTACACTGAGACTGACACACTGCAATCGGGGGCAAGCCCCCTCCCACAGGGATTACCGGTAACGTTGAGACCGGGTTACTTGGCGGTGAACGCCGAGTAGCTGTTCATCAGGTTGCGGTAGTTGGGGATGCGCGGCGACAGCAGGTTGGCCAGGCCTTCCATGTCGTTGCGCCAGTCAACCTGCAGCTCGCAGGCCACGGCGAACCAGTTCACCAGTTGCGCACCGGCAGCGGTCATACGCGCCCAGGCTGCTTGTTGCACGGTTTCGTTGAAGGTACCGGAAGCGTCGGTGACCACGAACACCTCGAAGCCTTCATCGAGGGCGCACAGGGTCGGGAACGCGACGCACACATCGGTCACCACACCGGCAATGATGATCTGCTTGCGGCCGGTGGCCTTGACGGCCTTGACGAAATCTTCGTTGTCCCAGGCGTTGATCTGGCCAGGGCGGGCGATGTACGGCGCGTCCGGGAACAGTGCCTTCAGTTCCGGCACCAGCGGGCCGTTGGGGCCGGCTTCAAAGCTGGTGGTCAGGATGGTCGGCAGGTTGAAGAACTTCGCCACGTCGGCCAGGGCCAGCACGTTGTTCTTGAATTCGTTGGGGGAGAAATCCTGCACCAGCGAGATCAGGCCGGTCTGGTGATCGACCAGCAGGACAACCGCGTCGTCTTTGTTCAAGCGCTTGTAAGTCATGGGTTAACTCCGTTGGGGTTGGTTAGAAGGCAAAGCACGAGCAGCCGAACGCGCCCCAGAAGCCCTGGAAGTCGCTGACCGGCACGCTGGAAAAACGGGCTTTTTCATGGCTGTGGGCATGCACGCCGCAGGGGCCGCTGCACTGGTGTACTTGAGCTTGCAGCGGTGAAGTCGGCCGCCAGTGCCCCGGCACCTTGACCACCGGCGACCAGTCCGGCAGCACCGGAACCCGCGGCGGTGCGTAATCGTCGAAGTCGCCGGCGCCATACACCACCTTGCCGCCGACCACGGTCAGTACCGACTCGATCCACTTGATGGCTTCTTCGTCGACGCTGAAAAAATCCGCCGACAACGCCGCAACGTCGGCCAATTGGCCCACCTTGATCTGGCCCTTCTTACCCTGCTCGGACGAGAACCAGGCGCTGCCGTGGGTAAACAGCTCCAGCGCGGTGAGGCGCGGCAGGCCCTCGGCGTGCAGCTCCAGGCCACCGACGGTGCGGCCGCTGACCATCCAGTACAGCGACGTCCACGGGTTGTAGCTCGACACCCGCGTGGCATCGGTGCCCGCGCCTACCGGTACGCCTTCGGCGAGCATGCGTTTGATCGGCGGCGTCGCTTCGGCGGCCTTGGCCCCGTAGCGCTCAACGAAGTATTCGCCCTGGAACGCCATGCGGTCCTGGATCGCAATACCGCCGCCGAGGGCACGCACGCGCTCGATGTTTTTCGGCGTGATGGTTTCGGCGTGGTCGAAAAACCACGGCAGGCCATTGAACGGAATGTCACGGTTGACCTTCTCGAACACGTCGAGCATGCGCGAGATGGATTCGTCGTAAGTAGCATGCAGGCGGAACGGCCAGCGCTGTTCCACCAGGTGGCGCACCACCGGTTCCAGCTCCTGCTCCATGGTCAGCGGCAGGTCCGGACGCGGTTCGAGGAAGTCTTCGAAGTCGGCGGCGGAAAACACCAGCATCTCGCCGGCGCCGTTGTGGCGCAGGTAGTCATCGCCCTGATGCAGGGTGACGCTGCCGGTCCAGTGCTTGAAGTCGCTGAGCTCTTCCTTGGGCTTCTGGGTGAACAGGTTGTAGGCGATGCGCACCGTCAACTGCTGGTCCCTGGCCAGTTGCTCGATCACCGCGTAGTCGTCGGGATAGTTCTGGAAACCGCCGCCGGCGTCGATGGCGCTGGTCAGGCCCAGGCGATTGAGCTCACGCATGAACTGGCGGGTGGAGTTGACCTGGTACTCCAACGGCAGTTTCGGGCCTTTGGCCAGGGTCGAGTACAGAATCATCGCGTTGGGCCGCGCCACCAGCATGCCGGTGGGGTTGCCGTTGCTGTCACGCACGATCTCGCCGCCCGGTGGGTTCGGCGTGTCTTTGGTATAACCGGCCACGCGCAACGCCGCACGGTTGAGCAAGGCGCGGTCGTACAGGTGCAGCACGAATACCGGCGTGTCCGGCGCGGCCTGGTTGAGTTCTTCAAGGGTGGGCATGCGCTTTTCGGCGAACTGGAATTCGTTCCAGCCACCCACCACGCGCACCCATTGCGGCGTGGGGGTGCGGTCGGCCTGGTCCTTGAGCATGCGCAGGGCATCGGCCAGGGACGGCACGCCTTCCCAGCGCAACTCGAGGTTGTAGTTCAGCCCGCCGCGGATCAGGTGCAGGTGCGAGTCGTTGAGGCCGGGAATCACGGTACGGCCCTTGAGGTCGATGACCTGGGTGGCGCTGCCGCGCAGGGCCATGGCTTCACCTTCAGTACCGACGGCGACGAAGCGCCCGTCACGAATGGCTACCGCGCTGGCGCGGGGGTTTTCCCGGTCCACGGTGTGGAACTGGCCATTGAACAGAATCAGATCGGCGTTCATGGGGTTTCCTTTACAGAGGCTTCAAGCCAGGGAGCGAACAGGCGAGTGGCCGCCGGCATCAGCAGGTAAACCACCAGCAGCACGATGGTCAGGGTGACCAGGAAGGTGGAGACCACGTAATTGGACAGAAACGGGTGCAACCGCAGGATCGGCCCCCAGATAAACGGCAGGAGCAGGGTTTGCGGCAGGATCACACACAGGCTCACCACCGCCTGCTTCCAGCGCGGCGGCTTGGCGGCGCCGTCGGCCTGGGGAGCGAACCAGAATTCATTGGCGGCGCCGACTTCAGTCTGGTCGCCGTCGGCCAGCATTGGCGCCGCTTCGTCGATCAGGGCCTGGCGTTGCGGGGAGTCGAGCCACAACTCCAGGGCGTCGGTGGAGCGGTAGCGCAGTACGCAGGTAAACAGGGCCATGCCGCTCTGCTGGCTGCGCACGACGTCAACCCCAAGGTGGCCGGGGCGTTCACCGGCGATGCGCACGATGCGGCGCAGCCAGGCTTCGTACTCGGTTTCACGGCCGGGCTTGACCCGGTGCTTGACGACCAGCGTGACGACTTCGTCGGGGCTGGTGTTGGGTGTTGGGTCCATGATGGATGTTTCCCCCCGGGGCATTGAGCGATGGGGGGAGTTTGCCGGGCAAAGACGGTGGAGAATTGAATGTATGTGCTGTTTGCCGCGACGCTCAGCCTGGCTTTTGGTAACCGACGCCCTGGAACGAGAACTTGAGTGCCTTACCCTCGCCGTTCACTCGAGTCACTTGCAGATCGCCGGTGATCGAATTGCGGAACCGACCATACAAGCCTTCGCTCTTGACTGAACCGACCTTGATATTGCCTTGGTCATCCGTGGTAAAGGGCGCGGAAAAACTGCCTGCGGTGGGCGCTATCTGCGAACTGCGATCGATCTCCTTACCGTAGTGTTCGACGAACCCGCTATAGCTCGTGGTCAAGCTGACCTTGCGATCGACGTAAAGGTCTTTGACGTGTTGCCTGGGCCCGAGGTGCTCGGGGTCCGTGACGTCCTGGATATACCCGCTCAACCGCTGCGGATTCTGCGGGTCTTGCTCCACCGTGAGGTTGTATTGATGACCGAACGTGAAATCCACCGTTGTACTGTTGCTCGCCCCCGGGCCACCGTCCGCGTCGCAACTGCCGTCTGGAGCGGTAAAGTGCGACCCGAACCCGGAAAACGGCACCTGCGCCTTGCCGTCCTCCCCTGGCTGCAGCCCGATATACCCGTCGCCGAGGGAATTACCCTGTGCGTCATTAATGCCGAACTGCATCGCGTAATAGATCCCCGCAGGCTCGCTAGGGGTTCTTTGCGCGCCCGCGCCAATACTGATTGGAAAAGTAAGGTTGCTCACCCCCTGGCCTGATCCGGGAACCGTGTAGGAAACGAGGTACATCCCATCGGGTGCTGAGGCCTCCTTCTTAATCTCCAGACGCGGATCGCTCACCCTGTCCAGTTTTGACGCCTCGACAGTCACCGGCACAGCCCCCGGCGTGGAGACGACAGAGCGGGTTGAGCCCGCGACGCCAGCGCCCGAATCAGCGCTCGCGGGTATTGACTCCGGGTGCCGCGACGCCGAAGCGGGCGCGTCATGACCCGGCTGTGGTGTAACCGGTGGAATAACCTGTGGCCTCTGAGAGATATACATAGTCGCTACCCGCCCCTGCTGAAAGTTGACCCATGGTAGGCGGGCCAACCCCGGGCGGGCAGCCGGAAAAAGCGTGCGCATCGTTAGGACTTTGCTGTATGTCGAGGCCGGCCAGGTGAGACCGCGTTCGGCGCCAGCGCTGAACCGCTAAACCTCTGCGGCCATATGTTGCGCAATCTTGCCCCGCAACCAGCGCTCGGCCGGGTCATTGTCATGCACCCCGCTCCACACCATCGACAGCTCTGCCGCATCAATCGCGAACGGCGGGTCTTCTGCCCGCAGGCGGGTGCCCTCGGTCAATGCACACGCCGCGTAATCGGGCACGGTCGCGATAATCTGCGAACCGGCCAGCAATGCGCGCAGCCCGCTGAACTGCGGCACCGCCAGCACCACCCGCCGCGAACGGCCGATGCGTGCCAGGTCCAGGTCGATATTGCCGCTCAGGTCGCCCGAGAACGACACCATGGCATGGGGCCTGGCGCAGTAATCGTCCAGGCTCAGCGGCGCCTCGCCATCATCGCCGCGCAGCACCTTGCAGGGAATATCGCGCAGCTTCCTGCGCTTGGCGTTGGCCGGCAGTTCGGTGGTGTAGCTCACCCCTACCGAGATTTCACCACTGGCCAGCAACGACGACATCAACAGGTAATTGGCCCGGCGCACCACCACGATGATGCCGGGTGCTTCTTCGCGCAGGTGACTGAGCAAGGGCGGAAACAGCCCGAACTCGGCGTCGTCGGACAGGCCGATGCGAAACACCGCGCAACTGGTGGAGGGGTCGAAATCCTTGGCACGGCTGACGGCGCCCGAAATGGTGTCCATGGCCGGTTGCAGTTCCTTGAGTATCGCCACCGCCCGTGGCGTGGGTTCCATGCCGCGACCGTTGCGCAGCAGCAACGGGTCGTCGAACAAGTCGCGCAGGCGGCCCAGTGCCGCGCTCACCGCCGGCTGGCCCATAAAGAGTTTCTCGGCGACCCGGGTCAGGTTCTTCTCGAACATCAGGGCTTCGAAAATCACCAGCAGGTTCATGTCGACGCGGCGCAGGTCGTTGCGGTTCATGGCGGTATCCAGGCGGTTTGCAGGGGGTCAGGGAAGCATGTTCCGCCACGCTCGCGATTGCACACCTGTGCTGTCTTTTCCACGCCGGCACCTGGCGAAATTAACAACGATTAACTCGTCAGCCAGGCGGTCCGGCAACAAGATGAACGGCGTCTACACTGCATCCATTCAACGGGAAAGCTCCCATCGACTGCGGATATTTGTCATGGCCCGACTCGAGCAATATGCCCCTCGCTTATCCGCCACCGGAGGCCTGTGCCCCCGGCGCGAGCGTATCGCCAAGCAACTGATCCTCGCCAACCTCGGCGAAAGCCTGAGCATCGCCGAGCTGGCCCAGGCGTGCGCGTTGTCGCGCAGTCACTTTTCCCGCGCCTTCAAGTGTTCCACCGGGGTGTCGCCCCAGGAGTGGATTCGCCACCAGCGCATCCTGCGCGCCAAGGAACTGATTACCGGTTCTTCCCTGAGCCTTACGCAAATCAGCCTGGAATGCGGCTTTTGCGACCAGGCGCACTTCTGTCACATGTTCACGCGCAGCGAGGGCGTGAACCCGATGACCTGGCGAAATCACCACTCGCGCTCCAAGCCCGAGGTGATCGCAGCCTAGTGGTCTTCAAGCGCCTGGAATATGCTTGCCCATCCGTTACTTTTGAACCTGGGCAGCCATGAGTGAGTTGAGCGACCAGGCCGTGCACTTCGGCCCCTACCGCATCCATCCGCGCGAGCGCCTGGTGCTGGAGGCCGGTCGCCCGCTGCGCCTGGGACGGCGGGCGGTGGACATTCTGCTGATCCTGCTGGAGCACGCCGGCAATGTGGTGAGCAAGCAGGAGCTGATCGCGCGGGTCTGGCCCAGAAGCGTGGTGGAAGACGGCAACCTGCGGGTGCACATGGCCGCGTTGCGCAAGGCCCTGGGCGACGGCCAGGCCGGGCAGCGCTATATCGTCACCGTCGCCCAGCGCGGCTACAGTTTTGTCGCGCCACTGAGCATCGAACCGATGACGCTACCCACCGACGGCGCGCCCCAACGCCCAAGCCACAACCTGCCGCTGCGGCGCACGCGCATGATCGGCCGCCAGGCCCTGATCGATGCGCTGGTGCAGCAACTGCCGCAGCAACGTTTCATCACCCTGACCGGCGCCGGTGGCATCGGCAAGACCACCGTCGCGCTGCGCGTCGCGGAATTGCTGATCGGGCATTACCGCGATGGAATTCATCTGCTGGACCTGGCGCCGCTCAGTGCCGCGTCGATGATCCTGCCCAACCTCGCCGCCTTGCTGGGTGCCGCACCCGGGGAGAATGCGCCGCTGGCAAGCTTCGCCCGCAGCTTGCAGGCACGCCAGTTGCTGCTGGTGATCGACAACTGCGAGCACCTGCTCGACGACATCGCCCTGATCAGCGAAACCCTGTTGCGCCATGCGCCGCACCTGCACATCCTCGCCACCAGCCGTGAAGCGCTGCGCGCCGAAGGTGAGTCGGTGCAACGCCTGGAGCCGCTGAGTTGCCCGCCCGCCACCGGCAACCGCGCCCAGGCCCTGGGTTACCCGGCCATGCAATTGCTGATCGAGCGGGCCATGGCCCATCAGGACAGCTTTGCCCTGAGCGATGCCGACCTGCCGCTGGCCATTGATATCTGCCAGCGCCTGGACGGCATTCCCCTGGCAATCGAGCTGGTGGCGGCGCAGATCGAGCGCTTTGGCTTGCCGGGGCTGCTGGTGCAGATGGAGGACAACTTCCGCCTGCTGACCCGCGGACGGCGCAACGCCCTGCCCCGCCAGCAAACCTTGCGGGCCACGCTCGACTGGAGCTTTGACCTGCTCACCGAAGGCGAAAAAATCTGCCTGCGCAGGCTGGCGGTGTTTCGTCGGGGCTTCAGCCTGGTCAGCGCGGCGGCGGTGATCGCCGGGGAACACGTGGCCCTGGCCGAAGTGCTCGGCTCCATCACGCAACTGGTGGCCAAGTCGCTGCTGAACGTGGACGCCGGCGAGGACGAGATGGTCTATCGCCTGCTGGATATCACCCGCACGTACGCCCTGGAAAAGCTCAGCCTCGCCGGCGAACTGCAAGCCACGCGCGAACGCCACGCGGCACGCTGCCTGGCGCTGATGGAACAGGCCCGCGGCGATTGGGAACTGATCGCCACCCAGCCCTGGATCGAGCGCTACGCACCACTGCGCGAAGACGTGCGCGCCGCCCTCGACTGGGGCTTTGCCGACGACGCGGGGCACTTGCTGGCGATCCGCCTGACGGTCAGTGCGATGCCCCTGTGGCAGGAACTGTCGTTGCTGCGCGAGCATGCCGGTTATGTGGACAAGGCGCTGGCGCTGATCGATCAGGTCGAAGCGCCCTGTACGCAATTGACCCTGCAACTGCAATTGGCCCTGGGCAGCCTTTCCTACCACGCCCTGGGCGCCGCGCCGCAGACCATTGCGGCGTTTGTCGGTGCCGCGCGCCTGGCCGAAGAACGCCAGGACCTGGCCGGCCAGTTGCGCGCGGTCTCCGGGCATATGGCGGTGAACCTGTGTGCCGGGCGCTATGACCAGGCGCTGCAACAGAGCCTGCATTTTGATCGCCTCGACCCGCGCACCGAGCCGCTGCTGGACCTGAGCACCCAACGCCTGCGCGCCCTCGCCCGGCATTACACCGGCGATCAGGCACTGGCCCGGCATCATGCCGAGCAGGTGCTGCAACGGATGAGCCACAGCGGCCACGTGAATCGCTTTGCCCATGGCGTTGGCGTGCAGTACGACCAGAGCGTCGCGTCCCTGACCGTCCTGGCGCGCATCCTTTGGCTGCAAGGCTTCCCCGAACGCGCCTGGCGCACCGCGAGCCAGGCACTGGAGCTGGCGCTGCAGATCAACCACGGCACCTCGATCTGCTACACCCTGGCCTTGGCTGGTGTAGTCATCGCCCGCTACAACGGGGCCGACGACGAGGCACAGGCCTTGCAACGCCTGTTGCTTGAGCAGGCGCACAAGCATTCGGTGCAACTGTTCCAGACCTGGGCCGGGCACTATGCCGGTATCCTGGGCGACCAGGATCTGCAGGGCCTGGGACTGATCGAGGACACCCTGGTCACCTTCGGCATGCGGCAGGTCGATAAGCCGGGCATGCACCGCGCGCGCAGTGGCACGGCGGGCTGGTGCGCCCCGGAAATCCTGCGGGTGTACGCCGGGCACGCGGCGCTCCAGGGGGATATCCACGGTGCTGAAACGCTGCTGCTCGAAGCCCTTGGCCTGGCACGCCGGCAAGGTGCCCTGGCCTGGGAGTTGCGCTGTGCGGGCTGCCTGGCGCAACGCTGGCAGCAACAAGGGCGCAGGCAAGCCGCCAGGGATTTGCTGGAGCCGATCTACGCTCGATTTACCGAAGGCTTCGCCACCCGCGACCTACTGCGCGCACGCCGCCTGCTCGACGAGTTGCAGGACAAACGGCCGGCCTGAAAACTCACCCAGGCACTGCCCATAACCTTGCTGCAAGCGCTCGACCTGAATGGGATCGCGCAACTGCGCCAGGGCGTAGCTGCGCACGCCATTGAGCAGGCGATAGCGCGTCGGGCCCGGGCCAGGCTCGGCGGTCAGCAGCGACAGATTGACCAGACGCGCCAGCAGGTAGGACAAATCGGCGTGCTCAAGCTCGGTTCCGCTGACCATTTCACGCAAGGTGGGCAGGGTCACCGCCATCTTGAACAGGCCCAACTGCAGGAACAGCCAGCACTCCGGCAGGCTCAGGCGCTCGTAGCTCCAGTCCAGCGCGGCGGTCATTGAGCGATGGCGTTCCACCGCCGTGCGACGACCGTGGCTCAGCCCGTGCAGGCCGCTGCGCAATTGCCGCTGCACACCGCCGATACCCAGGGCGTCAACCTGGGCGGCCGCCAGTTCGAGGGCCAACGGGATACCGTCCAGGCGCCGGCAAATATCGCGCAGCGGCATCAACTCCTGGGGCCGCAACACAAAACCCTGCTGACTGGCGCGCGCCCGTGCGACGAACAACTGCACGGCGGGACAGGTCATGGCCTGCTCGACACTGCCCAGCGCCGACGGCGACGGCACGCCCAACGGCGGCACGCGCACCACCCATTCGCCCGGCGCCAGCAAGGCCTCGCGACTGCTGACCAGCACGCTGACCTCCGGCGCCCTTTCGTGCAGCGCGCGCAGCAGCTTGCGACAGGCTCCGAGCAGCAGGTCGGCCCCATCGAATACCAGCAACAACCGGCGCGCGGCCAACCGCCGGCACAGCTCATCGAGGCTGTCGACGGCGTCCAACTGCAAGAGCGTGGCCAGGTGCCCGAGCAGTTCGCCCAGCGTGCGCAGGTCGCCCAGGTCGACCCACCACACCCCGTCGCGATAGCGTGGCAACACGCGCTCGGCGAGCGCCAGGGCCAGGGTACTTTTGCCGATACCGGCCACTCCGGTCAGGGTCAACAGCCGCTGCCCGGCCATGCGCCGTACCAGCATGCCTACCAGCTCATCGCGACCGACCACAGGGCTCAGCCGCGCCGCCAGGTTGTGCGCTGCCGGCAACGTCGGCAGCGCGCCTTGCACGGGCGCGGCGAAGCAGTAGCCGCGCTGCGGGTGATTGAGGATCAAAGGCTGCACATCCACGGCGCGACGCAACGCGGCAATGTGCACGCGCAGGTTATTGTCTTCAACCACACTGTTGGGCCAGACCCGCTCGATCAAGGTCGCCTTGCTGATGAAGTGCCCCGGCGCTTCCAGCAACACCGCGAGGATATCCAGGGCGCGCCCGCCCAGCGGCACTGGCCAGCCGGCCTTGCTGACCAGACGCTGGTGCCGATGAAACGTATAGGCGCCGAAGCTCACCGCCGCAGAATGATTCATGTCCGTAACAGCGCTGAAACACCCGTGCTTGAGTGCCTGCGCATCCTTTTTCCGTGGGCTCGACGTTATCTTGCCAGCTGGCGTTCACAGGACAATGCTGGCACGGGGAGCGATACGGACAATCGGGGGCCTCAGACGGACAGGGTGTCGTTAACTGAACTGTTGTCGGTATTGGGTAGGGTTCAGGCCGAGCTTTTCACTGAACAGAAAGCGCATATGCCGCACGCTGCCGAAGCCTGAATGAAACGCCACGGTCTTGAGCGGCAGGTCGGTGGTTTCCAGTAACTGGCGGGCACGGTCGATGCGCGCGCCTTGCAGGAACGCCATGGGCGTCATCTGCACTTCCCTGGCGAACAGGCGCGCAAAGTGCCGCGCACTCATGCCGGCAAGTTCGGCCATCGACTCGATGGTAAAGGGTTGGTCGAGTTGCGCCAGCACGTGGTGCTGCACCCGAGTGATCGCGGTTTCCTGGGGCGCCACGGCGGCGGTCATCGGGCTGAACTGGGCCTGGCCACCCTGGCGTTTCATCACCACCAGCAACACCTTGGCCACGTCCACCGCCACTTGCTTGCCATGGTCCTGGGCGACAATCGACAGGGCCAGGTCGATACCGGCCGTGACGCCACCCGAGGTGATCAAGCGTCGGTCCTGCAGGTAGATGCGATCGGTCTCGACGATGGCGTTGGGGAATGCCTTGATCAAGCGTTCGGTGTAATGCCAGTGGGTGGTCACACGGTGCCCGTCGAGCAAGCCGGCGTGTCCGAGCACAAAGGCGCCGGTGCAGATCGAACCGAAACGCCGCGCCCGTGGCGCCATCGCCTTGAGCCAGGGCAGCAGCGCGGGATGGCATTCGTTATAGGCCCCCGGACCGCCAGGCACCAGCAGCACGTCATAGGCGTCCTGGGCCTGCTCCAGCAGCAGGTCGGTGTGCACCGTGACGCCATTGGAGGCGCGCAACGGCCCGGGCTCGGTGCCGATGGTGACGATCCGATAGTGGTCGGCCACCGGCAGGTAGCGGTTGGCAATCGAAAACACTTCAAGCGGCCCGGCCATGTCGAGCAGCAGGAAGTCCGGAAACAGCGCCATGGCCACGGTTTTCATAAGCGGGAAACGTCCATCGAGAAGAAAGGCGACGGGCATTATGGCATGCCTTGTACTGTCAACTCATAAGCGACAGTTATTCGGATTTCATCTTCTTAATGAATTAACCGTTAACCATTAACCTTCTTCTCAACGCAAGCGCCCTGCATCTCGCAGCCCGCGCTCACTTGAGGACTGGACCATGCTGACCCTTCGCAAAGCTTCCGAACGCGGCGCCGCCAATCACGGTTGGTTGAAGTCGTTCCACACCTTCTCGTTCGCCAACTACTGGAACCCGAATGAACAAGGGTTTTCCGACCTGCTGGTGATCAACGATGACCGCGTCGCCGCCGGCAAAGGCTTCGGCCAGCACCCGCACCGTGACATGGAGATTTTCTCCTATGTGCTCGAAGGCGCCCTGGAACACAAGGACACCCTGGGCACCGGTTCGGTGATCCGCCCCGGCGATGTGCAATTGATGAGCGCCGGCAGCGGCGTGGCCCACAGCGAGTTCAACCACAGTCACCGCCTGGGTGTGCACTTCCTGCAAATCTGGATCGTGCCCAACGAAGCCGGGGCCAAGCCGCGCTATCAGCAGGAGCACTTCAGCGAAGCGCAAAAACGCGGGCGCCTGCAACTGATCATCTCGCCGGATGGCGCCGACGGTTCGTTGAATGTTCGCCAGGATGCGCGGGTGCATGCCGGGCTGTTCGATGGTGATGAAAGCGCGCAACTGGACTTGCCGCCGGATCGCTACGCCTACATCCACGTAGCGCGCGGCAGCGTCGAGCTCAATGGCCAGCGCTTGCAGGAAGGCGACGGCGTGCGCGTACGCAACGAACGCCAGATTCGCCTGAGCCATGGCGAGGACGCCGAGGTGCTGGTGTTTGACCTGCGCCCCAATGAAGTGCCGCAGATGCCATGACGGTCGCAGTGATGGCCCCTGAGCGGGTCCATCGCTGGCGTCGATAGTCACCATCAGCGCAATGAAGTTCTCTTAAAAACTGCGACGCGTAACATCAAACCCATGCCAAACGGCACCTCACTAAAACACTTGGAGCACACCATCATGAAACGCCAACTCTTGCTTAGCCTCGCTTTCTCGGTACTCGCTGCAAACGCTTTCGCCCACCCGGTAGTCGCTGAAGGCGGCGCGGATCGCATGATTGAAACCCGTGTTGCCGAAGGTGGCGCGGATCGTCTGCAGGAACGCGGCCTGGCCGAGGGCGGTGCGGATCGTCTGCAGGAACGTGGCCTGGCCGAAGGCGGTGCGGATCGTCTGCAGGAACGTGGCCTGGCCGAAGGCGGTGCTGAACGCCTGCTGAGCAACCACGTATAACCCTGCTGTTGAAGGGAACCCAAACCGGCCTGATCAGCCGGTTTTTTTTCGTTTTCGATCAACCCGCGCTTGTCAGCTTCTTCAGGTTGACCTGCGCATCGTCGCGCGCGATGTACAGGTGGCTTTTTCCTTCCTGTACCTTGAATAGAAGTTTCATACCGACCAGTTTTTCAAGGTCCTTGCGTGCCGTATTTTCGGAAATGTCATAGTCATGGGTGAGTTCCCTGGGCGTATAGATGCGCCCAGGGTGTTGCAGCACTTTTTTCAGGAAATGGCCCTGTCGGTAATTCAACCCTTCTTTTAAATCAAGCGTATCGAGCCAGCTCATCAGCTCTACGGCTTCTTGCCTTTTACCTTCGAAATACAGCATGAATTCATTCATCGCGCGTTCGATGACCCGCAATTGATAAATGACGAAATAGGTCAAATCGAACCCATCGGTTTGCGTATGGATATACGAGCGCCCGTATTGCATCGGGGCTTCTTTGAGCAAGGCGCTGATGGAAATGTACTCAAAAGGCCAATAACCAGTTTTGAGCATGAACCAATAGAACAACGCGCGTGCGGTCCGGCCGTTGCCGTCCCTGAAGGGGTGCTCATAACCCAGCATGAAATGAAGAATGATGGCTTTGACCAGCGGATGGATAAAGTGCCTGCCGCCTTGACCGTCATGGCGGTCATTGGCAAAGCTGCAAAGTGCCTCAAGCCTGTCCGGTAGCAATGCGGCCTGAGGGGGTTGATGAACAATTTCATTCCCCGCGCCGCCGACAAAAATATCGTCGGTTTCCCTGATATGACCAGGGCGAGTATCGTCCTCGTCAATCCCTGCTGTCGCGATGCCATGGAACTCACAGATCAATGCGACAGACAGGTCTTCGCCCTGGTTGTACTTGGCATGTTTCATCAGTTGATAGTTATTGAGGATCATCCGCTCATCGTCATTCTGCGGCGGGCGCTCCTTGGCCAGCATGTCCTTGGCGATTTTGCGCGTGGTCGCGGCACCTTCCAGCTGGGCACTGGAAATTGCCTCTTCCATCATCAATGAGTCGACCAGGTACTGAGCGTTATCACGGTATTGAGGAGACGACGCTGCCGCCCCGCCTAAACGGGATATCACCGACTCGACAGCGTGAATCACCGCATCGCTGAAATCCGTGGAGCACAAGAAAAAAGCACTGCCGCATTCGCTCTTGAGCTCAAGCGTCTTGCTCCCACAGGCCCGGGACATCTTGATGGCGGCCCAGGCCGCCTCTTTATTGACCCCCGGCGTCGGGTAACGGCGGAATTCGTCCCAGTGCAAATATCGGCCTTTGTCATCGACCGCCTTGAAAATGCGTGCAAGCTCGAAAACCTGCAAACCATGACGATCTAACAAAGCCGCGAAATCAGTGGGTTTATGGAGTTTCGCCACAACTGAAACTCAATTTTTAAAAATTGAGTTGATCGTTGCGCGCCAGTGCCGCGATGTCAAGGAACACGCAGCCAAAACACCGCACTCAGGCCTCGCGCTTGACCTTCAAATGCCGCGCATACCAGGGCCGCTTCGGCACGCGCTTGAACAGGCCTTTGAGCAGTTCCTCATCGGCGCCGAAGGTGATGCGCAGGGCCAGTTTCATGATTTCCGGGTCCATTTCCAACGAGCGGCCCTGCTGCAACCCCGGCGTGGTGCTGCAGCCGTGGGTATCCGGGCCGAGCCAGGGGTCGCCGACTTCAACCCAGCGCCCCGGTGCGAACCAGGCTACGCCGTTGACTTCGAGCCGGGTGACTTCGCCCGGATGGAACCGCTCGTGGGCACGGAACCAGTCTTCGATGCGGTCATCGATCCAGCCGTGGAAGTGCCAGAACACCGGGTTCACGTGGGATGAAAACGGATCGCCGAGGAAGTCGTTTTCCGGTGCGTACCAGCGTGCGGCGAAGTCCGCAGGGTCGCGGGCAAAAGGCACCGGGGCGCCGTTGGACGGGTCGCGCGGCACAGAAGCCCAGCGCATGTGCAGCCAGTCGTGCAGGCCCAGCTCCATCTCCGAGCCCAATTGGCCCAGGGTCAGCCTGGCCAGGTAGCGTGGGTCGCGGTATTGGGATTCCCACACCTGGAAATTGCTGTGGTAGGTCTCGGCAGCCTTGATGTCGCTGACCCACTGGGTGTAATCGGCGTCATCCGGCGCCGACCAGCACGGCGGCAACGCAAAGCCGTCGTGGTTATCGAAGTAGCGCACGAAGCCCGGGCGATCGCGCTCCAGCGCCGGCTGGGGCTCGGGGAAATGCGGCCACGACGGCAGCTCCTGCATGGAGCGGGCAGTGCCAAGCATATGGCGGTGCATGAAGAAAAAGTCGATGCCCGAGCCGTTACGGTCCTTGAGCTTGCCCCGTGCATCGCGCTCCCGGCCACGCGGCCCGGGTTGCCAGCCGATGCCGCGCAGGGCCTCGCGTTTTTCTTCGGAGAGCTTGTGCCATTGGTCACGGGTGGCGTGCCACAGCTGGTGAAACAGGCGATGTTCGGGGGCAATCAGCCAGGCCAGCAGGGTCGGGTTGAGGCCTATGCGCTGGCGGGCTTCGGGGAACAGCTGTTTGTGGGCGATGAATCGGTTGTCGCGCTCGGTCAATGCCAGGGGCCGCTCGAGGTCGAGGATCTGCCCGCTGAGGGTGCCGCTGCCGGCATTGCCGAAGTCGGCCCAGACTTCATCGAGGGTCATCTTGAATTCGTAGGCCGGGATGCCCGCCGCCGAATCGCGGTCGATCAGCCGCCAATAGAGCAAGGCGCCCTCGCCCGTCAGCAGATCGCCCAATACGCGGTAGCGCGGCTCGCCGTCGGCCCGCAGGTTCTCGGCGGTGTCCAGGTAACCGCGCAAGCCACGGCCACGGGGCGCGATGTCCAGCAGCAGTTCCAGGCCCCGGGACGGCAAGCCCCTGAGGCCGGCATCGCGACCTTCCAGGCGCAGGCTCCACACGCCGCGCAACGTATTCGCCAGATGCTGGCCCTGGGTGTCGGCCAGGTCGACCGTGGCTTCGCCGGGGGTGACCGGGAATTCTTCTTCCCGCGTCAGCTCGCGATGGGCATAAAAGGCCGCGGGCACCGCCGCGCCGGTCAGCGCCAGGCCTGCGATGAACCCACGTCGAGAGATCGTCATTGTCTACCTTAGGAAACGGCTTAATCAGAGCTAGAACGTTTGCAGCCTGGGGAAATTTACCGCCCGGGCAGCGCCCGCTAAATTTCCCCGGTCATCGCTCGTTCTTCCCTGATAGCAAAGGCCTCAACTGACTGAGATGGCAATGACAAAACCACGTTCGAAAAAGGCGCTGTATATCGGCGTGCCGCTGGCACTGGCAGTCGCTGCCGGGGCCGGCTTTCTGGTCTGGGATCATTGGTTCAAGGGCAACGCCGGCTACCCGCTGGAGGTGATCAAGCAGGCCAATGAAATGCAGGATCGCCTGTTGTCGTTCGACAGCCACATCACCGTGCCCATGGATTTCGGCACAGCCGGCAATGAAGCCGACAAGGATGGCAGCGGCCAGTTCGACCTGGCCAAAGCGGCGCGCGGACGATTATCCGGCGCGGCCCTGACCATTTTCGGCTGGCCGGAAATCTGGAACGGCCCCAACGCCCCGCACAAACCCACCGACGGTTTTGTCGAGGAAGCCCGCCATGAGCAGGAGGTGCGCTACACAATCATCTCCGGCATGGTCCGCGACTTCCCCCACCAGGTGGGCATCGCCTACACCCCGGACGACATGCGCCGCCTGCACGGCGAAGGCAAGTTCGCGATCTTTATCAGCATGCTCAACGCCTACCCGCTGGGTAACGACCTGAACCAGCTGGACCTGTGGGCGGCGCGCGGCATGCGCATGTTCGGCTTCAGCTACATCGGCAATAACGCCTGGTCGGATTCGTCGCGCCCGCTGCCGTTTTTCAATGACACCACCGACGCCCTCGAGGGCCTGTCGCCCATCGGCCAGCAAGCGGTGCAGCGCCTCAATGACCTGGGAGTGATCATCGACGTGTCGCAGATGTCGACCAAGGCCCTGGAACAGGTCGCGCAGTTGAGCCGTACACCGATGGTAGCGTCCCACTCGGCCCCCCGGGCGTCGGTGGACATTCCGCGCAACCTCAGCGACAAGGAACTGCAACTGATCAAGCGCAGCGGCGGCGTGGTGCAGGTGGTGGGCTTTCCTGCCTACCTGCGCCCCCTGAGCCAGCCGACCCAGGACAAGCTCAACGCCTTGCGCGCCCGCTTCGACTTGCCGCCGCTGCCGAACCTGGCGATGGCCTTGATGCCGGGCGATGCGATCATCGCCGCGTGGCCCGAACAGCGCTTCGGCCAGTACGCCAGCGAGCTGTACGCGATTCTCGAGGGAGAACCCAAGGCGACCCTCAAGGACTGGGGCGATGCCATCGACTACACCGTGCGCAAGATCGGCATCGACCACGTCGGCATCGCGTCGGACTTCAACGACGGCGGTGGCCTGCAGGGCTGGGAGAACGTTGGCGAAGTGCGCAACGTCACCGCCGAACTGATCCAGCGCGGTTATTCCGAAGCCGATATTGCCAAGCTGTGGGGAGGCAACTTCCTGCGGGTGTGGGAGCAGGTCCAGAAAGCCGCCAAACCCCTGGCTCATCAAGCAGTCAGCCCATGACCGACCGTCGCACATTCCTCAAGCAGGCCGGCGTATTGGCCGCCAGCCTGCCGCTGGGCAACACGCTGATGCCCCAGGCGCTGGCCGCCGCCACGAACGACCCATGGACAGGCTTGAAACAGCTGTTCAACCAGGACCCGGATTACCTGCATTTTTCCAACTTCCTGGTCGCGTCGCATCCCAGGCCGGTGCGCGAGGCCATCGAGCGCTACCGTGCGCAGATCGACCGCAACCCCGGCCTGGCGATGGACTGGGACCTGCAGGAAACCTGGAAACGCGAAGGCCAGGTGCGTGAATGGGCGGGCCGCTACCTGAACGCCACACCGCCACAGATCGCCCTGACCGGCAGCACCTCCGAAGGGCTGGCGATGATTTACGGTGGGATCAAGGTGCGCGCCGACCAGGAAATCCTCACCACCGAGCATGAGCATTACGCGACGCAGAACGTGCTGGATTTTCGCGTGCGCAGGGAAGGCACCCAGGTGCGCCGCATCCGGCTGTTCGACAGCGCCAGCGGCGTGTCCGCCGATGAAGTGCTGGGCAATATCCAGCGCAATATTCGCCCCAACACCCGCGTACTGGGCATGACCTGGGTGCAATCGGGCAGCGGGGTCAAATTGCCGATTGGCGATATCGGCCAACTGGTGAATGAATACAACCGCAACCGCGACGACCACGACCGCCTGCTCTACGTGGTCGACGGCGTGCACGGTTTCGGCGTGGAAAACCTCGACTTCCCGGCCATGCACTGCGACTTCTTCATCGCCGGCACCCACAAGTGGATGTTCGGCCCACGCGGCACCGGCCTGGTGTGCGCTCGCAGCCCCGACAACACCTACGTCACACCGATGGTGCCGACCTTCTCCGAAGACAAGGATTTCGCCACCACCATGACGCCCGGCGGCTACCACGCGTTCGAACATCGCTGGGCCGCCGACGAAGCCTTCAAGTTGCACCTGCAACTGGGCAAGGCAGCGGTGCAGGCGCGTATCCACGCACTCAACGCCGAGCTTAAAGCGCAACTGCTCGCGCATCCGCAGATAGAACTGGTCACGCCGCGCAGTCCAGCGCTGTCGGCAGGTTTTACCTTCTTTCGGGTCAAGGGCCAGGACTGCGATGCGGTGGCCAGCTACATGATGAAAAACCGAGTGGTGATCGACGCCGTGGACCGCGACGTCGGCCCGGTGATCCGCACCTCCCCCGGCCTGCTCAACAGCTCGGATGAGATCCAGCGCTTCATGGCGTTGCTGAGCCAGCGGCTGTGACCCTTTTTTATTTGAACGAGACGCTCACATGACGCCATTTCGACTCAAACCCCTGCCAGCCCTGGCGCTGACCGCACTGTGCGGCGCCCTGCTCCCGGGCCTGGCCCAGGCGGCGGCACCGCAACCGGGCAAAGTCTTCAAGGACTGCAAGGACTGCCCGGAAATGGTGGTCTTGCCTGCGGGCACCTTCACCATGGGCACCCCGGAAGACGAAGTCGGCCGCGAGCCGGACGAAGGCCCGATGCATGAGGTGACCTTCGCCAAGCCCTTCGCCATGAGCCGCTTCCACATCACCGCCGGTGAATGGGACAGCTATGTCCGCCAGACCGGGGTGAAGATCGCCAATGGTGATGATCGTCCCGGCCGCGAATGCATCGCCAGCAAGCCCCGCTACCCCCAGGGCCCGCGTCAGCCGGCGGTGTGCATGGACATGGACGACATTAAAAACTACGTGGCCTGGCTGTCGAAAAAAACCGGCCAGCAGTACCACATGGTCAGCGAAGCCCAACGCGAATACGCGGCCCGCGCCGGCACCCGCGGGCCGTTCCCCTTCCCGTTCGACGAAGGCAAGGGCTACAGCATTGCCAGGCACGCCAACACCTACGGCCCGGCGGACGGCTACAGCTATTCGTCACCGGTGGGCAGCTACCCGCCGAATGCGTTTGGCATGTACGACATGCACGGCAATGTGTATGAACGGGTTGCCGATTGCGAACACCCGAACTACATCGGTGCACCGACTGACGGCAGTGCCTGGATGGAACCGAACTGCGAGTCCTACCAGATTCGCGGCAATGACTGGGGCGAGGCGCCAGTGTTCTCCCGCTCCGGCAACCGCAACAACATCTACCCGCAGACGCGCGGTGACTGGATTGGTTTCCGCGTAGTGCGCGACCTCTAAGCCATACATCAATCACTGTGGGAGGGGGCTTGTCCTAATACTGTAGGAGCGAGCTTGCTCGCGAAAAACTCACAGGCACCGCGTTCATTCAGGAAGCACGCGTTATCGTTGACGTTTTTCGCGAGCAAGCTCGCTCCTACAGACGGCGTGTACGCTTGACTGACTGGCATTAGAGCTTGCCCCCATCAAAGTCTTCAACACACAGAAGACCAACTGTGGGAGGGGGCTTGAATGCTTCTGCAACTGACACACCGCCATCGACGGCATGGGTCGCTACCCGGTTGGTGTACTCAACCCGCCTGCACCGCCGGCGTCGCCAATCGATTGCAGCCATACAGCACCATGCCCAGCACAATCAGCGCCCCGCCCCGCAACCAGGTATCCAGGCTTTGCTGGCTCAGCAGGATCAGGCACGAAACGATCGCCAGCACCGGCACCCAGCTCGGCACACGAAAATGCTGCTCCTCGATGGTGTCACGCCGCAATACCAGCACCGCCAGGTTGGTACTGAGAAAAACGAACAGCAGCAATAACACCACCGTCTCGGCCAATGCCGCGAGCGTGCCGGTCAGCGTCAAGGCTATGGCCACGGCCGTACTGGCAATGATCGCCACCCAAGGCGTACGGCGCTTGGGCAGCACGCGTGACAACGGTTCCGGCAACAGGCCCATGCGCGCCATGCCGTAGGTCAGGCGGCTGGCCATGACCATCGTCAGCAGCGCGCCATTGGCGACCGCCACCAGGGCAATGAAGGCAAACAGTTGCGGTGGAATATTCAGGCCCGAGGCGCGCACCACTTCGAGCAGCGGTGCCGACGTGGCTGTCAGCTTGTCCATCGGCAGCACCACGGAGGCGGCAACACCAACCGCCATATACACGATACCCGCCACGATCAACGCGGCGAACAGCGCACGCGGGTAAATCCTGCGCACACCACGGATTTCTTCCGCCAGGTTGGCCGACGTTTCGAAACCGACGAACGAATAGAACGCCAATAGCGCAGCACCGAGCACGGCAAGCATCGGGTTGATGCCGGGCTTGAATTCGAATGCGCGCCCCAGGTTCGCTTCGCCGGACTGGAAACACCAGGCCGCAGCGACCACCACCAACAGCAGCCCGGACAGTTCCACGCACGTCATGACCATATTGGCGCCCAGCGATTCCTTGATCCCGCGCGCATTCAACAGCGCAATCGCCAGCAGAAAAACCAGAGCCGCCACATGGGGCGAGACATCGATGAACGCGGCCAGGTAGTCGCCGGCAAACGCCAGGGATAAACCGGCGGCGCTGGTGACGGCGGCTGCAAGCATGCAAAAGCCCACCAGGAACGAAATCAGCGGCGACTTGAAGGCCTTTTCGGCGAACACCGAAGCGGCACCCGCATGCGGGTACTTGGTCACCAATTCGGCGTACGAGCCGGCGGTGAGCATGGCGAAAAACAACGCCACCAGCAGCGGCACCCAGATCGCCCCGCCCACCTGGCCGGCAATGGTGCCGGCCAGCGCATACACGCCCGCGCCGAGCACGTCGCCGAGGATGAACAGGAACAACATCGGGCCGGTTACGGCGCGGCGCAAGGACGGCTTGGAAGGTTCGGCGTGGCTGAGGCTGGATTCGGTCATGGGCGGCTCTGGCGGCAGGTTGCAGTCAGCGATCATCCGGCGCAGGCCGGCTGAGGCGGGGCTATCTGCAATGGAGAAGGCCTGCGGGGCCAAAGTTCCTTATTTAGTAGCGGCTCCCTTAGCTACCTCCCGGCCGAACGCGAACGTCTGTAAAAATCCATAGCTGAAACGTGTCAGCCAAGGCATCACGCAAAAATATGCATAAATGCATTTTAGCCCTTGACCCGAGGGAACCAGTCTTTTAAAGTCCAATGACTGTATATAAATACAGTATCAACTTAGCTTCACGGACGAGGTTACCTATGAAAAGCAACACTGCAAAATTCGGCAAAACACCCCACCAACCCAGCCTGTGGACCCGCGCCGATGCGCTGAAAGTCCATGCGGACGACCCCACCACCACCCAGCCGCTGGTCAGTGCCGACTTCCCGGTGCTGAGCGACAAAGTGTTTATCTGGGACACCATGCCGCTGCGCGACATTGATGGAAATATCACTTCCGTCGATGGCTGGTCGGTGATCTTCACCCTGACCGCAGACCGTCACCCCAACGACCCGCAGTACCTCGATGAGAACGGTGACTACGACATCACCCGCGACTGGACCGATCGCCACGGTCGGGCAAAGATGTACTACTGGTACTCCCGCACCGGCAAGGACTGGAAACTCGGCGGCCGGGTCATGGCTGAAGGCGTTTCGCCAACGGTGCGCGAATGGGCCGGCACGCCGATCCTGCTGAACGAGCAAGGCGAGGTGGACCTGTACTACACCGCCGTCACACCCGGCGCGACCATCGTCAAGGTGCGTGGTCGCGTGGTGACCACCGAGCATGGCGTCAGCCTGGTGGGCTTCGAGAAGGTCAAGCCGCTGTTCGAGGCCGACGGCAAGATGTACCAGACCGAAGCGCAGAACGCCTTCTGGGGTTTCCGCGATCCATGGCCGTTCCGCGACCCGAAGGACGGCAAGCTGTACATGCTGTTCGAAGGCAACGTGGCCGGCGAGCGCGGCTCGCACAAAGTGGGCAAGGCAGAAATCGGCGATGTGCCGCCCGGTTATGAAGACGTCGGCAACTCGCGTTTCCAGACCGCCTGCGTCGGTATCGCCGTGGCCCGTGACGAAGACGGCGACGACTGGGAAATGCTGCCGCCGCTGCTCACCGCAGTCGGCGTCAACGACCAGACCGAACGTCCGCACTTCGTGTTCCAGGACGGCAAGTATTATCTGTTCACCATCAGCCACACCTTCACCTATGGCGACGGGGTAACCGGGCCGGACGGTGTGTACGGTTTTGTCGCCGACTCGCTGTTCGGCCCTTACGTGCCCTTGAACGGTTCCGGCCTGGTCCTGGGGAATCCGTCTTCCCAGCCCTTCCAGACCTACTCGCACTGCGTGATGCCCAACGGCCTGGTGACCTCCTTCATCGACAGCGTACCCACCGGCGAAGGCGGGACACAGGTGCGCATCGGCGGCACCGAGGCACCGACGGTGGGCATCAAGATCAAAGGGCAGCAGACATTCGTGGTCGCCGAGTATGACTACGGTTACATCCCGCCGATGGTTGACGTCACGCTCAAATAAGCAACGTCAACAAACGTCGTAGCATGGCTTGATCGTTCCCATGCTCTGCGTGGGAACGATCAAAATTCACAGAAAAAAAAGCCACTCGATCGAGTGGCTTTTTTATGCAAGTACGCACCGGCTATCTGGATAACTCATGCCGGCCGCGACGTGAACGCCAGGCGAACTGCCAGCAACACCAATACAAATGCCAGGCCCCGCGACTGCCACTTTGCGGACTCGCCGTGGTGGGACGCATAACCCCGGATGATTCCCCCCATCAGGCCCAGCACGATGTGAAAAATGATCGCGATCAAGGTTAATACCAACCCCAGCGTCACTATTTGCAGGGCAACCGCAGAACTGCCTCGCACAACGAACTGCGGCAAAAACACCATGAAAAACAGCAACGCTTTGGGGTTGAGCAAAGAGTTGAGCATTGCTCGGATGAACACCGACATCAGCGACGCCTGGAGAGTGGCATGCGTTGAACGTGGGGCACGCACCCGCAGGGCGTTCCAGGCCATCCAGAGCAGATAGAACGCACCGGCCCAGCGGATCAGGTCGAACGAGGGGGGCCACTGCGCTATGGCGGCCGTGAGGCCGGCTGCGGTGAGCGCGGTCAATACCAGGTCAGCCGCGCCGATTCCCAACGCAGCAGCCACGCCGCCACGCCAGCCGTAGCTGGCGCCGTGCGCAATCACGAAGGCCATGTTGGGGCCGGGAGACATCAGTAACAACAACACGGCCCCCGCAAACAGCAGGAGCGTCGATGGCTCTACCATGGGCGCTCCAGATCGCCGTAACAGGCGTTGTGAGGCGTGCTGCCATGGGGGTGAGCTGCTTTTTCGAGGTCGGTGCACCCGACCGTAACGTGACTGAACATGCCTCAATCGATTCGACGCCGCTGGAACGGTTGCATCCTGCGCGCCGGGTTCGCCTCCCTGCTGTATGTAAATGAGAGCCTAAGCCCGCCATTTGATACACGCAAAGAATTGTCCTGGATACATTCAACCGGACCATTGCCCACGCGCCAGGACCGAGGTGGCGACAGGCCTGCTCGGCTCAAGCGATAGCCCGGCATTGCGCGGCGCCTTGGGGCTGATCAGCCGCGGCCAACCGAGCTGCGCGCGGACAACGACCACGGCATCCAGGACTTTCTGCGTCCAGCGTATGTCCTGCGGATCGACCACGACAACGCGGAAGCCATGATCGGCGCCTTCAATCTGCACGCCCTCGGAATCATCGACGTGCAAGTCGATGTCGAATGCCGGCGGATACTTCGAAGGCGCATTGCACAGCCCGTGCCCGGTCAGGGCGCGGTTATGCAGCACACTGTTGACCACCCCATCGACGCGGATTCCATAGAGCAACAGCCAGCGGCGGATGTAGGACGGTGTGCGACCGGACGAGGTATAGACCCAGACACTGCAACCCTGGCGACGCAAGTCGCGGATCAGGGCACGCGTGCCGATGCGCAACGGCTCCCCCAGCCAACGATGCACACAGGCCGGCAGCCAGCTGGTTTCGACAGCGCAGTGGTGCAGCTGACAGGCCAGCGTGTCATCGATATCAAATGAAATACGCAGGCGTTGACGCTTGAATCGGCGCATCAGTGGCCTCTCTCTCGCAGGGGCAGCCGCGCGCCGCTCAGGAAAAACTTGCCTGGATCAGGCGCCTGGTGCTCCAGGAAGGCTGCATACTTTTTCTTGATCTTGGGCAATTCATACAACGCCTTGACACCATGTTTGGCAGAGTTGCGTATCACCGAGGATGGGTTGAAATAACCCTCGGCATTTTCCAGCGTCAGCACGAACGGCGGCAAACCTGCACGCATGAGCAAATAGCTGACGATGAGCGACCCACTGCGGTTGTTGCCTTCAATGAACAGCTGCGGCTTGCTGAGGATGCGCACATAGACGCCGGCCGCCCGTTTCCAGACCGATTCGCTGCGATACGCACAATACCAGTTGAACAAGTCCTTGATACCGCCCTCGACGTTGTTGAAGAAATGCTCCTCGGTCGCCGCCAGGTGCTGGGCGTACTCCACCCGCCGCGCCGGGTCTCGACCGCACAGCACCGTGGCGTTGATTTCCAGCATCAGGTTCAGCTGATGAAGATCAAACAGGTCCACGCCGCGTGCGACATAGTCGTCAATCAACGCATAGCCTTCAAGCACATTGAGCAGCACTTCGTCGGTCAAGGGGTCACGCGGCTCGGTGAAGTGTCGGCTAAGCTCGGCGAAGCGCTCCTGCACTTCCCGCAATGCGCGCTCAATGGCAGGTAAGTCAAGGCGATGCGTTACAGACATTGAAACTCCTTGGAAACACGAGGTAAAAAATCTACCGGTTCACGCCAAGTCCGTTTGGCGTTTGCATGTGGGCGACGGCCCAGGCCGGACGGTGTGGCTCAGCTGAACTTGCCGCTGATGTAGTCTTCGGTCATTTGCTCGCGCGGCTTGCCGAAAATCTGCGCGGTCGGGCCCATTTCGACCAGATACCCCGTGCGCGTGCCCTGGGAAATATCCACCGAGAAAAACGCCGTGGTGTCCGCCACCCGGATCGCCTGCTGCATGTTGTGGGTCACCAGCGCGATGGTGTAATCCTTCTTCAGCTCGACCATCAGTTCCTCGACGCGTCGGGTGGCGATCGGGTCGAGCGCCGAGCACGGTTCATCCAGCAGCAACACTTCCGGCTCGGTGGCGATAGCGCGCGCGATACACAGGCGTTGCTGCTGGCCGCCGGAGAGCGACAAGCCGCTGACCTTGAGCTTGTCCTTGACCTCGTCCCACAGGGCGGCGCCCTGCAGCGCGTGTTTGACGCGGTCGCCCAGATCGCCCTTGTAGCGATTGAGGCGCAGACCGAAGGCGACGTTGTCGAAAATGCTCATCGAGAACGGGTTGGGCTGCTGGAACACCATGCCGATGTAACGGCGCACGACCACGGGATCAACGCCCTTGCCGTACACGTCCTGGCCGAGAAAATGCACATGCCCTTCGAAACGAAAGCCCTTGACCAGGTCATTCATGCGATTGAGGCTGCGCAGCACGGTGCTTTTGCCACAGCCGGAAGGCCCGATGAAGCCGGTGATCTTGTTTTTTTCGATCGGCACGTGGCTGTCACGCACGGCCATGAAGTTGCCGTAGAAAATCTTGTCCAGCTTGCAGTCCATGACCACAGGCGACTCGGTCACAAACGGAGCGGCTATTTGCGCAGTGGATACGTTCAAAATTCAGGTGCTCCCGCTTTTAGTACTTGGGTTTGCCGAAAATACGGCTCACGACATTCACGACCAGCACGATCATCACCAGCACCAGCGAGGCCGCCCACGCGAGTTCAAGCTGATTGTCGAAAGGCATGCCGGAGAAGTTGTAGATCAGCACGGCCAACGAGGCTGTCGGGTTCATGACGGCCAGGTTGCCGTCGTGGTAGATCCAGTAGTTGCTGAACAGCGCAGTGAACAGCAATGGTGCGGTTTCGCCCGCAGCGCGCGCCACGGCCAGCATGACGCCGGTCAGGATCGCCGGCAGGCCGGTAGGCAAGACGATCTTCCAGATCACCTGCGAACGGGTGCAGCCCATACCGTAGGCAGCGTCCTTCATGATCTTGGGCACCATGCGCATCGACTCTTCGGCCGTCAGCACCACGATTGGCAGCATCAGCACGGCCAGCGCCACGCCACCTGCCGGTGCCGAGTAGGTTCCGGTAGTCATCACCACCAGTGCGTAGGCAAACACCCCGGCCAGAATGGACGGCAAGCCGGTGAGCATCTTGGCGGCAAAGCGCGCAGCGCTCGCCAGTTTGCTGTCAGGCCCCAGTTCCGCAAGAAAGACGGCGGCCAGAATACCGACCGGCACGGCGATCGCCGCCGCAATGCCGACCATCACCAGGGTGCCGGCCATGGCGTTGCCGAAGCCGCCGCCGGTCTCGAAACCGGTCGGCGGCAATTCGGTGAAGAGCTCCAGGCTCAGGCGCGCACCGCCTCGGGTGATCAGCATATACAGCACGGAGATCAACGGTACGCTGGCCAGCAGCGCGCCGAACCAGACCAGCGTGGTCAAGACCAAGCTGCGCAGGGCGCGGCCTTCGAAGCGGCGCTGCAGGCTGGGCAGCGCGGCGGCAGGCGTGGTGAGGTTGGTCATTGTTTGGTCCCCCGCTGGGCGTAGAGCATGAGCATCGAACCCGCCACGTTGACCAGCAGCGTGATGAACATCAGCACCAGCGCCGCGTACATCAACACCTCGATCTCGTTGGGCCCGGCCTCGGGAAAGTTCAGCGCCAGCAAGGCCGCCAGGGTATTGGCCGGTGCAAACAGGGACAGGGAAATGTTGTTTGCGTTACCCACCAGCATCGCCAGGGCCATGGTTTCCCCCAGGGCGCGGCCGAGGCCCAGCACCAGGGAGCCGAAGATACCGGTGGCGGCCGACGGCACCATCACCTTGAGAATCGCTTCCCAGTGCGTCGTGCCCATGCCGTAGGCGGCCTGTTTGGTTTTCATCGGCACCGCGGTGAGCGCGTCCTGGGACACTGCGGCAATGGTCGGCAGGATCATGATCGCCAACACCAGCGCGGCCGGCAGCAGGCCCGGCCCGCTCAGGGATGTACCGAAAAAGGGAATCCAGCCAAGTTCCGTGTTCAGCCACGCCGTCAGCGGGCGGATGGCGGGGATGACCACGTAGATGCCCCACAGGCCGTACACCACGCTGGGGATCGCCGCGAGCAATTCGACGATGGTGCGAAACACCGCAGCCAGCTTGGCGGGAAGGAAATCCTGGGTGAGAAAAATCGCCATGCTGACGCCAAAAAAGCCGGCGATCATCAACGCGATAAAAGCACTGTACAGCGTGCCCCAAATCGCCGGCAGAATGCCGTACTTGCCTTGGTTGACATCCCAGACGCTGCCCAGCAGCACGTCAAAACCGTGCTTTTCCATGCCTGGAAGGGCCTTGCGCCCTACTTCGAACACCAGTGCGAAGACCAGCGCCAGCACCAGCACCACGCCGATGCGTGCAAGCGCACGGAACGTGCGATCCATCACGAAGTCCTTGGTGGACGGTGGCTGGCACGCAGAGTCCGGGTTACCCGGTACGACAAAAGGTGTGTTCATGGGTTAATTCCGAAACAGGGAAGAAGTGCTCCCGGCATGGCTGACTGCCCATCCCGGAAGCGACCTGGCACGCCTTACTGAATGTTGGCGGAGGCTTTGCGCACCTGCTCGACTACCGAAGGCGGCAGCGGGATGTAGCCCATGGAATCAGCGATTTTCTGCCCTTCGGTCAGGCTGTACTCGACCATTTCACGCATGGCCTTGGCCTTGGCCGGGTTGCCGTTGTCCTTGCGGAAAATCATCCAGGTGTAGGACGTGATCGGGTAGGACTTGGCACCGTCCGGGTCCGGCAGCCAGGCCACCAGGCTTTCCGGCATCTTCACCGCAGCCAGTGCTTCTGCACCGCTTTCGGCGTTGGGCACAACGTACTGGCCGGCCTTGTTCTGCAATTGGGCGAAGTCAACCTTGGCCAGTTTGGCGAAACCGTATTCGATGTAGCCAATCGCACCAGGGGTCTGGCGTACGGTGGCGGTCACACCGTCGTTCTTGGGCGACTTGATGAACTTGTCGGTGGCCGGCCAGTTGACGGTGTTGCCTTCACCCAATGCTTCCTTGAAGCCAGGGTTGATCGCCGCCAGGTGCTTGGTGAATACCGCGGTGGTGCCACTCGAATCCGCACGCACCACGACGGTGATAGGCGTAGCCGGCAGCTTCAGGTCCGGGTTGGCGGCAACGATCTTGGGATCGTTCCACTGGGTAATCTTGCCCAGGAAGATATCGGAGTACACATCGCGCGGCAGCTTCAGGCCCTTCGGATTGCCCGGCAGATTGTAGGCCAACACGATTTCACCGGCGGTCATCGGCAGCAGTTGCACGCCCTCGGCAACCTTGGCGATGTCTTCGTCTTTCATCGCGGAGTCACTGGCGGCGAAGTCGACGGTTTTGTTCAGGAAGTCCTGCACACCCGCCCCGCTCCCCTTGGACTGGTAGTCAACCGTGACGCCCGCGCTTTTCTTGCTGAAATCCTTGAACCAGGTGAGGTAGATCGGGGCCGGGAAACTGGCACCGGAACCGGTCAGGCGGATGCTTTCGGCAGCAAACACCGAAGTGGCGCTCAGAGAAACCGCAACGGCGAGTGCAGCAGACTTCATCAAGCTTTTCATTCAGGAACTCCGTGGTGTAATTTCGGGCTCCCGGGACTGTGCAGCAGCTTTGTTACAATTTTATGAAAAATGGATGGCGGGCGCGTTTTTGCCCTCTTACCGCCTGAAACGGCGGAGTGTTCAAGGCAAAACAGCTGATTTGAGTGAATGGCCCAGTAGACGCCTGTAGAAGTCAAACGCCTCACGAGCACCTTCCTCGGCTTGCAGATCTTGCTCCAGGGTCAATGTCAGCCCGTCGACCAACGTGGTGAAGGCTCGCCAGTGAGCACCCCGTCCGAGTGGGTGGGCTGAGAGATGGCGAGCTCCGTACTCGCTTCCCAACTGCAGGCGCTGCGCTTGTTTCAGCAGGAACGCAGCACCGAGGTTTGAGCCTTCACAACAGTAGAGCCATCCCAACGCCTGCCAGGGCGACGTAATGGGAGCATGCGGTGGATGAGGCGGGATACAGACGCCCAGGTCCCCCATGTCGGTTTCGATTTCAGGCAAGCGGCTCAATGCGCTAAGGCCAGGCAGCCATGCGTTCAGCGTTGGGTCAGCATAAACACGGTGCAGGGCGCCATGAAAATGATGCTGGACACCGAGAAAACCCGAGTAGCGCGAAACGCTGTCAAAAGGCCGGGCGGCCATGACCAGTTCGTCAACCTGGGCATGGGACGTCACGGTCGCAGCCTTAAGCCGACGCACACGTGAAGGCTCCACTCTATCGAACTCACCTGAGAAACTGTTCATGGCATTCTTCTTTAAAGGCGATCCTGCAGCGCACCTGTGAAGCAGCTCACGGTCATTGCCGGGAATGGGGATAAGCTAGCGCTGGATTTCATCAGTCGGCGCAAGGAGAGGTACTTGATCCCGGGCGATGATCAGTTCGCTCATCGCGGCGTCCAGTTGCTCCAGACTGATAGGCTTTGCAAGACAACGCCGGTGTGTCCACTCGGCGGGCATTCCCTGGCGCCCATAGCCGGAACAGAAAAAAAATGGAATGCCTCGTTGTGCTATTTCGCAAGCAATCGGGAAAGAGCTGCCTCCGATGATATTGATGTCCAGGATCGCGAGGTCGTACTCCCCCTCTTTCGCATACGCGAGCCCCTCGCCCAGCGCGCTGGCATGAAAGGCCGTCGCGTAACCCAGCTCGTCGAGCATGTCCTCCATCAATATTGCGAGCATCGTCTCGTCTTCGACGATGAAAACGTGTGGGGACGTGATGATCGGCACGGGCTTCGAAATCATGGATGCGTCACCGTCGGCTCAAACCAGGGGATTGATATCGAGCAATGCAGGCCGGCACTTGAAAACGTCACCTCTGCCCTGCCTTTAAGCTCTCGTTCAATGCTGCGGCGAATCAGTCGAAAGCCAGTACTGTCGGCGGTGCTCGCATGGCCGGGTGCCCCTGCGCTCTCAATCCAGTCAATCGTGAGTACATGCGGGAGGCAGGAACGATCCAGCAAAGCGCTCACCGTCACCTGGCCGCCGGGTAAGGCCAGCGCCCCATGCTGGACAGCGTTAGCCATCAGTTCGTGCAGCACCATCGACAGAGCGAGTGAGATACGGGGTTCCAAGGCTGCATTGTCGCCAACGAATGCCACCCTGCCTGCAGCGTTGCTCGACTCGCGAATTTGCGCGACCAGATCGACTAGTTCAGTTGACTGCCATTCGGCACGCGCGAGCGCATCATGCGCGCGGCTGAAAGCAAATATCCGGGCATCGAAGCTTTTACGAAACGACTCTATCGAATCTGAACTGTTGGCCGTCAGTGACGCGAATGCCTGCACCGTGGACAGGGCATTTTTGACTCGGTGATTTAACTCGTTGAGCAGTGCGGTACGCGCAGTGCGGTCATCCATTTGCTGGCGCTCCAACTTAATGGCTATGGACTTGGCCAACCGCTGAGTTGTGCCGTTTCGCTTGAGAAAGGGTGTGTCACCTGCAAGGTGGGTGCCGAGGTAGGCTGGCAGGCTGAACGTGAACACGCTGCCGGCACCGGGTTCGCTCGTCACCGTCAACAAGCCACCATGCGCAGCGATAATGCCCTGTGAGATATAAAGCCCCAACCCATTTCCGTGGGGGTTGTCCTCCTTGATCGACCAGTATCGCTGGAAGATGTACGCGAGGTTTTCCGGCGCTATACCCGCCCCATTGTCTTTCACATTGATCAACACATCGCTGCCATGGCTGACCGCGTCAATGTCGATCTTGCCACCTTGAGGCGTGAATTTGATCGCGTTGACTACCAGGTTGGACAGCACCTGGAAAATCCGTTCCGAATCAGCATTAATCATCAGTCCAGGCGCCGCAGTGCAGTTGAGCTCTATGTCTTTTTCCGTCGTTAAGGTGACGAGCAGATTGCACGCCTCCTCAAGCAGGTTGACGACATTCAACGGACGACAATCCAACTGATAACGACCGGCATCGACCTTGGCCGTGTCCAGCAAGTCTTCCAACAGGCTGCTCATGCGCGTCGTAGCGTTCTCGATGGTACCCAGAGCACGGCGAATATGGCGGTTTTCACCCGAGTCATCCTTGCTGGCCCAGCGTTTCATCAGCCCGCATTGCATAATGATGATTGACATCGGGTTACGCAGGTCGTGAGAGACCACCGCAACCAGCTCATCGCGAAGGCGCACGGCCTCCTGCTCACGATGCACTTGACGCTCCAGATCCGACTCCAGGGCCGAACGGCGAATATCCTCAGCCGCATACAAATCACCTATGGACCAGGGCTGCGCCAAGCCGGTGACTTGTTCTTCCCACACATCGAAAGACTGCCTGGGGTGCAGTCGGTGGGTTGCCGAACCAACGGGGCCGGGGCTCAAATGCCGCGTGGGGTCACCACTCCAGTTCATTGTGGATGTCAGCTGCGGCCTGAACCACATCACCGCATTGTCTACCGGCTTGGGCAGGATAAAGGCGATCACACCGCTGACAACCTCGCGATAAGCGGCGCTGGGCAAGTGGTCTGCCTGTATCGAATTGGAATGAAAAATTCCCAGGCCTTGCAGCCCCCTCGCCTGTTCTTTTGCCCGTTGCTGTTCGAGGCCCGAATCACGAATCCAGGCATGCAACGCTTTAACCTCATTTGGCGATGGGCATTGACCAAACAGGTGGAGACGGTCCTCAATCAGAACCGCAGCGCCCTCAGCGTGGGTAAGCGCTTGAAGTAGATCGGGGGTACCGACCAACCCCTCCAGAACCCCGTGTTCATCGCAACTCATCGCGACCGCCAACTGCCCAAGCATGACGACTTTTTCTTCGCGCTCCTGCTGGATCAGCGAGGCGACTATTGCGGCAATTTTTGCCGATAACAACTGCCCGATAAGCACACAGGCTTCCCTTACTTCCCTTGGCACGAGCAAGGGTGATGGATGACCACACGCAATCAACCCCCACAGCTCTCGATTATCGAGAAGAGAGATACTCATGGACGATCGAACGCCCATATTTTTAAGGTACTCACAATGCACGGGGGAAACGCTGCGTAGTGTTGACAGACTCAAATCGAGTGGCCGATGGTTGTCCGGCCTCAAAACCGGTATCAACGGCACGGGAATATACGCGGCATCAGGAATAACCCGGATCCAGTTCAAGCGGTATAACGCTCGAGCCTGCGCCGGAATGTCGGAACTTGGGAAGTTCAAACCCAGGTAGCTCGGCAACGTGCCCGATAATGCCTGGGCCACGACCTTTCCGTGCCCCTGCGGTTCGAAGCGGTAGATCATCACCCTGTCGTACCCGGTCAGCGCCTGGATTTCATGCACACTGATGTCGTATAGCGTTTCCAGCGTCGTAGCGGCTTGAAGGTTGCGCAGCACGCGCGTGACCAACTTGGCCTGCTCATGCACAGGTTCTACGAAGGGTTCCAATTCGACAATCAGGACATCGTCGATTCGGTGGAAGGAGGCGTTGTAATCTGCAACGCCAATGCTGAGAACGACAGAATCATTCTCAGGTCCGCGCGGATTCAAAAACGCGAGTGTTACAAGCTGGGCCTGCGCTGACGAGACCAGCGCTGACAGGGGTCTACCCAGTAACTGACTGCTCTTGAGTCCCAACACTGTCTCGCAGTTAGCACTGATTTGTTCAATACACAGCTGCTCACCGCGCAGCGCGAGTAACAGGCCATGAGGCTGTATGGCTCCAGGGATGCGAATCGGCTCAGAGGCGCAGTTCGCGAGAGCAGCTTCCAGGGCGGCCTCGGGCTCTACGTTTTGCATGTGACCCGTCATGGCCCGCTTCCTGAATGTTTCATGCGGAAACAGCAATACGCTGCTCACGTTGTCGCAGTGCAAATAAGAAGGAAAAAACACTCGCTCAGTCTCAGCCAGGCACAGTGCAAAGTGGCCAGCAATGGCGCGGGTGGCAGGTGCAGATGCCAGCGATGAGGGGGCCGGCAGACGTTCGAAGCTAAGGCACGATGAAGTTGGGCAGAACTGATTGCCGACTCATCGTCACCATAGCAGGGTTGGGTATTTGCACACGGATCATTTTTTCAGCAAGCAGTGGAGGCATCAAGGGTAGTCCCCGAGGTGCTCGTCAGCGTCAACGAGAAAATCGGGAGCCACTCGATCAATTCCTGAAGCCTTGGCGGGCGCCGACGTGAGGCGCGCTCATTTGCCGCCCGTCACGTCAAGGAAGGTGCCGGTCACGAACGACGCTTCGGCGCCGGCCAGCCAGAGAATGGCCTGTGCCACTTCCTCCGGTTGGCCGCCGCGCCCCATGGGAATCGAGTCTTTAACGCGATCGACGCGGCCCGGCTCGCCGCCGCTGGCGTGCATGTCGGTGTAGATGTGCCCCGGGCGAACACAGTTGACGCGTATGCCCTCGCGCGCCACTTCCTTGGAAAGCCCGATGGTAAACGTCTCCAGGGCGCCTTTTGATGCGGCATAGTCGATGTATTCGTTGGGACTGCCCAGGCGTGCGGCGCCGGAAGAGACATTGATCACCACCCCGCCAGCCCCGTTGTGCCGGTAAGCCATGCGCTTGATCGCCTGCTGGGCGCAGAGCATGGGGCCGATGGCATTGACCGCAAAGATGCGCTGCATGCGTTCATGGCCAAGATCCTCCAGGCGCGACTGGGTCGCCAGCACCCCGGCGTTATTGACCAGGACATCAATGCGCCCGAAGGTGCGGTCGATGGCCGCGAACAACTGCGCGACCTGTTCGGGGTCGGCGCTGTCGGCCTGCACGGCCAGGGCCCTGCGCCCCGCTGCCTGCACATCCGCCACCACCGCCAGCGCCGCCGGTTCGTTGGCCACGTAGCTGATCGCGACGTCATAGCCCCTGGCGGCGGCCAGTCGAGCGGTGGCTGCACCCACGCCGCGACTGCCTCCGGTGATCAGGATCAGGGGTGCCTGTGTGACTTTGTCCATTTGAATGACCTCCTGCGTTGTTGGCTGTATCAGCCGATGATGAGGATGCCGGCTACGATCACGACACAGGCCAGGATGCGGCGCAGGGTGAGCGTCTCGCCGAGAAACAGGTAACCGATCAACAGCGCAAACAGCACGCTGGTTTCGCGCAATGCCGACACCGCGCCCAGGGGCGCTTCGTTCATGGCGTAGATAACGATTGCATAGGCCAGCAAGGAGACCAACCCGCCGAGCGCGGCGGTCAACAGGCCGGGCCGCACACTGAACAAGCTGCGGGCATCGCGCAGGCCGATGTACACCAGCGGCATCAGCACGCCCCACAAGGCGCACATCCACACAGTGTAAGCCAGCGGCGCGCCGGAGAGCCTGGCACCGATGCCATCGACAACGCTGTAGGCCGCGATGAAGCAGCCGGTGCCCAGCGCATAGGGCAGGCTGGGAACCGACAGGCTGCGCCCCTTGAAAGCCAGCGAAATGATCCCGCCAGAGACCAGCGCGATACCCAGCAACTGGCCGGGTGCGATGCGCTCGCCGGCAAACACGGCGGCCCCCAGGGTGATCAGCGCAGGCGATGATCCACGCGAAATCGGATAGACCTGCCCCAGGTCACCGACCCGATAGCTGCGCACCAGAAACAGGTTGTAGCCCACATGCAGTAACGCCGAGAGCAGCGCATACCCCCAGCTCTCACTGGCGGGTACTGGCATGAATGCTGCGGCGACGCTGCAGGTGATGGCGATGGCAATGCACATCACCGTCATCGACCACAGCCGGTCGGCACCGCCACGCAGCAGCGCATTCCAGCTGGCGTGCAGGAGCGCGGCGAAAAGAACCAGGCAAACAAGATGAATAGGCATGCGCCATCTTAGGCAGCCCGGCACCGGAACGACAGCGAAGTTTGCTCATCGCAGCATGAACGAATACTCATGCCCTATTGAGCCGCCTGTTGCACTTTCAGTGCCTCGCCCATCAACCATTGTCGCAAGTTGAGAATGTGCGGCTGTGCCTCGATGCCCTTGGGGCAGACGAAATAGTAGGCCAGCGGCGATGGGAACGGCACATCGAACAGCCGTACCAGACGGCCATCGCTGATTTCGTTTTCCACGTGGCCGCTGCGCACCAACGCTACGCCCTGGCCGAGCAACGCGGCTTCGACCGTCATGTTGCTGTCGCCGAACCTGACACTTTCCCTGAGCGGTGAAAACGCCAGCCCGACGGACTGGAACCAGGCCTCCCATTTCGGCACCAGCTCGGCGCCATCGCGGGTCAGCAGCGGCAAACGCAACAACTCGGCCGGATCACGCGGGGTTCCGAGGCGTTGCAACAAGTCGGGGCTGGCCACCGGAAACACCTGCTCGCCGAACAGAAACTCCGAGTACAGACCGGGATAACTGCCCTTGCCCAGCCGAATCGCGACATCGGCCTGGCCCTGCGCGAAGTGGATGATCTTGTCGGTGGTGTCCAGCGAGACCAGCAGCTCGGGGTGCTGACGGGCCAGGCTCGGCAGGCGCGGCAACAGCCATTTGAGTGCGAACGAATAGGTGCTGCTGACGCTGAGTCGCACCCGGCCTTTTTGCTCGCGCAGATCGCCCAGGGTCGCCTCCAGGCTGATGAAGAATTCGCGCACGATAGGCGCCAGCGTAGCCCCCGCCGCCGTGAGGCGCAGCGGTTGACCGCGTTCAAACAGCTGCAGCCCCCACAGCGTTTCCAGGTGCTTGAGCTGATGGCTGACCGCGCTCTGGCTCACATGCAGTTCCTGGGCGGCGGCCGTAAAGGTCGGATGCCGCGTGGCGGCTTCAAATGCGCGCAAGGTGGCGGTCGGCGGCAGGTCTCTCATAGGCAGGGTCTCGGCGAGTGGGCAGGAACAGGCAGGGCATGAACTCAGGCTCATGTTACGCCGAGTCAGCCCTACACCGGAAACTGCGCCCTGATCAGCGTGCCACCCTCGGCCAGGTTGCTGGCGGTCATGGCGCCGCCATGGGCCTGGCAGATCGCCCTGGCGATGGACAAGCCCAGCCCGCTGCCGCCCGAGTAACGCGCCCGGGAGCGTTCCGCCCGCCAGAAGCGATCAAATACGCTGTCCAGGTGCTGTGCCTCGATACCCGGGCCGCGATCGCCGATTTCAATCACGATCAGGTCTTGAACCTGGCACGCCATGATATTCAACTCACCGCCGCCTGCCGCATAACGCAACAGGTTATCAACCAGAATGTTGATGACCTGCCCGAGGCGATCGCGATCGGCATGCACGCGCAGTCCATCGGCCATAGTAATCTGCGTGCGAACACCGGCCTGATCCAACTGCGGCTCAAACCAGGCCAACCGTTCGGCCACCAGCGCCATCAGGGGAAAATCGCTGCGCTCGAGCACCAACCGGCCAGCCCGGGCCATCGACAGCAGGTGCAGATCATCCACCAGTTTGCTCAACTGATCGAGCTGACGCTTGACCATGCCCAACTGCGCGGCATCGCTGGGAAACACCTCGTCGAGCATACCCTGCACGCGCCCCATGGCGGCATTCAGCGGCGTGCGCAGTTCGTGGGCAATGACCGCGCTGGACTCGCGCACATCACGCTCATAGCGCTCCAGTTGGGTGCTCATGCTGTTGAAGTCGCCGACCAGCCGTTGCAACTCGTCGGGTGCATCGCGATGGACCGGCAGGCGCGTCAGGAAATCCCCGCCGGCGACGCGCCTGGCGCCCTGGGCAATCGTCGAAAACTGACTGGACAAGGGCCGCGAAAACCACAGGCCGCAGGCAATGATGATGGGGATGGCGGCCAGCACCAGGCCAACCAGTACCAGCCAGTCCTGATTGGCGATGGCCGGCTGGAAATAGTCCAGCGGGTAGTACTGGGCCACCAATTGACGCAAGCGCGCCTCGTTGAGTCCTGGGTCGGCGCGCAGTTGCTGAAGCTCTTCGCGCAGCCCCGGCGGCAGGTGCTGCACAAAATCCCGATCCGACAGCGTGATGTTGAGCCACATGCACACCGAGATCACCACCACGGCGCCGATCGCCAGCAGGCTCATGCGCATGCCGATCCAGCGCCACAGCGGTTTGTCGTTGTTCAGCGATTTATCCGGCATGGGTTTATCCAACATGGTGTTTACCTGAACCGATAGCCAATGGAACGCACCGTCACCAGCACCCCGGCGATGCCATGGGTTTCCAGCTTGCGGCGCAGGTTGTGCACATGGGTATCGACGACACGGGCCAGGGCTTCGCTTTCCGGCAGGCAGATTTCCAGCAGCTCGTCACGGGTGAAGGCTTTGGACGGAGTCTGGAGCAACGTCACCAGCAGCTTGAATTCCGTCGGCGTCAGCTCCAGCCATTGCGGTGGTGCATCGCCCTGCTCGATGGCTGCGGTAAAAGCGTCAAGATCCACCCGCAGGTTCTCATGGCGCAACAGGTGTGCCACCGGCTGGTGGCCGGTGGTGCGTCGCAGCACCGCCTGTACCCTCGCCACCACTTCACGCGGGCTGTAGGGCTTGACCACATAATCGTCTGCGCCGTAGCGCAAGGCGCCAAGCTTTTCCGGTTCGTCGCCCATGGCCGTGACCATGATCACCGGCGTGTCACTGCTGCGGCGCACGGCGGACAACACCTCGGTGCCACTCAAGCGCGGCAGCATCACGTCGAGCAATATCAGGTCGGGCTGCCAGCTTTTGTGCAGGTCGAGACCGCGCTGACCGTCTTCGGCCAGGGCCACCTCATAGCCATCCCGGCGCAGATAGGCTTCGAGAATGCTGGCGCTGTCGGCGTCGTCTTCGACAATGAGGATACGTTTTCCTGACACAAAGAAGCCTCTTGATGAAACCTTGATAATTTACGAATGGTTTATTGAAAGTCCGCTGCCAGGATTGCCCTGTGCCCGACTTTCGCGAACCGATCCTATGCTCACCACCGCACCGCTGTCCAAGCCTATCCACTCGCCTGAAAGGCTCCATGCAAGCGCCAGCCTTTTCATCCCTGGGGCCGAGCGTGGCCCTGTTCGTACGGCTGTCTACGCCGGATAGAGTTGGACACACGATGATTTCTTTCAAGCACCTCTGCACAATGGCCGTGCTGCTCGGCGCGCTGTCGACAAGCATCGACAGCCAAGCCTCCTCCCCCCGGCCCGCCGATGCATTCGTCCATCCGGGCCTGCTCCAGACCCAGGCGGACTTCACGCGAATACGCGAAAAACTGGCCAACCAGAACGCGCCATGGCTGGCCGGCTGGCAAAAGCTGATCGCCAATCCACATGCATCATTGGCCTGGCAGACCGATCCGGTGCCCGTGGTGTACCGCACTTCAGATGGCTTGAATAACGACAGCACACTGTTCAACGACGCCGCCGCAGCCTATGCACTGGCCCTGCGCTGGCAGATCTCGCAAGACCCCGCCTATGCCGACAAGGCCGTGGGCATTTTGAACCAGTGGTCTTCCACACTCACCGCGATCAAGGGCGAGCCCGACAAGTCCCTGGCGGCAGGCTTGGCCGGTTATCAACTGGCCAACGCGGCCGAATTGCTGCGCAGCTACCCGAAGTGGCAGGTGACGGACTTTCATCGATTTCAGGGCATGTTGCTCAGCGCGTTCTATCCCATCAATCATGACTTCCTGCTGCGTCACGAGGGGAGCCCGCCTGATCGTCATGGGGCTCACTGGGACCTGGCCAACATGAACTCGATACTGGCCATCGGCGTACTGACGGATCGCCGCGACCTCTACAACGAGGCCGTCGACTACTTCAAGCACGGCAGCGGTAACGGCGCCATCGAACACGCGGTCTGGAAGCTCCACGGCAATGGCCTGGGTCAAGTCCAGGAAAGCGGGCGTGACCAGGCACACGCCCTGCTCGACATCGCCCTGCTCGGCAGTTTCTGCCAGATGGCCTGGAGCCAGGGCGACGACCTGTTCGGCTACCAGAACAACCGCGTACTGCTGGGCGCCGAGTACGTGGCCCAGTACAACCTGGGCCACGATGTTCCGTTTACCCCTGTGCTCGATCGCAGGTTCAACCAGAGGGTCATCTCGCCCAACCATCGGGGCGAAATCCGCCCGATATGGGAGCTGCTCTACAACCATTACGTCGTGGGCAAAAGCCTCAGCGCGCCGAATGTGAAAGCCATGGCCAATAAGATCCAGGTGGAAGGTGGCGGCGGCGATTATGGCCGAGACAGCGGCGGTTACGAGCAACTGGGGTATGGAACATTGCTGTATTCGTTGGGCGAATATGGCGTGTCAGACGCTGAATTGGTGCCGTAAGAAACGCCGGGGCCGAACGGCCCGGATCGTGGCTATGCATAGCGGTCAACGGTAACCACGATGCGAAGCGAGTCGCTCTTGATCTGCTTTTGATCTCAGGCGCCCCGTCAAACCACGCTGGCCGAACGCAGGCTTGAATCCGTGGGTAACCCGGCAGGACGCCGGGTTAGCCGCACTGGGCCATGGATGGCCCATTGCGGCGGCCCACGGATTCAAGCCTTCGATCGGGCACACCGAGCCTAGGCGAGGTGCCGAGTGGTGGGGCAAGAGCGTTTTGCTTACTTTTACGCTTTTCAAAAGTGAGCCGCTGTAAAAGCGGAACCCATAGCAGCCGTTACCGCAGAAACGGATATGTACTCGGTCCAATCCAGCATCCTGGTCGGCCCAGAGGCCGCCATCGGGGGCAAGCCCCCTCCCACATTCTCACCAGGCTCGGCACAAGATACCGGTCGGCTCCAAGGCCGCCGCGCTTTTGCTTTTGATCCTAGGCGCCCCGTTAAACCACGCTGGCCGAACGCAGGCTTGAATCCGTGGGCAACCCGGCAGGACGCCGGGTTAGCCGCACTG
>NZ_CVTK01000002.1:0-31569 GCF_900004785.1 Pseudomonas sp. 28 E 9 | reverse complement strand
TGAACTGAAGCAACCTGCTGTCAAAACTTGCTTAACTCATTGTTTACCAAGGAGTTTTCCGTTTCGACTGCGCCGGAAGTGGGGCGAATTATAGACAGATAAAATTCTACGTCAATCGTTAATGTGAACTTTCTATCAATCCCGCTTGAAACCCCTTAGCGCTTGCTCAACTGAGCAATATATTGCGCAGTTCGTAACAGTTGAGCATCATGATCCTTCTGCCCTTCTATATATGACTTCGGACAACACCTTTAATGACCACCCCACCCCGCAGCCCGGCCTCCGTACTCTTCCCCGTAGGCCTGCTGTTGATCGCGATGGCATCCATCCAGTCCGGCGCTTCGCTGGCCAAAAGCATGTTCCCGATTATTGGTGCGCAAGGAACCACCACCCTGCGCCTGATCTTCGCCAGCGTGATCATGCTGCTTCTATTGCGCCCATGGCGCGCCAAGCTGACGGCCAGGTCCCTGCGCACGGTCGTGGTCTACGGGATGGCGCTGGGCGGCATGAACTTTCTCTTCTATATGTCGCTGCGCACCGTCCCCCTGGGTATTGCGGTTGCCCTGGAGTTCACGGGCCCGCTCGCCGTCGCCATCTATGCATCGCGCCGGGCAGTGGACTTTTTGTGGGTCGCGCTCGCAGTCATCGGTCTGCTCCTGTTGATTCCGATGGGCGAAGCCAGCAGTGGCATTGACGTGGTGGGTGCCGCGTATGCACTCGGCGCCGGCGTTTGCTGGGGGCTCTATATTCTGTTCGGCCAGAAGGCGGGGAACGATAACGGGGTGCAGACCGCCGCGCTCGGCGTAATGATCGCGGCTCTGTTCGTCGCGCCCATCGGCATCGTGCACGCCGGCACCGCGTTGCTGAGCCCCGCGCTGATTCCTGTGGCCATCGGCGTGGCTATCTTGTCCACGGCCCTGCCCTACACATTGGAAATGGTTGCGCTCACCCGCCTGCCCGCTCGCACTTTCGGTACCTTGATGAGTATCGAGCCGGCGTTTGGCGCCCTCTCCGGCCTGTTCTTCCTGCATGAGCAACTGACGCTCGCGCAATGGCTGGCCATCACCTGCATTATCCTGGCTTCCGTCGGTGCCACGCTGACAATGCGCAACGAATCCAAACCGCTGGTAGCCGCCGACTGACGCTCTTTGCAGGCAGCTCTGGTATTTAACGCTCATTTAGGCCATGTTTAGGCTGGTAAACGATGTCTTTCATGGAGAAGTTCGACACGGACAGCATGAACGCTACGCTCGAGAGCGAGTAAAGGCCGGCTTCGATCCTTTTGCGAAGCGGCTATTTAAGGATTGGAATGAATCGAATTTTGATACTGTTGCTGGTCGTAGGCATTGCTGGGTGTGCCGCGACCACAAAAACAGAAGTGAAACGGGGCAAGAAAGGACTGCACATCAACTGTTCGGGCCTGTCCTCCTCATGGGACCAGTGCTACACCAGCGCAGCCAATTCATGCGGTGCCAAGGGATATCGGGTTATCGCCAAATCCGGCGAGAACTCCGAGGAGCCAGGGGATTATCCGTTCGGCCTCAACCCTGCCGGCTATACCAGTCGCAGCATGATCGTCATTTGCAAATAGGTACCTGAGCGACGCACAACAAGAGCGTCGCATGGGTAGCCAGCGCCGGTGATGCGACGCGGTCTTCAGCCGGGACCGTCAGGACTTCGTACTCGAAGCCCCGAGCCAGTCCTGAATCAGATAGCCGCTGTACGCACCTGCAACCACTCGAGTGCATCGCCATTGAGCAATGGGCTCAGACGCTCGCGTACCTGGGCATGATAAGCGTTGAACCACTCGCGCTCATCAGCGCTGAGCAAGGACGGCTCCAGGCAACGGGTGTCGATCGGGCACAACGTCAGCGTTTCGAACTTGAGGAATTCACCAAACTCGGTCGTCCCCGCTTCGCGGTTCAACACCAGGTTCTCGATCCGCACGCCCCAACGCCCAGGGCGGTAGGTACCCGGCTCGATCGACGTAATCATGCCCGGCTGCATCGCCGTCTGCGGTGCGGCCAGCGCCTGGTAGGCGATCACTTGCGGGCCTTCGTGCACGTTGAGGAAATACCCTACACCGTGCCCGGTACCATGACCGTAATCCACGCCTTCGGCCCAGATCGGCGCACGCGCGATGGCATCGAGCAGCGGCGACAGGATGCCTTTGGGGAAATGAGCACGGGACAACGCAATCACACCCTTGAGCACGCGCGTGCAATCGCGCTTCTGCTCATCACTCGGCGTACCGATGGGCACCATGCGCGTGATATCCGTCGTGCCACCCAGGTACTGGCCGCCCGAGTCGATCAGCAACAAGCCATCGCCTTCGATCACCGCATGCTCTTCTGGCGTGGCGTGGTAGTGCGGCATCGCGCCGTTGGCGTTGAAGGCCGCGATGGTGTTGAAACTCAGCGATACATAACCCGGACGGCGGGTACGCGCCGCCGTCAGATGCTCATCGATGGTCAATTCGGTAATGCGCTCGCGCCCCAGGGCCTTTTCCAGCCAGGCGAAAAATTCGCACAAGGCGGCGCCATCCTGCTCCATGGCCTGACGGATATGTTCGGCATCAGCCAGGCTTTTACGCGACTTGGCCAGGGTGGTTGGGTTCAAGCCTTCCACCCGCTTCACACCGGCGTCGAGATGTTCCAGTAGACCGGCCGTGACGCGTGCCGGATCAATTTGCAGGCTTGCCCCTGCCGGTACAGCTCGCAGCGCGTCGGCCACGTCACTGTAATCGCGTACGGTCACGCCATCACGCTCGAGTGCCGCCCGCAGCTCGGCATCAACTTTGCTCAGCGCCACGAACAAAGTGGCCTGCTGCTGATTGATCAAGGCGAAAGACACAAATACCGGGTTGAACGAGACATCGCCGCCGCGCAGGTTGAACAACCAGGCGATGTCATCCAGTGTCGCGATGAAATGCCAGTCAGCACCGTTGTCTTTCAGGCTGGCGCGCAGGGCTGCGAGTTTGTCGCCACGGCTGAGGGTCGCTTGCGGGGGCAGATGCTGATAGATCGGCTGGTTCGGCAGCGCCGGGCGGTCGTGCCAGACTTCATTGAGCAGGTCGACGTCGGTACGCAAGCGCGCGCCACGCTCAGCCAGCTTGCCACCCAGGGTCCGTGCCGACGCCACGGCCATTACCGCGCCATCCACGGCCACCACACCGCCTTCCGGGGTTTGTTCAGCCAACCACTCCAGGGGGCCGGGTTGGCCCGGCTGCAGTTTGACCAGTTCGATGCCACTGCCTTTGAGTTCCTTGGTCGCCTGTTCCCAGTAGCGGCTGTCGGCCCACACACCGGCAAAATCGGCGGTGACGATCAGCGTTCCCACCGAACCATGGAATCCCGACAACCATTGGCGCCCCTGCCAGTATCCCGGCAGGTACTCGGACAAATGCGGATCCGCGGACGGCACCAACAGGGCGTGAATGCCCTCCCGGCGCATCAGCTCACGGGTCTGCGCCAGGCGCTGGGGAACCGTTCCAGAGGTCAAAGGCTGCGTACTCATTGTGTCTCCTGCTAACCACTAATAATTGTTATGGACTGCGGACAAGTTTCAGACCGCCCAGAACGCCGGTGCGCTGGCCAGGGCCGACTTGATCAGTTGTGCCGCTTCGTCGATATCCCGCTCGGTGGTAAAGCGGCCGAGACTCAAGCGAATGGTACGGCCGGCGCTGCGCGCGTCATGCCCCAGTGCAAGAAGCACATGGGACGGCGCGTTGCTCGCCGAATTGCACGCTGAAGTCGCCGAAAAGGCAATGCCGGCGCTCAACGCACTGGGGTTGAATTCGCCTTCGCTGAACGTAAGGCTCAGGGTATGAGGGATTCGCTGGGTGGGGCTGCCGTTGAGGCGCACGCCCGCAATCGACCCCAACTGATCCAGCAGACGCTGACGCAAGGCCACGATTTGTGCCTTCTCCTCGGCAAAAGACGCCGCCGCCAGGGCGAACGCCGTGCCCATGCCCGCAATCTGGTGAGTCGCCAGGGTACCCGAACGCAAGCCGCCCTCATGACCGCCGCCATGAATCTGCGCCAGTACCTTCTGCTGCGCGCGAGGCCCCACGTACAACGCGCCGATGCCCTTCGGACCATAAAGCTTGTGGGCCGAAAACGACATCAAGTCCACCGGCCACTGCGCCAGGTCGATGGCTACCTTGCCCGCGCCCTGGGCCGCGTCCACATGGAACAACGCCCCCTGCTCACGCACCCGGGCGCCGATGGCCGGGATATCGTTCAACGTGCCCAGTTCGTTATTGACCAGCATCAGCGACACCAGGAAAGTGTCTTCACGCAGCGCCTCACTGACCGCTTCGACACTGATCAGGCCGTCGGCATCAGGCACCAGGTAGGTCACCGCCACACCGGCATCCTGCAATTGCCGCGCAGTGTCGAGCGTCGCCTTGTGCTCGATCTGGCTGGTGATGATATGCCCGCCGGTTACGCCACGGGCCTGGGCCACACCTTTGATCGCCAGGTTATTGGACTCGGTGGCGCCGGAGGTCCAGACAATTTGCTCGGGCTGCGCGCCGACCAGTTCGGCCACCTGCTGACGCGCCTGCTCGACCGTTTGCCGGGCCGCCTGGCCGAACGCATGGGAGCTGGACGCAGGGTTACCGAAATTGGCATTGAAGCCCAGACACTCAACCATCACCTGGATGACGCGCTCATCCACCGGCGTGGTGGCGGCGTAGTCGAAATACAACGGACGTTTATTCATGGTGTTAAAAACTCGCAGAGCGTGTTCCCGAGAGCAGTGTCGCGGGGGCATCGAACAGAACAGAGGTTGTCAGGTTTAACTGATCGGATGCCGTTAAAGAAGGACCACTTTATGAAAATGTGCGTAGGAACGCTCCTGAAATTCAGCTTAACAGGCTGAAGTCACGCCATGGAAAACAAAAAACCCGAGATTCCTGATGGGAAACCCGGGCTCTTCACCGCGACCGCACCGCTCAACTGGGCCGATCCTTCAGGGCTACGCTGCGCTCGGCATTCATTTCGCCCTGATGATCAAAACCGAACGACTTGAGTGGCTGTCCGGTCAGTGCCGCACGCTGGTGTTGATAGTCATCGAATGACAAACCGCGACGACTCAGCGCTTCCAGCGCCAGTTGCCGGGTTTCCTGGGCGGAGTAGGGGCGCAGCTCCGGGGATGGATGGGTCGCGCATCCGGCGAGCACAGAGGTGACAAGCAACAGCGAAACAGCGAGTGAGCGGATCATGGCGGTGGCCCTGCAAAGGAGGTGTCGAATCAATGAACACAGGCTACTCCCGCCCCCGCACGCTGAAAAATCACCGTCCTCGATAGTCGCTATCAACCGTTGCAGCAGATTCGATAATCACAACCGGTTATTTCTTTATGATCTATAAATATGTAAATCAATTAATTTACGGAATATGAGAATCCCTCTATAAACAACGCTGCCCGCCAATGTTGCCGCGCCACGCCAAAGGCAATTCCCGCATTTTATTTCCAAGAGAGGTGTCCATGCAGTTATTAACCCTCCCCCCCTCGCCTGCGCTCGCGACCTCCATTCGAGCCACGGCCCAAGTGTTCGAAGACCCGAAATCCAAGGCCTTGCTCGACCACATCCAGCAAGTGGCGCCGAGCGAAGCCAGCGTGCTGATCATCGGCGAAACCGGCACCGGCAAGGAGCTGGTAGCCCGGCACATCCACAACCTCAGTGCGCGGCGCAACCGGCCATTCGTGGCGGTCAACTGCGGGGCGTTTTCTGAATCCCTTGTCGAAGCCGAGCTGTTCGGCCACGAAAAAGGCGCCTTTACCGGCGCCCTCTGCGCCAAGGCGGGCTGGTTCGAAGAGGCCGATGGCGGCACCTTGTTCCTCGATGAAATCGGCGATTTGCCCCTGCCGATCCAGGTCAAGCTGCTTCGGGTGCTGCAGGAACGTGAAGTGGTACGCCTGGGCTCGCGCAAGAGTATTCCCATCGATGTGCGGGTACTGGCGGCAACCAATGTACAACTGGAAAAAGCCATCAACGCCGGGCATTTTCGCGAAGACCTTTACTACCGTCTCGACGTGGTCAGCCTGGAGCTCAGCCCACTGCGCGAGCGCCCGGGCGATGTCCTGCCGCTGACCCGACACTTTATCGACACCTACAGCCGACGCCTGGGTTATGGCCCGGTCACCATCAGCCGCGAGGCCGAGCACAAACTCAAGAGCTACAGCTGGCCGGGCAATATTCGTGAGCTGGAAAACGTGATCCATCACACGTTGCTGATCTGCCGCAACAGCGTGATCGAACGCGACGATCTGCGCCTGTCGAACCTGCGCATCGAACGCCAGGACGACAGCCAGCAATGCCTCGACAACAGCGCCGAAGCGTTGCTCGCGCGGGCCTTTCAAAAACTGTTCGAGGAACAGGCCGGCGCCCTGCACGAGAAGGTCGAGGACGCGCTGCTACGCGCCGCTTACCGCTTCAGCCACTACAACCAGGTGCACACCGCCAGCCTCCTGGGCTTGAGCCGCAACGTCACGCGCGCGCGGCTGATCAAGATCGGCGAGTTGGCGGTGAACAAGCGCAGGCCGGGGGAAAACCTGCAGGGCGAGCGGATGCTGCACCTATCCATTTAGGCGGCAGTGCAAGGCGTCGTCATGGCTGCGCTCAAAACTGCGCAGCACCTGGAACGAATCAAAGATTACCGCCTTGGCCCGGTGCACGCGGATCAGCGTCCAGAAATCCTCACCGCCCTGCTCGAAGCGCCTGAATGCCGCCTCGCCATCCTCACGGGATTGCCATTGCAGGTAGTTGAGCACCCGCCGCCCGTCATCGCTGACCTGCACGCTCGCAAGCAAAAAGCCGTCATGACTCTGCGCCAGTCGCTCGCTTTGCACGGTCAAGGCCGCCACCAGGGCCGCCTGATGGCGCGGGTCGATGTGAAATTCGATCACCTGTGTGAAGCCGCGACTCTTCTCTGATACCTGCATGAACACTCCCCTTTCTTTGTAGGCAGAATCTTGCGATCCAGTGCCATGCAGGGTAAAACCTCTAGTTAAGTCAAGGTCAAGCGCTGAATCGGGGGTTTTATGCTCAACAAGGAACTCACCGTTGGCCAGTTGGCTGCCCGCAGCGGCGTGGCCGTCACTGCGCTGCATTTCTACGAAACCAAGGGGCTGATCAAAAGCAATCGCAATGCCGGCAACCAGCGGCGCTACCCACGGGATGTGTTGCGGCGGGTGGTGGTGATCAAGATCGCCCAGCGCCTGGGCATTCCGCTGGCAACCATCGGCGAGGCATTACAGGCGTTGCCCGATGGCCGAACGCCCACCGCCAAGGATTGGGCACGCCTGTCGGCACGCTGGCGGGAAGACCTGGATGAGCGGATCAATAAACTGTCGATGCTGCGCGACAAGCTCAATGGCTGCATAGGCTGCGGGTGCCTGTCGATGGAGGCGTGCCCGTTGCGCAACCAGGGCGACCAACTTGGTGAGCGCGGACCGGGCGCGCAGTTGCTGGAGCCTACTGAGCAGTCCTGAGCTCACGCCCCAGTGGAAGGACGCCGGCGCCCTTCCACAGTGGCGATCAACGGGTGGGCGGTGAACCCGACGCGTCCGGTCGGCCCCGGTAAGCCGCGCACCCCAGCCACACGGTCATCACGCCCAACGCCGTCAGCGGTAGCCCATGGAACAGCACGATCACCTGGGCCGGCGTCCACGTCACGTAGAACGGCCCGACCACCAGCATCCCCACGCCAAAGCCCACCATCTGAATCAGGACCAACAGGCTGAACAGCGGCAGTCGCAAGCTGTCCGGTTCGCTTTGCGCGCGGGAGACCAACGCCACTTCGGACAGCCCGTCGCCCAATCCTGCCCACACCACCAACAGCAGCGCCAGCCACAATTGGGTTTGCTGGAACGTCAGGATAAAGCCGCTGGACATCAGCGCCACGCCAACCATGAACAACCGCTCCATGCCTGGCGTGCCGCGCCCCTTCAACAGCGCACTGGCGATACGCGCCCCGATGAACTTGCCACAGGCCCAGACCGCCAGCAGGTAACCCATCACGGTTTTGGCCGTGTCCGGGGAAATGTACTGGGACAGCACCGGCCAGCCGACGTTATGCGCCGCGCTGCCGAGGGTGTCGAGCATGCTGATCAGCAACATCGCGGCCAGCACCGGCGCGCCGCGCAGCCCCCTGGTCAACGCGCGCCACTCCGCCGAAAGGCCGCGATGCGCGGCGACGGTAACGCTGTACAACGCACGCAGTGGCATGACCAGGCAAGCGGCTATCACATAGGTGCCGATATTCACCGCGAATACCGACTCGAATCCCCCCGTGGCAATCAGCAGCCCCGACAGCAAGCTGCCGAACACCGCGCCGGTCGCGGCCGCCGAGGTGATCCAGGCGTTGGTATCGACCCGCTGTTCAAGGGCAACCCAGGTTGGCAACTGGCTGTTGAGGCCGATGGCGAACAGCGAATTGCACAGGCCGATACCGAAGGCGATAAACGGCAGCAGGCTGAGTTGATGCGCAGGGATCAGCAGCAGCAACGGCGTCAGCAGCAGCGCTCGCGCCAGGTCCAGCCCGGCCAGGGTGCCGCGCCCGGCGAAACGCCGGAAAAACGGGATGCCGAACAGGCTGGCGACAATGCCACCGGTCACGCGGCACGCCAGGAAGATGCTGACGAACACCACGCTTTGGCTGAGCCAGTAGACATAGGTGGACAAGGCCACCATGTTGAGGAAAGCGCCAAAGTCCGACACGCCGCGAGCGAAGATGATCAGCCGCGCGTTGCGGATCGACAGGTACAGCTGTTGATCGTGGCTCATGCAGGCGGCGCCGCTTGATCATCCGGCACACTGCGCAGGCTGACCAGCAGCATGTCGCGCCAGGCCGGTGACGACGCTACGTTCGGCCGCACATCGCCGGCGCGGTGGTAGAGCCCTCGGTCATCGATCACGAGGGTTTCCAGGAAGCGCGTCATCGGCAGATTCAACACGCGACTGTGCTCCTCATCACTGGTAAACACCTCCGAGATCACCGGCAATGTGTTGTGCTCGCCGATAAAATGCATGAATACCCAATCCAGACCATCCTGGTGAATCCCCGACGTGGTGGGGCTGCACGCTTGCGCGTCCGCCCGCACACGAAACTGGTGGATATCGATGGTATGACTCTGCTCGCCCAGGTGCGGTGCGATCACCGCCAGGTCGGTGGCCAGCAGCTTGCGCATCAGCGGATGTTCGATAAAGCCTTCCTCGCTGTAGCTCAAATGGTTCACCCCCTGGCGATAGTTGACGGCGTAGGTGACCGGCGACTTGAACGCGGTGCTCCGGTCGATCTGCAATTGCCGTGACGGTGATAAACGATAGCGCAGAATACGCCGCTCGCGATGGGTGTACGCCTTGAATGCCTCGTCGCGCACCAGGTTGGCCCAGTACGCGCGAAAGCTCTGCTCTTCGCCCGCCTCGACACTGACCAACTCGCCAAAGTCAGGCCGATGGCAGTAATGGTGCTCGCGCAAGTGCGCGGAAACTGTCGGGATATCCATATCGCTAGCCTGCCACCGGGTTGTCGATGATGACGCGCAAGTGCTGGCCGACCGCGTCATGCAGTGCGCGCGCATCGGCAGCGTCCGCGACCCTGGCCCAGCACTTGAGCAGATAGTGCTCCTCAATATCCGCATCGATCATGTGCCCTGGCTCCTGCTGGGCATACTCGAGCACCGCGACGTTCTGTTCCAGGAACTCCACGCCTTCAATGCCTTGAAACCGACCGCTGTGCTGCGGGTAGATCGCCAGCATCGCGTAATGTTGCCCGGCCTCGGCCACCTTGCGGGCGCCCGCTTCCAATTGCGCGTCGATGCCCTGCTCACCCGTCAGCAACGAAAGATACAGCTGATAGGGATCGATACCGGCCAGATCGCGGAACGCCGCGTTGACATAGAGCCCGCCCACGCGCGGGTTGATCTCGATCACCACAGGGCCCTGCGGGGTCATGCGGAACTCGAAATGCACCACGGCGTTGGTCAGGCCGACCGCCTTCAGACACGCCACGGCGTACGCGCGGATCTGCTCGCACTCGCGGTCGGTGAAGGAGGTCGGAGGGGAAATCAGCAGGTTTTCGAGCACCGTGCCGCTGCGCTCGGTCAGCAACAGTTTTTCGTTGATCAACAGTGGATGCACACGCTCGCCGGCCACCACACACTCCACGCTGCCTTCGATACCGGGGATGTAGCCCTCCAGCAACAGACTGCGCCCGGGAATGTAGGCATGCCGTTGGCCGTCGTCCTCCAGTAGGGTGTGCGCACAGCCATAGAAGTCCGCGTACGCCGCCGTGGCGTGGTCTTTGACAAACAGCGCGTAGTGGCTGCGCAGTTCCGCCCAATTGGCGCATTTCCTGATAAACGCCGAAGCGCCGCCAAATGGCGGTTTGGCGATCAGCGGATAACCGACCCGTTCGGCCTGTTGCTGGAGCTGCTGTTCGTTATTGCACAGCGCAAACGGCACCGAGGCAATGCCGTGCTGCTTCAGCACCCTGCGCATCAGGAACTTGTTGTTGCACGCCGCCACCGCCTCGGGGCGGCTATGCACCAGGCCCAGGCGCTGGGAAGCTCGCGCAACGATACAACCGACCTCGCCCAGCGCGGACGGATGGCCGGCCTGGCAGAAAATCCCGCGAATCTGATACTGCCCATCGAGCTGGCCGACCAACGCCAGAATGGCCTGCTCGTTGAGCGCGTCGAGCAGGAACACCGAGTCACTGTCATCCCTGAGCCGTTGCACATGCGTGCGCCCTGCCACGCCCGCCGTCAAGCACACCAGGCCCTGGACGCGGGCAGCCGCGAAGTGCGGCTCCCGGTAGTTATAACGAACAGACGTACTGTCATCGACATCGATAAAAAGGATGGCGTCCTGTTTCATGTTTTATACCGCCTTAGTCCATCAATTTATTCAGGCATCCTGCCAACTGCACCACTGCCCTTCCCAGTTACGGAATCGGTAATGACGCTGCCCATCGCGAACTTCGAAGTACGGCAAGTCCTCGGGCTTTTCAAAGTCCAGCAGCGGCACCGTAAACTTGCCTTGTGCATGCGGCAGAACATATTCGGGCAGGGCAATATTGGACACTCGCCGCTTGAGGCGATCCATGATGGCGATGGCCTGACTGATCGACGCCTTGTATTCAGAGGCGCCGGGAGAAAACGGCATGAAGTGATATAAGTAATAAGGCTTCACACCCAAGCGATAAAGATCGATAAACAGTTTATGCAGTGTGGCTTCATCATCGTTGACGCCGCGCAACAACGGCATATTGGAAAACACGATCGGCACCACACCCTGAATACGTTTGACCGCCACCGCAAAGTCAGCGCTGAGTTCGAGCGGGTGGCAGACGTGCACGCCAAACGCATTGACCTTGTACTTTTCAAGCATCGCGATCAACTCATCGGTCACGCGAAACGGGTTGAAACTCAAGGCCCGCGAGTGAACGCGGATAAGCAGGTCATCGCTGATCCCGCGCAGCGCGGCCAGGTATTCTTCGAGCTTGCGGTCGGCCAGCATCAGCGGATCGCCGCCGCTGAGAATCACTTCTTCGATGGCCGGATTGGCGCGGATGTACGCCACCGACTCCATGAAGGAATCCCGGCTGGCGTTGGCCTTGTCCGTGCCCACCTGCAAGGTGCGCAGCGCTTCGAAGCAGAACTGGCAATAGGCATTGCAGGTATTGGTGGTGCGCAGGATCACGCGATTGTCGTACTTGTGCTGGCAGATGGGCGTCTTCATTTCATGGCCCAGCTCCCAGTTCTCGGAGGTGCCATCGTAATCACCCTCGACCTGCTCGCTCCAGTACGGCACCACTTGCCGCCACAGCGGGTGGTCCATGACGGTGCCACTGGTGACGGAGCGCCTGATCAGATCAATGTAGTACGGCGTGATCTGCATCTTGCGCCCCAGCAGGTTATGCTCGATGTGCGCAGTCGTTTCCTCGCCCCAGCCACCGCAGGCAGCGCGAAGACTCGGTTCATCACGCAGGGCATTCTTCTGCTGCCAACGCCAGTCCTGCCACTGCACCGAGCGGTGAATTTCTTGATCAAAAATCGACATGAGTAGGTACTCTCTGTTAAGGCATATGAACGCGTGCCCTTCCCCGGCGGGAACAGCGATATTCGCAACAATGACAATCGACTTGGGAGGCAGGCGGCGATCAATTGGCCGATGCAATCAGCCACGCAGGAAAGTAACAACAACTTATTATAAGGGGGGTCGGATAAGCGACGGAGACGGTCATTTAATGCACTTCCTTTTTTTAAAATTATCTGACTTCCATGCCGACACCTACTAAAGCCGAAGCCCTCGACAGCGTCAATACAATATCCCTGCTTTTTTTTCAGGTTTCAACCCAGGCCTGCGTCCACCTCCCGCAAACATAGGTATTCAGCCGTTAAAATGCATTCATTTAAAAAGTAAATAACACCGTCAATAACCCGTTCAGCTTCCCGCGAGATTATTTTTATACTTATATAACTACGTAGTTCCGCGCTTATCACTCTGCCTCGGCGTGCACCCCGTCCGTGGATGCAATCACGCACGATCAGTGGCCATGCGTACGGCCCGCTGCGCGCCTGAAACATTTTCTTTCATTTCTCGCCTGGGGATTTCTCATTCTCATTCGTCTTAATTTAGATACAGCCCGTCGCGTCAGCAAAAGCTACGACCGGCCTTTTCCGGGCCTCCATCGCCCCTTCCATCAAGACCCTCATCCACATGTCGAAGAAGTCACGCTCAAAACTCTGGTTTCTCGTACACAGCTGGCTGGCGTTGCCCATCTGGTTCTTTGTCCTGATCGTCTGCGTCACCGGCACCCTGGCGGTGGTCAGCCAGGAAATCGTCTGGCTGGCCAACCCGGATATCCGCGCGAGCAAGCCGTCCGATGATGCCCAACCGCTGAGCTTCGACCAGGTGATCGCCGCCATCAAGCGCGACGAGCCCCAGGTCATCGTGCGCTCGATCATCCGTCCCGACGAATCGCACTTCGCGTTGATGGTCGGCCTCAGCTATCCGGACGGGCGTTCGGTCGATGCCTATGCCAACCCCTACACGGGCGCCCTCCAAGGCATCAGCCCGGCCTTCGACTTCCAGCAATTCACCCGCGCCCTGCACGGCTGGTGGCTGGTGCCGTTCACCAATGGCTACAGCTGGGGCTGGTACCTGGTGTCGCTGCTCGGCCTGCCGTTGCTGGCCTCATTGGTTACCGGCCTGGTGGTGTACAAGCGTTTCTGGAAAGGTTTTTTGCGCCCCACCCTGCGCATCCGTCACGGCGCACGGATTTTCTGGGGCGACTTCCACCGCCTGAGCGGTATCTGGTCGATCTGGTTCATCGCCGTCATCTCCATCACCGGCACCTGGTTCCTGATCCAGGCGATCCTGGGTGACAACCAGATCTCCATTTCCAGCGAGCCCATCGTGCCGGTGATTGCCCGGGAAAAGGTGCCGCTGTCCGCACCCGGCGTGCCGGCCCCGATGATTGCCCTGGACGACGCGATCAAAATCGCCACCCAGCGCATCCCCGGGCTGGAGGCCACCTTTGCCTTCCTGCCGCTCAATGCCTACAGCCACCTGCAGATCGGCGGGCGCGGCTGGTACCCGCTGATGTTCCAGACCGCGCAACTGAATCCCTACAGCGGTGAAATCGCCGTATCGCACCTGCTGTCCGACCGCACCGCACTGGAGTTCGTCACCGAGTCCATGCGCCCGCTGCACACCGGTGACTTTGGCGGCCTGTGGATCAAGCTGATCTGGGCCTTCTTCGGCCTGGTGCTGAGCATGATGGTGTTGAGCGGCTTGCTGATCTGGACCAAGCGCACCGCCCTGGCCACCCTCAACGCTTTCAAACGCGAGGCCAAGACCCAGCGCCAGCCTGTGCCCACCCCAGCCTTGCAGGCTGAAACCTCGGAGACTCACTGATGAGCAGAGTCGCGGCCAAACCCTCTTCACCGCTGCGGGCCTGGTGGCTGAAGTGGCGTTTCCATATAAACATCCTGCTGTTGCTGGTGCCGCTGGGCTTCATGCCCAAGTATTTTGCCGATGCCGCCCTGTTTCGCGGGGATGCCGGCATTGGCGAGCGGGTCGCCGGGGACATTCAAGTCGGCCCCTGGAGCCTGACCCTCGCCGAGTTTCGCAACGAAGGCCCGCGCCCGGACCCGGCCGGCCCGATGAAAGCGTTTAACGCCGCCCTGTGCGCCACCTGTGCCGAGCAGGTCAAGGCCACTTACCTGCGCATCGGCAAGCCCCGCAGCCTGCGGGCCGCCGGGGTGATCTTCTTCGGTACGCCGTACCGCATGGGCGCCATCGTGCCGGTGCCGGAACGCACGCCGATCGATGCCGAGCTGTGGGTCACCATGGAAGGCTGGGACGGCACCATGCACCAGGGTTCCATCCCGCTGAGCCAGGCTTCGCCTGCCACCATTGCCTGGTTGAACAAGCAAGGAGTCAAACCATGATATTCAAACGCCTGACTGCCGGTTGCGTACTGTTGCTCAGTACCGGCTTCAGTCAACTTGCCCTCGCTCACAACCCGATGTGCGAGTGCAAGGAAATCCCCGGTGAACAGATCCAGTGCAAGGGCGGATTCTCCGACGGCAGCGGCGCTCCGGGCGTGACCCTGGATGTGATCGGCTACGACGAGACCATCCTGGTGCCGGGCAAGCTCGGTGAGGATTCGACCCTGACCTTCAAGAAACCCACGGCCGAATTCTATGTACTGTTCGATGCCGGCCCCGGTCACGTGGTGGAAATCGACCAAGCGGATATCCAGGCGCAATGAGTACCGTACAGGTAGTGCGCCCGGCCGGCGCGGGGCATGAAACCCTCTATGTGCTGTTGCTGTGCCTGATCATCCTGGCGGTGGCGGGAACGGTGGTGGCCTTGCACGGTGAAACCCAAGAGGTCGCGGCGCTGCCAAGCCACCAGCTGGATGCCCGGCGCGACCTGAGCGCCGCCGAACAAGGCATCTACGCCGACCTGCGGGTGACTCTGGATGAAATCCACCTGCTGCAGCAAGAGCAGAACGCCCTGCCTACGCCGGACCAATTGGCGCAAGAAGGCTTTGCCCCGTTCGCCCAGGACGCCAGTTCCGTCAGCCGTGGCGATCATCGCTGGCAACTGCTCGCGCCCTCGACCTACCTGGGCTTGAGCCAGGCCACCGACACCAGTGGCTCGTTGCTGATGCGTGTGCAAGGCGCCGAGCCGGATATCTGGCTCAACCGTGGCAAACACCTGGCCGTCCCCTCCGACCTCACTGACCAGGCGCTGATCGCTGCCGGCTGGCAACAGGTGGTCGCGCAATTCGATGCCGGCGTGACCCGCCAGCACCGCCACTGAACGAGAAGACCGAGTGCCCATGTCCATTTCATCTCCCCTGTTGCGCCTGTTGCTGGTTGGCCTGTTCAGCCTGGTCCTCGCTCCCCTGGCGAATGCCGAAGCGAGCAAACGCCTGCGCATCGGCATCACCTTGCATCCTTACTACAGCTACGTGGCCAACATCGTCGGCGACAAGGCCGACGTGGTGCCGCTGATTCCGGCGGGCTTCAACCCCCATGCCTACGAGCCGCGCGCCGAAGACATCAAGCGCATCGGCACCCTGGACGTGATCGTGCTTAATGGCGTGGGGCATGACGACTTCGCCGATCGCATGATTGCCACCAGCGAGCGCCCGGATATCCCGGTGATCGAAGCCAACGCCAATGTGCCGCTGCTGGCCGCCACCGGCAATGCCGCGCGCGGTGCGGGCAAGGTGGTCAACCCGCACACATTCCTGTCGATCAGCGCGTCGATTGCCCAGGTCAATAACATCGCCCGCGAGTTGGGCAAGCTCGACCCGGACAACGCCAAGGCCTACACCCAGCACGCCCGCGCCTACGGCAAGCGTCTGCGCCAAATGCGCGCCGACGCCCTGGCCAAGCTGACCAGCGCACCCAACCCGGACCTGCGCGTAGCCACGGTGCACGCGGCCTACGACTACCTGCTGCGCGAGTTCGGCCTGGAAGTCACCGCCGTGGTCGAACCGGCCCACGGCATCGAACCGAGCCCCAGCCAGCTGAAGAAAACCATCGATGAACTGCGCGCCCTGGACGTGAAAGTGATCTTCTCGGAAATGGATTTCCCGTCCACCTATGTCGATACGATCCAGCGTGAATCCGGGGTCAAGCTGTATCCGCTGTCACATATTTCCTACGGCGAATACAGCGCCCAGAAGTACGAAGTGGAAATGACCGGCAACCTCAATACCGTGGTCCGGGCGATCCAGGAGTCGGGAACATGACGGCGGCAGAACACCTGAACATTGCAAGCAACGGCCCGACGCTGGACTTCGACAACGTCGCGCTGACCCTGGGCCGTACCGTGATTCTCGATGGCGTGAGTTTCCAGGTTCAGCCCGGCAGCATCCACGCGCTGGTCGGCCCGAATGGCGGCGGCAAGAGTTCACTGATCAAGACCCTGCTGGGACAAACGCCCCATCAGGGCCGATTGAGCCTGGAATGGCCGGCCACACCGGGCACCATTGGCTATGTGCCCCAGGCCCTGGAGTTCGACCGGGGTTTGCCGATGACCGTGGATGATTTCATGGCTGCCATGTGCCAGCGGCGGCCGGCGTTTCTTGGCCTGTCCCGGCACTACGCCGGCGCGATTGGCGAGGCGCTGGAACGGGTCGGCATGCAGGACAAGCGCAAGCGGCGCATGGGGGCGCTGTCCGGTGGCGAGCGCCAGCGTGTGCTGCTGGCCCAGGGCCTGATACCTGCGCCGCAATTGCTGGTGCTGGATGAGCCGATGTCGGCGCTGGACGAAGCCGGTATCCAGGTATTCGAGCGTTTGCTCAGGGACTGGCGACTGGCCGGGATTACCGTGTTGTGGGTCGAGCATGACCTGGAAGCCGTTGGCCGTCTGGCCGACCGTGTCACCGGCCTGAACCGCCGCGTGCTGTTCGACGCCACGCCCCGGGAAGCGCTGACCCCGGATCGCCTGCTGACCTTGTTTTCCACTCACCCTCGGAGCCTGGCGCAATGAGTTATGAAGCGTTTCGCCTGATGGTCCAGGGCTGGGCCTCTTCCGGCTATTTGCCGGAGGCGCTGGCCTATGGTTTTGTGGTCAACGCGCTGCTCGCCGGGTTGCTGATCGGCCCGGTACTGGGCGGAATGGGCACGCTGGTGGTGGTCAAGCGCTTTGCGTTTTTCTCCGAAGCGGTCGGCCATGCCGCCCTGACCGGCGTGGCCGTGGGCATCCTGCTCGGTGAACCCTACACCGGGCCCTACGGCAGCCTGTTCGGCTACTGCCTGCTGTTCGGCATCCTGCTCAATTACCTGCGCAACCGCACCGGCCTGGCGCCGGATACGCTGATCGGCGTGTTCCTGTCGGTGTCCCTGGCGTTGGGCGCCAGCCTGCTGTTGACCCTGGCCGGCAAGATCAATGTGCACATTCTGGAAAACGTGCTGTTTGGCTCGGTGCTGACGGTCAACGGCAACGACTTGCTGGTGCTGGCGGTGGTCGGTGCGCTGGTGATGGCCCTGGCGCTGCCGCTGTACAACCGCATCATGCTCGCCAGCTTCAACCCGCAGTTGGCGGCAGTGCGCGGCGTGGCGGTGAAGACCCTGGACTATCTGTTCGTGATTCTGGTGACGCTGATCACTGTCGCGGCGGTCAAGGTGATCGGCGCGATCCTGGTCGGTGCCCTGCTGGTGATTCCGGCGGCGGCGGCGCGGCTGTTGAGTCAGTCGCTCAAGGGCTTCTTCTGGGTTTCGGTGGCAATCGCTACCGTCAGTACCCTGTGCGGCATCCTGCTGCCGATCATCTTCGACCTGCCTGTACCGTCCGGCGCCGCGATCATTCTGGTTGCCGGCATCGCCTTCGCCCTCGCCGCCATCGCGCGCGGCACAGTGCCCAGCCTCAAAGGGAATCTTGGATAATGCGCCCTGTCTTTCGCCCAATGGCCCTGACCATTGCCTGCTTGCTCAGCACCTCGGCGCTCGCCGTCGTGGATGGTTTTCAAACCAGGGACTTCGTTGCCAACCATGGCCTTGGCCATGCCGCGCTGACCAAGACCAAATCGGTAAAACCGGTCAAGGTGCTGGCGTCGTTGCCGATCACCTACGGCCTTGCTGAAGTGCTGCTCAAAGGCTGCGATGTGCAGCTCGAACGCGCGGCACCCGCCAATTTGCCCGGTTCGCGGCAAGTGTCCTACTTCACCGGGCGCGGTGCGTCGGCGCTGAGCCAACTGGCCCAGGATGCCGATGCCGCCATCGGCCTGCGCTCGCTGTGGGCCGATGACCCGCTCTACCCGGTGGCGCGGCGCAGCAACATCCGTATTGTCGAAGTCGACGCTGCGCGCCCGGTGGACGGCGGTTTGCCGGGCATCGCCGTGCAGCCGGGCGTCAGCGATGGCTTGAACAGCCAACCCTGGCAGTCGAGCAACAACATGGGACGCATGGCCGATGTGTTGGCGGCCGACCTGAGCCGCCTGGCGCCGGGCGCCAAAACACAGATCGACGCTAACCTGGCCGCGCTCAAGCAACGCCTGCTCAAGCTCACCGCCGACAGCGAGGCACGCCTGGCCAGGGCCGATAATCTGAGTGTGGTCAGCTTGAGCGATCACTTCGCCTATCTGGTCAGCAGCTTGAACCTGGAAGTGCTCGGTACCGATGCGCGTCCGGATGCAGACTGGACGCCTGAGGCGCTGCAAACGCTCAGTGCGCAGTTGAAGGACAATGAGGTGGCGCTGGTGCTGCACCACCGCCAGCCGAGTGAGGCCGTGAAAGCGGCTGTCAGTGCCGGCGGCGCCAACCTGCTGGTGTTGAATGTAGACGGTGCCGATCCTGTGACAGAGCTGGAAACCAATGTGGACCAGGTGATCAAGACGCTGATGCCTTAACGTCCACCCCCACATGAATCGCGTCATGGCGCCAGAACTCCAGGTCGCAATCGATCAAGCGCTGGTGCTGGTCATAGTTGACCCGGGCGATCCGCAAGCCCGGGCTGCCCACCGATACGCGCAACGCAGCGGCGGCTTCCACCGGCAATGAGGTCGGCACGATCTCGAAACGCACCCGCCCGTAGTGCAAGTCGTACTTGCGCGCATAGAGTTCGGTCATCGACTGATTCAAATCGCACGCCAGGATGTCCGGGAAATAGTGGGGGTTCAGGTAGTGCTCCACGTACAGCACCAGACGCCCGTCGATCCTGCGCGCCCGGCAAATCTGGATCACGCTGGACAACGCCGGCAGCCGCAGCCACGCACACACCGCCGCCGACGCCGGTTGCAGGCGCGCCGAAATAACCTCAGTGGAGGCCACACGCCCCTGGTCGCTGACCATCGCGTGAAAGTGGCTGCGTTGCATCAGGTTATAGGCCAGCCGGGGTGGCGAGACGAACCAGCCCCTGCGCTCCTCGCGATAGATCTGCCCTTGGGCCTCCAACTGTAACAAGGCTTCGCGCACGGTAATCCGGGTGGTACCAAACAACTCGCTGAGCTTGCGTTCGGCGGGCAGCTTGCTGGCAGGCGGCAACAGGCCATGATCGATCTGCTCTTGCAGCGCCAGGCCGATGGAGGTTACCGCCTTGATTGCCTCGTCACGCATCAACGTTACCTATCTGGACTAGACCAGCACCGTTCAGGTGCATAAAACGCGCTCTTCATGGGCTCGTGCTGCTGCATGCCAGCCTAGGCATTGCAGATGACCGACAGATGACAATGGATGTCGCTGCCCGCACCACACCCTGCAATACATCGGCCAAGTCCATGGCCTGCGGGCACTTGGGCATGGTCTACGCTAAGTCTGAACGGAGCGACACCCGTGCTTCAAAAACGACATCGACATGAAACTGTCATCCATAGGGCCTAGATTGGCTCAGGTATTGCTGACCTAGACCACACCCTCGCCAACGTTCAGATAAAACGCCGCGTGATAAACGCCCAAAGGAGCTTCGGATGAAACAGCTTTTCCTGGCATCACTGTTAGGCTCGACCATTGCCATGTGCACCGCCGCCATGGCCGCTGATACCGATCTAAAAACCTTGGAAGCCGCCGCCAAGAGCGAGGGCGCCGTGAACAGCGTCGGCATGCCCGATGACTGGGCCAACTGGAAAGGCACCTGGGACGACCTGGCCCGGATCCATGGCCTCAAGCACATCGACACCGACATGAGCTCGGCCCAGGAAATCGCCAAGTTCAAGGCCGAAAAAGACAATGCCAGCGCGGATATCGGCGACGTGGGCGCCGCCTTCGGTCCCATCGCGGTGAAGCAGGAAGTGACCCAGCCGTACAAACCCTCCACCTGGGCTTCGGTACCGGATTGGGCGAAGGACAAAGACGGCCACTGGGCACTGGCCTACACCGGCACTATCGCGTTTATCGTCAACAAGAAACTGCTCCACGGCTCCGAAGTCCCGACCAGTTGGGCAGACCTGCAAACCGGCAAATACAAGGTCTCGGTGGGTGACGTAAGCACCGCCGCCCAAGCTTCCAACGCGGTACTCGCCGCCGCCATCGCCAACAAGGGCGACGAGAAAAACATCGCACCGGGCCTGCAGTTTTTCACCAAGATTGCCCAGCAAGGTCGCCTCGGCCTGTCCAACCCGACCATCGCCACCCTGGAAAAAGGCGAAGTCGAAGTGGGTATCGTCTGGGACTTCAACGGCCTGAGCTACAAGGCCAAGATGGCCAACCCGGATGACTACGTGGTGCTGATCCCATCGGATGGCTCGGTGAAGTCCGGCTACACCACCATCATCAACAAGTACGCCAAGCACCCGAACGCCGCCAAGCTGACGCGCGAATACATCTTCAGCGATGCCGGCCAACTCAACCTGGCCAAAGGCAATGCCCGTCCGATCCGCGCCGAGACCGACCTGAAACTGCCGGCTGACATCGCCAAAAACCTGATCCCGGGTGAGCAATACACCAAGGCCAACCCGCAGCCGATCAAGGATGCCGATGCCTGGGAAGCGACATCCAAGAAACTGCCGCAGCTGTGGAACGAGCAGGTGATTGTCGAAATGAAGTGAGGGTTTAAGCCCACATTGGAGATCCACTGGAGATCCAATGTGGGAGGGGGCTTGCCCTGATGCCAGTCAGTTAGGGCTTTTTGTAGGAGCGAGCTTGCTCGCGAAAAACTCACAGGCACCGCGTTCATTCAGAAGGCACGCGTTATCGTTGACGTTTTTCGCGAGCAAGCTCGCTCCTACAGAGGGCGGTGTACGCTTAACGGACTGGCATCAGGGCTTGCCTATTCCCACACTTGAATCCGGTTTCCAGCGGGAAATCGAGTGAAGTCCAATCTTTGTCGCGGAGCCCCAGCCCCCATGAAGCACCCTGTCATCCTTGTCGTGCTCGACGGCCTGAACGCCGGGGTCGCCCGGCACGCCATGGGGCACTTGCAGGCTTATGTCGGCGCAGGACGCGCAGCCTTCTACACACTGGAATGTGAACTGCCCGCCCTGTCCCGCCCGTTGTATGAATGCATCCTGACCGGTGTGCCGCCGATCCAGAGCGGCATCGTCCACAACAACGTCGCGCGCCTGTCCAGCCAGCGCAGCATTTTCCACTACGCCACCCGTGCCGGCTTGACCACCGCAGCGGCGGCTTACCATTGGGTCAGCGAATTGTATAACCGCACCCCCTTTCTCGCGGCCCGTGATCGTCATACCGACGATGCGGCGCTGGCGATCCAGCATGGGCATTTCTACTGGAATGACCACTACCCGGACTCCCACCTGTTTGCCGACGCCGAAAGCCTGCGCCTCAAGCACGCGCCGGACTTTCTGCTGGTGCACCCGATGAACATCGACGACGCCGGTCACAAGCACGGCCTCGACACTGCGCAGTACCGCAACAGCGCACGCTCGGCCGACATTATTCTCGCCGACTACCTGCAAGGCTGGCTCGACGCCGGTTACCAGGTGCTGGTCACCGCCGACCACGGCATGAACAACGACCGCTCCCACAACGGCCTGCTGCCGGAGGAGCGCGAAGTGCCGCTGTTTGTACTCGGCGACGCCTTCAGCCTGGATGCCGCCGCCGCGCCGAAACAGACCGATCTGTGCGGCACCGTCTGCGCACTGCTCGGCGTGCCGCACGACAAACCGGTCTGCCGGGAGTTGCTCAAATGAGTGGCTTGGTTCGCGGCAAATGGCTGGCCTTACTGTGCCTGGCGCCCTTCGCGCTGTTCTTTATCGTGTTCCAGATCGCGCCGTTGGCCTGGGTGCTGATCAACAGCCTGCAAACCGAAGACAGCGGTTGGAGCCTGGAAAACTTCACGCGCATATTCAGTTCGAAGTTCTACCTGCAGGCGATCCAGTTCAGCCTCGAGATCAGCTTCTACTCCAGCGTCTTCGGCATCATCATCGCCACGCTGGGCAGTTACTCCCTGCGCCGGGTCGATTCGCCGCTGCGCAATTTCGTCACGGCGTTTGCCAACATGACCAGCAACTTCGCCGGCGTGCCCCTGGCTTTCGCGTTCATTATCCTGCTGGGGTTCAACGGCAGCATTACCATCATGCTCAAGCAGGCGGGGATCATCCAGGACTTCAACCTGTACTCCAAAACCGGTTTGATCCTCCTCTACACCTACTTCCAGATCCCCCTCGGCGTCCTGCTGCTGTACCCGGCCTTTGACGCGCTGCGCGAAGACTGGCGCGAATCGGCCGCCCTGCTCGGCGCCAATGGCTGGCAGTTCTGGCGGCACATCGGCTTGCCGGTCCTGACCCCCGCCCTGCTCGGCACGTTCGTGATTCTGCTGGCCAACGCCCTTGGCGCCTATGCCACCGTGTACGCCCTCACCACCGGCAACTTCAACGTGCTGCCGATCCGCATCGCGGGGCTGGTTTCCGGTGACGTGTCACTGGACCCGAACATGGCCAGCGCCCTGGCCGTGGTGCTGGTGGCGCTGATGACCGTGGTCACGGTGGTCCATCAACTGCTGCTCAAGAGGAGCTACCATGTCTCGCGCTGATGCCGGCCCGGCGTCCCTCTACCATCGGGTGGTGGTGTACGTGCTGTTCCTGATCCTGGTACTGCCGCTGGCAGGCACCTTTGTCTATTCGATCTCCAGCAGTTGGTCGGCCACCATCCTGCCCGCCGGCTTCAGCCTGAAATGGTATGTGCAGCTATGGAGCGACCCGCGCTTCCTGATGGCCTTCGGGCAATCGCTGCTGGTGTGCGTGGGCGCGCTGATCCTGTCGGTGGTGCTGATCCTGCCGCTGCTGTTCGTGGTGCATTACCACTTCCCCAGGCTGGATGCGCTGATGAACATCCTGATCCTGCTGCCGTTCGCGGTGCCGCCGGTGGTGTCGTCGGTGGGGCTGCTGCAACTGTACGGGTCCGGGCCGCTGGCGATGGTGGGTACGCCGTGGATTCTGATCGGTTGCTACTTCACCGTGGCGCTGCCGTTCATGTACCGCGCAATCACCAACAACCTGCAGGCGATCAATCTGCGCGACCTCATGGACGCCTCGCAACTGCTCGGCGCCAGCACCTGGCAAGCGGCGATCCTGGTCGTGCTGCCCAATCTGCGCAAAGGCCTGATGGTGGCGCTGCTGCTGTCGTTCTCATTCCTGTTCGGTGAGTTCGTGTTCGCCAACATCCTGGTCGGCACCCGCTATGAAACCCTGCAGGTGTACCTCAACAACATGCGCAACAGCAGCGGCCATTTCACCAGTGCCGTCGTGATCTCCTATTTCTTCTTTGTGCTGGTGCTGACCTGGGCCGCCAATATCTTGAACAAGGACAAAAGCCAATGAGCTTCGTCAGCGTCCAACACCTGCAAAAGAGCTATACCGGCACCCCGGTATTCAGCGATATCAACTGCGAAATCGCCAAGGGTGAGTTTGTCACCCTGCTCGGCCCGTCCGGTTGCGGCAAGTCGACCTTGCTGCGCTGCATCGCCGGTCTGACCTCGGTGGACAGTGGGAAAATTCTGCTCGATGGTCAGGACATCGTCCCGCTAAGCCCTCAGAAACGGCATATCGGCATGGTGTTCCAGAGCTACGCGCTGTTCCCCAACATGACCGTGGAACAGAACGTCGCCTTCGGCCTGCGCATGCAGAAGGTCAACGCCGACGACTGTCACACGCGGGTGCAGGAGGTACTGCAATTGGTCGAGCTCAAGGACCTGGCCGGCCGATACCCGCACCAGATGTCCGGCGGCCAGTGCCAGCGCGTCGCCCTCGCCCGCTCATTGGTGACCCGCCCGCGCCTGTTGCTGCTGGATGAGCCGCTGTCGGCGCTGGATGCACGGATTCGCAAGCACCTGCGCGAGCAGATCCGCCAGATCCAGCGCGAACTCGGCTTGACCACCATCTTCGTCACCCATGACCAGGAGGAAGCCCTGACCATGTCGGACCGCATCTTCCTGATGAATCAGGGCAGAATCGTACAGAGCGGCGATGCCGAGACCCTCTACACTGCGCCGGTGGATGTGTTCGCCGCCGGGTTTATCGGCAACTACAACCTGCTGGATGCCGACAAGGCCAGCCAACTGCTGCAACGGCCGATCAGTGGGCGCATCGCGATCCGCCCCGAAGCCATCGAACTGAGCCGTAACGGCGACCTTGACGCGCTGGTGCGCAGCCACAGCCTGCTGGGCAACGTGATTCGCTATCGTATCGAAGCCCGTGGCGTGGAGTTGGTGGTGGATGTGCTGAACCGCTCTGCCGACGACCTGCATCCGGATGGCCAGCGCCTGGCACTTTCCATCGACCCCAGCGCGCTGTGTGAAGTAGCCTGACGGGCAATGACTGAATGAGAGAGCATTTCGGATGGCATTGGTAATTTTTGATCTGGACGACACCCTGATCCATGGCGACTGCGCCACCTTGTGGAGCGCGCAGATGGGCCGCCTGGGCTGGGTCGACCCTGAGTCATTCATGCGCAGGAACGACGAGCTGATGGCGGCCTACGGCCGAGGCGAGCTGCGCATGGAGGACTTCATGGATTTCAGCCTGGAGCCGATGATCGGCCGCACCCCGCAAGAGATCGAACACCTGGTGGAACCCTGGGTCGAGGACGTGATCGAGCCGCTGATCTACAGCGACGCGACCAAAACCATCGCCCGACACCGCGCCAATGGTGACCGGATCCTGGTGATCTCCGCTTCGGGCACGCACCTGGTCACGCCGATTGCGGCGCGCATCGGCATCGACGAAGTGCTGGGCATCGAGCTGGAGGTCAGCCACGGGGTGTACAGCGGCCAGACCGAGGGCGTGCTGACTTACCGCGAAGGCAAGATCACGCGCTTGCTGCAATGGCTTGAGCAGGAAGGCGAAACCCTGGAAGGGGCCTGTTTCTATTCGGATTCGCGCAATGACCTGCCGTTATTGCTGAAGGTGGATCATCCACAGGTGGTCAACCCCGACCCGGTATTGCGGGCCCACGCCGAACAGGCCGGCTGGCCGATTCACCACTGGACCTGAACCCACGGAGTTCTCCCTGTAGAAGATCCCCATGTGGGAGGGGGCTTGCCCCCGATGGCGGTGGATCAGATGAAACATTCTTCACTGACATACCGCTATCGGGGGCAAGCCCCCTCCCACATGGGTACTGTTACAACTCTGCGATGAGCACCCGCTTCCGCCACGCGAACGCGAACTTGACCTACATTGCAGGTAGGACCGAGCTCTTACACCGCTCGACATGACCCTCGACGCCTTGCAATGCTCTCACAGTGCCTCCATAGTGAGTCCGGACTGAGCCCGTTGCAGTAGCGTCGGGCTTTTTGCATTATGCGACCGGACCATATGGAACCGGCTCCCTCAAAGACGGCCTAATATGCGTTATCAATTGCCCCCGCGTCGAATCAGCATGAAGCATCTGTTCCCCAGCACCGCCCTCGCTTTTTTCATTGGTCTCGGCTTCGCGTCGATGTCGACCAATACGTTCGCAGCCAATAGCTGGGACAACCTTCAGCCTGATCGCGATGAGGTGATTGCCAGCCTTAACGTCGTCGAGTTGCTCAAGCGCCATCACTACAGCAAGCCGCCGCTGGACGACGCGCGCTCGGTGATCATCTACGACAGCTACCTCAAGCTGCTGGACCCGTCGCGCAGCTACTTCCTGGCCAGTGATATCACTGAGTTCGACAAGTGGAAGACCCAGTTCGACGACCTCCTCAAAAGCGGCGACCTGCAGCCCGGTTTCACCATCTACAAGCGTTACCTGGACCGCGTCAAAGCGCGTCTGGACTTCGCCCTGGGTGAGTTGAACAAAGGCATCGACAAGCTCGATTTCACCGAGAAGGAAACCCTTCTGGTGGACCGCAAGGACGCCCCTTGGCTGACCAGCACCGCCGCGCTCGACGACCTGTGGCGCAAACGCGTCAAGGACGAAGTGCTGCGCCTGAAGATCGCCGGCAAAGAGCCCAAGGCCATCCAGGAGCTGTTGACCAAGCGCTACAAGAATCAGCTGGCGCGCCTGGACCAGACCCGTGCCGAAGATATCTTCCAGGCTTACATCAACACTTTCGCGATGTCCTACGACCCGCACACCAATTATCTGTCGCCAGATAACGCGGAAAATTTTGATATCAACATGAGTCTGTCCCTGGAAGGCATCGGTGCCGTCCTGCAAAGCGACAATGACCAGGTCAAGATCGTGCGCTTGGTGCCGGCAGGTCCGGCGGACAAGACCAAGCAGGTCGCCCCGGCCGACAAGATCATCGGCGTGGCCCAGGCCGACAAAGAGATGGTTGATGTGGTCGGCTGGCGCCTGGACGAAGTGGTCAAGCTGATCCGTGGGCCCAAGGGCAGCGTGGTGCGCCTGGAAGTGATTCCGCACACCAATGCACCCAACGACCAGACCAGCAAGATCGTGTCCATCACCCGTGAAGCGGTGAAGCTCGAAGACCAGGCCGTGCAGAAGAAAGTCCTCAACCTCAAGCAGGATGGCAAGGACTACAAGCTGGGCGTGATTGAAATCCCGGCCTTCTACCTGGACTTCAAGGCCTTCCGCGCCGGTGACCCGGACTACAAGTCCACCACCCGCGACGTGAAGAAAATCCTGACTGAGCTGCAGAAGGAAAAAGTCGACGGCGTGGTCATCGACCTGCGCAACAACGGCGGCGGTTCCCTGCAGGAAGCCACCGAGCTGACCAGCCTGTTCATCGACAAGGGCCCGACCGTGTTGGTGCGCAATGCCGACGGCCGTGTCGACGTACTCGAAGACGAGAACCCGGGCGCCTTCTACAAAGGCCCGATGGCGTTGCTGGTCAACCGTCTCTCGGCCTCGGCCTCGGAGATCTTCGCCGGCGCCATGCAGGACTACCACCGTGCGCTGATCATCGGTGGCCAGACCTTCGGCAAGGGCACCGTGCAGACCATCCAGCCGCTGAACCACGGTGAACTCAAGCTGACCCTGGCCAAGTTCTACCGGGTGTCCGGGCAGAGCACCCAGCATCAGGGCGTACTGCCGGACATCGACTTCCCGTCGATCATCGACACCAAGGAAATCGGCGAGAGCGCCCTGCCCGAAGCCATGCCGTGGGACACCATCCGCCCTGCGATCAAGCCGGCATCCGACCCGTTCAAGCCGTTCCTGGCACAGCTGAAAGCTGACCACGACACGCGCTCCGCCAAGGACGCCGAGTTCGTCTTCATCCGCGACAAGCTGGCCCTGGCCAAGAAGTTGATGGAAGAGAAAACCGTCAGCCTCAACGAAGCGGACCGTCGCAAGCAGCACGCCGACATCGAGAATCAACAACTGGTGCTGGAAAACGTGCGCCGCAAGGCCAAGGGCGAGGACCCGCTCAAGGAACTGAAGAAAGAAGATGAAGATGCGCTGCCGACCGAGGCGGAAAAAACCAAGCCGGAAGACGACGCCTATCTGGCCGAGACCGGTCGCATCCTGCTGGACTACCTGAAAATCACCAAGCAGGTAGCCAAGCAGTAAATGATGTCAATTTAATGTGATCGCTCCCTGGAGTGTCATCATATAGACATCATTCTGTCGTGAAATATAAGGACCGCAGGTTTCAAGCCTGCGGTCCTTTTTTTTCGATCGAGAGTGCCATGACCATGACCGAACAGCTGGATGCATTGGGCTCTATCCTGGCTCAACGCAGTTTGCACAGCCTGTTCCAACCGATCATTTGCCTGTCTGAACGCCGCATCCTCGGCTACGAGGCCCTCAGTCGCGGCCCGTCCAACAGCCCGTTGCACTCCCCCGTCGCCCTGTTCTCCATCGCCAGCCATGCCGGGCGCCTGAGCGAACTGGAAATGGCCTGCCGTGAGAGTGCCTGCCGGCGCTTCAGCGAGCAGAAGCTGCCGGGCAAGCTGTTTCTCAATATCTCACCGGAATCCCTGGTGGAGACCGCCCACCAACCGGGGCGCACCCTGCAATTGCTGCGCGAGTTCGGTATTCCCCCCAGCCAGGTGGTGATCGAACTCACCGAGCAGACGCCCACCGATGACTTCAAGCTGTTGCAGACCGCGTTGCATCACTATCGCGACATGGGCTTTGCCATTGCCCTGGATGACCTGGGCGCCGGTTACTCCAGCCTGCGGTTGTGGTCGGAGCTACGCCCGGATTATGTGAAGATCGACCGCCACTTTATCGACGGCATCCATCAGGACGCGCTCAAACGCGAATTTGTCGGCTCGATCATGCAGATCGCCAAGGCCTCCCGGGCCCAGGTGATCGCTGAAGGCATTGAACTGCCGGAAGAGTTGGCGGTGTTGACGGAAATGGGCGTGGACCTGGTCCAGGGCTACCTGCTCTGCCGGCCTCAGGAGCATCCACCGCAGGAAGCACGCTTGATGCTGCCCAAGCCGGACCACGCCAATATCGCCCTGAATGAAGAAGCCAGTGACCTCAGCGCGCTGCTCATTGAACAGCCGGCGGTGGATCAAGACACGGCAACCGCCCAGGTGCTCGAAGCATTCCGTCGCCAGGCCAACCTGAACTCACTGGCGGTGCTCGATGCCCGCAACCACCCGGTGGGCATCGTGCATCGACACTCGCTGTCGGACGCGCTGCTCAAACCCTTCGCGACCGACCTGTTCGCTCGCAAGCCGATCAGCCGCCTGATGAGCGATGACTTTCTGGCCGTGGAGTTGAGCCAGTCCCTGCAACAGGTCAGCCGCTTGCTCACCAGCCGTGCGCGGCAACGCATCGAAGAAGATTTCATCATTACATTGAATGGCGACTATCTGGGCCTGGGACGGGTCATCGATGTGCTCAAACTGATCACCGAACTGAAAATCCAGCAGGCGCGCTACGCCAACCCGCTCACCCTGCTACCGGGCAACGTGCCGATCCAGCAGTGCCTGACGCGCCTGCTGCAGCAACAGCGTGAATCGGTGATCTGCTATGTGGATATCGACAGCTTCAAGCCGTTCAACGATATCTATGGTTATGGGCGCGGGGATGAGGTGCTGTTGTGCCTGGCGCAGTGCCTGAACGACCGGGTCGATCCCAGCCGCGACTTTGTCGGGCACATCGGTGGTGATGACTTTCTGCTGGTACTGGGCCCACAGGACTGGCGCAAACGGCTCAATCAACTGCTGGACGACTTTCACACCCAATGCCGACGCTTCTACCGCGCCGAGCACCTCGACGCCGGCTGCTTCACCGCACTCAACCGCCAGGGCGTGCGCCAGGAATTCGCCTTGCTTTCACTGTCGATTGGCGTGGTGCATTTGTATCCACAGGCCTGTGCACAACTCGATGCCAGCCAGTTGGCGGAGCTGGCGTCGCAGGCCAAGCACCAGGCCAAGGACATCGTCGGCTACAGCATCCATGTGATCGACAGCCTGGACCTGCTGCCGGCTTAGGCCTCGGCGGATTCGGGATATTCGTACTCGAACACCCGCACCACCTCCGAAGCGTGCCAGGAAGCGGCGGCCACACCGTCGGAGGGCCCGCTGAAACGCCCAAGGCGCTCCACGCATTCAAAGAACCCCGTGCGCGGCAGGCGGCTGGCACCCTGGCTGATCACCAGGGAACTGCGCAGCGGCTGCTCGGCTTTGGCGTCCAGCGCCGCCAGGTGCTCCAGGGCGGCGGCCAGGGTCTGCATCGCCGGCGTCGGGAATTGCAGGCGCTCAAGCAGCGCACGGTAGGTCAGCAGATGGCGCTGGCGACGCGCCTGGTCCAGTTCGTTGAGTAAGCCATCCCAATGTTGACGGCTGATACGTAGGCTCAAGATTCATCCCTCCAACCTGCAACGCCCAATTCCCAGGCCAGACTGCGGCGAATGGCGGCATCCGGCTGGCGTTCACCACTTTCGATCAAACCAAGATACGAGGGGCTGATACCCACTGTGCGCGCCAGGGTTTCGATCGCCAGGCCCTTGGCTTCACGCAGGCCACGCAGGGCTGCGAGCGGGTGCACGTCCTGGTCGGGAGCAATCGGTGTGGCAGGGGAAGAAGCCAGTGTGGGCTGTTGCTGACCGGCCGCTTTTAGCAGCGCCTGGTACTGGTCCCATGGCAACACCGCATATTCGGGTTCGCCATTACGTGAAATGATCTGGATATCCATGACTGCCCCGTAGGATAAAAACACTTACCAAGTAAGTAATTTCCTTACTCCTTCCTTGGAAGTGTAATCCTAACAGCCATGGAGGTCGCAGGGGATAGCCCAAAGCATCAGTTTTTTTGTGGGTTTTCCTGGGCGAGCAGCTCAGGTGTAGCCGGCAGACGTTCGACCACGGCCAGCTTTTCCGGGCGTTGCGCATCGCGCCAGGCGCGAAACGCGCTGAGCTCCCCGCTCAGGGTCTTCATAACCCAGGCCAGCACGGCGATGTCGTCGAACATACCGAACATGGGAATAAAATCCGGAATCGCGTCAATCGGACTGAGGAAGTACATCAGCCCCGCCACCACCGAAATCAACGCCTTGGGGCTGATCGCCCGATACTCGCCGCGCCAGTAGGCCAGGCACAGGGCCTGAAGCAACTTGAGGTCATCCTTGAGCTGGCCCAACCGATTGCCCTGGCTCGAGCCTTTGGCCGCGACAGCAAACAGCAGGGTTGGCAGACGGCCACGCCCCAGCAAGCGTGCGGCTATAGGCAGGAAGCGGGTGAAATTGAAGGGTGGTTTCATGTGTCACTCCAGTTCCATACGACAGAAAGGTTATCCACACAAATTGTGGATAACCTTGTGAACAGAGCCTTTTTTCATGGCTGAAAGCCACGGACTACAAGGCCTGCAGTCAGATCGGGCGTTTTTTGCGCACATCAGAAAATCCCAATATTTCATTGACTTGGCAGGTCTGTGCGGCTACCCGTGCTCGGGCCTAATATCAGACTGTGTCAAGTTGAGGACGTTCGTTCGGATTTGCAGAGGCTTAAACGTGACAGCTGACACGCCTGCGGCTACCCCACAGCGCCCAACCGTAACCACGATGCGAAGCGAGTCGCTCGTGATCTTGATCTTGATCTGCTTTTGATCTTAAGCGCCCCGTCAAACCACGCTGGCCGAACGCAGGCTTGAATCCGTGGGCAACCCGGCAGGACGCCGGGTTAGCCGCATTGGGCCATGGATGGCCCATTGCGGCGGCCCACGGATTCAAGCCTTCGATCGGGCACACCGAGCCTAAGCGAGGTGCCGAGTGGTGGGGCAAGAG